>DBFWKV010000045.1:0-57567 GCA_048465795.1 Alistipes sp.
CTCAGCGATTTTTAATTCTTAATTTTTAATTCTTAATTGGTTTACTGCCTGATTGCCCTGTCGCGGAAAACTTCCCGGACGAAGCCTGCATAGGCCCACTACTGCGGAAGTTGAAGAAAAGAGAATTAAAAATCAAACAAGATCGATTAAAATGTCACGTACAGATTTTAATACATTATTGGAAGCTGGTGCTCATTTCGGACACATGAAGCGCAAATGGAACCCTAAAATGGCTCCTTACATCTTCATGGAGAAGAACGGCATCCACATCATCGACCTGCACAAGACCGTGCTGAAGATCGATGAGGCCGCCGCCGCCATCAAGCAGATCGCCAAGAGCGGTCGCCGCGTGCTGTTCGTCGCTACCAAAAAACAAGCTAAAGACATCGTTGCCGAAAAGGTGGCAGCCGTCGGAATGCCTTACGTTACCGAACGTTGGGCGGGCGGTATGCTTACAAACTTCCCCACGATACGCAAAGCCGTCAAGAAAATGGCCACCATCGACAAGATGACGACCGACGGCACTTTCGACAATTTCTCCAAGCGCGAGAAGCTCCAGATTTCGCGTCAGCGTGCCAAGCTGGAGAAGAACCTCGGTTCGATCGCCGACCTGACGCGCCTTCCGGCCGCCCTGTTCGTCGTCGACATCCAGAAGGAGTCCAACGCCGTCAAAGAGGCCAAACGACTCAGCATCCCCGTATTTGCAATGGTAGATACTTGTTGTGATCCAACCGACATTGATTACGTAATCCCTGCAAATGACGATGCGACCAAGTCGATCGCTGCGGTGATAGAGGCCATGTGCGCCGCCATCGCCGAAGGTACCGAGGAACGCAAGCTCGAAAAGGAGAAGGAGGCTCAGGAGGCAGAGGCTGCAGCCGACGCCGCTCCCAAAAAAGAGGGTAAACCCCGCATCAAGAAGGCCGTGAAGGCTGCCATCGATGCCGAGGAGGCTACCGTCGCCGAAGTGGTTGCCGCTGTGGAGACTCCCTTCGAGGAGCCTGTCGAGGTTGTTGTAACCGAGACGGTCGCAGTACCCGCCGAGGAGGCTGCTCCGGTTGCCGAGGAAAAGGCAGAATAATTGTACCGGAGTTCCCGGGAAGGGAAATTCCGATTCATGTCCGCCCCGTGTGGGAGCCGTATGTCACGGCTCCCGTTCGCGGCGGTCATTGAAAAGGGGAATCCCTGAGCGGGAGAGAAATTTTGAAATTAAACGCATAAAAATACAAGACTATGGAAATCAAAGCTGCTGATGTGATGAAGCTCCGCAAGATGACCGGTGCCGGCATGATGGACTGCAAATCGGCTCTGGTCGAGGCGGAAGGCGATTTTGCCCGTGCGCAGGACATTATCCGCGAGAAGGGTAAGCTGGTCGTTGCCAAGCGCGCCGACCGTACCGCTACCGAGGGTGTGGTCGTTACGAAGATCGTAGGTCAGAAGGCCTACCTTCTCTGCCTGGCCTGCGAGACGGACTTCGTGGCTCAGAATGCAGAATATACCGCTTCGGCCAACGCCATGCTCGACGTTGCCGTTGCCGCCGACGCCGCCGACCGCGACGCGCTCATGGCTTCGAAGAATGCCGAGGGCCGTACCGTGGAGGAGATGGTTACCGAGAAATCGGGTCAGACGGGCGAGAAGATCGAACTGGCATACTATGCCCGTATCGAGGCTCCTTACTGCGCCGCTTACGTACACTTCAACAAGAAGCTGGGTACGATCCTGGGCTTCAACAAGGAGATTCCCGCCGAGGTTGCCCACGTCGTTGCCATGCAGGCTACGGCTATGGCGCCTATCTCGATCAGCGAGGCCGACTGCCCCGCCGAGGTGGTGGCTCACGAGCGTCAGATCGCCGTGGAGGCCATGAAGCAGGATCCCAAGAACGCCAACAAGCCCGATGCCATTCTGGAGAAGATCGCCGAGGGCAAGATGCGCAAGTTCTTCGAGGAGAACACGCTGCTTGCTCAGCCGGTCGTAGGCGAGAAGGAGACCATCGCCGAGTACATCCGCAAGGCGGATAAGGACGCTACGGTCGTCGCTTACAAGCGGTTTGCTCTGGGCGAATAATCGGTTTTCGATTTATAAGCGGCCATTTCCGCACATTCCTCGAACGGGACGAACAGGACGTACTTTGTACTAACTGTCCGTCCCGTTCTTCACGATGTCCGAAACTCGCTCGCTCAAAATCAACGTGGTTTGTGTCTCATGGTCATCTTTGGCCCTGCCTTGTTTGCCCCGAATGGGAAATACTTGTGTCTGTTCCATCCGGGACAACCTGCATGAGAACGAAACCTGCTCCTCTGAAATCAAAAACCGGTTCCGGTGATTGCGCCTCGCCTGCCGCACATCGCTCGAATCCCCGAACGGGACGTACATCGGTACTATCCGTCCGGGGATTTTTCACGGAGCATGCTGTGCGTGGGCGGATTATTCGCGGCAGACATGCCGCAGCACCCACAGGGGATAACGGCGCACGGGACGCATCCACAGCCATACGCGGGCCAGTGCGAGGTGCAGCCGGCTGCAATCGACGATGCCGTAAATCCTTTCCGGAGGCATGGTTTCCGTCGCGGCGATGTTCCCGTCCCCTAACAGGGTCACCGAGTCCGCACCGGTGCGGTAGATCCGGTGGATCACATACGTTCCGGAATCCGTCTGTCCGAGCACCACATGACCGCGTACCAGGTCGCCCGGGGCGATCGGGCGCAGCCGCACCGTGCTTCCGCTGCGGAAGAAGGGGAGCATGCTCCGCCCCCTGACGCGCATCGTCACGCGCTCGCCTTCCAGAAGCAGGTCGCGGGCAAGGGTAAAGGCGGTGATGTTATCGGTGAGGTTCATCGTCCGAAGATCGTTTTGCAGGAGAGTTCGGCTGCCGCTGCGTCGGGCAGACATTCGAGGTGGAAGACCGGGACTGCGGCGATCAGAGCCGAAAGCGTGGAACAGATGTGATCCTGCAACTGCGGATCGTGGGCAAAGGCGGGCGGGCAGGAGGGAAGCAGCGCCCCGAGCGCCGCAAGGGCCGGCAGGCGGCGAATGCGGTTGTGCGGCGCCTGCGAAAGCCGCACGATGCCCCGGATGGGGGCGCTGGCGGCCTTGTAGCAGGGCGTCTTGCCGCTCCACGGCGAGCCGTAGACCGTTGGAATCCCCTCCCTGACGCGCACGATCGGGCTGTCGTCGTTGAGCAGCGACGCACCCGGAATATGTTCCCGCCACAGCCGCGTGTGGGTGCTTTTTCCCGTTCCCGACTCGCCGAGGAAGAGCACGGCGCCTTCTGCGGTGCGGATCACCGAGGAGTGTAGGGCCACCGACCCGAAAGGATTGACCGCCAGCCCGAACAGCATCCACAGTCCGAAGCGCAGCAGCGAAGGATTGTGTGCGGGCGTGATGTCGCTCACGACCTCCGCCGTGCCGAATGTGCGGACAAAGGTGACGACTTCTCCGCTTTCGAGATGCATCGAGAACCGGTGTCCCTGCGCGTCGCGCCCGAACCGGCAGACGGCTTCAGCATCCGGAAAGTCGAACGTGTCCAGTTCGCGGTAGCCGGGACCTGCCGGCGGAACGGAATTCCCGCAGTTCAGGATCAGAACGGGTGCCTCGCCGGCGGGGTCTATCCGAACCGGAGAATTGTCCCGAAACGGCTCCTGCTTCGTCTCGAAGGCTGCTCCGTTCCCGCATTGGCTGTCGGCCTGCGGAGCGTTCTCTGTCCCGGCACCTGCTCTCAATCCGGAACAGGCATCCGCTCTGTCAGGATTGCCCGCCTGCGATAGGTTCTCTGTCCCCGAACCGGTTCTCGCCACGGAACAGGCATCCGCTCCGGCAGGATTGTTATCACCGGGACAATCCCCGGTACAGGGCGCTTCAAAAGGCGTCAGGGCGCGTCCGAACGGCGTTCCGGCCACCCATGCGGGCAGCTCGATCAGATGGTCTGCAATTACGTATCTCATTTTTCTCCGATAGTCAGTATGCGGTCACAATATTCGAGCGAGCTTTCCCGGTGAGCGATCACCACCAGCGTCAGTTCCCGGTTGCGGGCCGAGAGGCTGGCGATGGAGCGGTTCACCTCCTCCTCCGTGCGGTTGTCGAGCGACGAGGTGGCCTCGTCGAAGAAGAGCACGTCAGCCTGGCGGTAGAGGGCGCGTGCGATGCCGATACGCTGCCGTTGTCCCCCCGAAAGACGACTGCCGCACTCGCCTACGGGCGTGTCGGCGCCCTGCGGCAGCGAGCGGACGAAATCACCCAGGTGTGCGGCGTCGAGCGCCCGCATCACCCGCTCGCGGTCGATCTGCTCCGGTTCGCACCCCAGCGCGACGTTGGCCGCGAAGGTGCTGTCGGTGAGGAACACCTGCTGCGAGACGTAGCCCACGGTGTTTTGCCAGGCGCGGCGGTTCTCCGCCGTCAGGGGTACGCCGTCGATCTCGATGGTGCCCGACGTCGGGCGGTAGAAGCCCAGCAGCAGGTTGAAAAGCGTGGTTTTGCCTGCACCCGATGTGCCCCGGATGCCGATCCGCTCGCCTTTGCGGATCGTGAAGGTCAGGTCGTGCAGTACCTCTTCCGTATCGCCGTCATAGCGGAACGAAAGGTCGTTCACGACGATTTCCCGCTGAAGGGGCATGCGGCGGTACACCTCTTTGTCTTCCGGGGCCGGATCGTCCGTTCCCGTGCCGCGCAGGATGTCGAGCGTGTAGCGGTTGTATTTGATGGCGCTCCAACTCGACATGATGTTGCGCACGGAGGGCATCAGCCGCATGGCCGCCACGGCGAAAACGCCGAACAGCAACTGCATCCGCCCGCCGTCCTGACCGAATCCCACAGCCACCAACAGGGCCATGCCTGCCGCCACACCGACCTCCGTGAAGAGTTGGGGCAGCATGCCGATCGTCGCCTCGCGGCGGCGCAGCGCGATCACTTCGTCCATCGTGCGGTCGAAGACGCGGAGCATCCGGGGAAAGGCGTCCGCGATTTCGATGTCGGCATAACCCCGGAAGGTGTCGGCCACCAGGCGGGCTTTCTCCCGCTGGGCGCGGTTCTCGGCCTCGCCGAAGCGGTTGAGCCGGTTGCGCACCAGCGCGTAGTAGAGCCACACGGCGGGCACGAAGATGCCCAGCGTCAGCAGGGCCGCCGTCGCGTTGCAAAGCAGCAAGGCCCCGAACAGCAGCACGAGCAGCATCGCCTCGCCCGCGATTGCGGCCATCGGGCGCAGCACGCCGCTCACGAAGGCCAGACAGACGACGTTGACGTTGCGCGTCAGTTGCGCCGAGTTGCTGCTCTTGATGAAGGCCATGCCCCGGTTGTGGTAGTGGATAAAGAGCCGCCGTGAAAGAGCGCGGTAAAGGTCGTAGGTGAAGTTCCGCTCCGAGCGGTAAAGCCAGAGCGAGAGCAGGCTTTTCACAACGATCATCGCCACGACGATGCCGCAGACGGTCAGCACGAAGGCCCGCTCGCTGTGGAATCCGCCCATCTGGTAGACCCGCGCCAGCCGGGGATCGGTGTGGATGCTCCCTGCGTCGAGGATCAGCAGCAGCACGGGCAGCAGCAGCGCCAGCCCCGCGAAGTTGAGCACGGCGCGCAGGAACAAGGTGGCGGCCACCCGGCTGCTGCGGCCGCGAAATTCGCGCGGCAGGATATCACGAAGGCAATTCATCATTCAAAGTTCATAATTCATAATGTTGTCCTGAACACGAGCGGAGCGACTCGGTCAAACGAAAGCAGCGACCGGACGAATTCGGACGATGCCGGGCAGGAAGAAGCAAGACTGTTTCCAGGCCGCAGTAAAGGCTGTTGCAACACGTGGAGATGCTAACCAGTCCTGTGCGGCACTGCGTCCTTTAGCGTTGTCTCTGGGGTACATGGTAATTATGAATTTTCCATTTTCATTCTCAATTTTCAATTCTCTCCACCTTCCCCAGCTTCACGTACCACAGGTAGCCTTCGACTTCCGAATAACCCATCTGCTGCAACAGAGCGAGGTATTCGCCTACCTGCCGCTGGTAGCGTCCCGGTTCCCGTGCGCCGAATTTGTAGTCCACTACCACAGCCTTCGTGCCGCGCACCATCACCCGGTCGGGCCGGCGGGTTGAGGCGCTGCCCGGGACCACGATCTCGTGCTCGTTGCGCACCCGTGTCCACGAGCCGTCGAACCAGCTCCGTGTAACGGGGTCGGCGAGCGCCCGGCCGATCATCTTGCGCAGGGTCTCGACGTCGTCCTGCGAAAGGATGCCGTCGCCCTGCATGGCGGTCACGGCCTCGTAAATTTCGGCTTCGGTCGCCGCTTGCTCGAAGGCCCGGTGCATCAGGATGCCGTAGTTGCGGGGCGAAAGTTCGACGGTGTCCTCATCGTCGAAATAACGCTGCGAGGGGAGCCGCAGCCGCAGGTCGGCCTCGGCCGTGGGGTAGTTCTCCAGCACGACGTGTTCGGCGGCCGTGTCGTCGCCGGAGGCTGTGTCCGGCCCCGTGAACGTGCCGAATTCGAAGCGTTCGCCCGCCTCCGACACGCTGTGCCGCCCTTCGGTCTCGCCTAACATGGCCCGCCCGTCATCGGTGGCAATGGACTGCACGATCAGCCCGCCGACCGTCGCGTTGCGGGTTCCGGTGTCGGGCACGAAGACGTGCAGCGACTCTTTGGCGCGCGTCAGGGCCACGTACAGCAGGTTGACGTTGTCCACATGCGAGTAGACCTGTTCACGGTAGTATTCGGCCGAAAATCCCGAATCGGCCATCGCCCGTTTGTACCTCACGGGAAAGCGGCCCACGGCGTCCATTCCCTCGCCTGCGGCTTCGGCCCAGACGATGTTGTCGATCGTACCGCCCGAACGGGGATCGAGCGGCCACGTGCAGTAGGGGATGAGGACCACTTTCTTTTCCAGTCCTTTGGCTTTGTGGATCGTGGTAATCTCGACCGTCGTTTCGCTCTGCTCCACGCTCAGCGAGCGGTTTCGGCCGGTCTCCTTCCACCATTTGAGGAAAAGCGGCAGGTCGGCGACACGGTTCGAGCAGAAGGCGATCACCTGCTCGTGAAGGGCCTGCAGGTAGGCCGTCTGCCGTCGGTCGTCCTGCAGGCGGCAGTGCATCACGATCCGTTCGAACGCCTCCTCGGGCGACAGCAGCCGCAGCGTGCGGAAGAATTCGCGGTCGTCCTCCGGCAGCGGTGCGTCGAACGGCCGCCCCAGGTAGCGGTTATAGAGGGCGCGGCTGAGTGAATCCCCGGCGTTGAGCGCCAGTTGCATGGCCGCCGTGACGAACGAACTGACGGGTGCTTTGCCCACGATTAGCGCCTCCTGTGTCATCACGTCGAAGCGGTAGCGCGGATCGTTGTTCGTGCGCTTGAAGTCGAGCAGCATGGCTGCCACCTTCGCCCCGTCCGTCGCGCCCCGCACCAGGATCAGGATGTCCTTCGGACGGAATCCTTTGTCCAGCACCTCCTTGATCCGCTCCACCACGGGCGGAGGCCCCGTGCAGGTGTCGATGCGGACATAGCCCGGAGCGGTACCTTGCTTACAGGCCTGCTGCGCATGGTCGGCGTAGGCGTTCTTGAGCATGTCGCACAGCTCTGCGACGGCTGCTTCCGGCAGAGCGCCTTTTGCGGCGGCTTCGGCGAGCGCGCCGTTGAGCCGGGCGTTGTCCGTCGCGACGACCTGCCCGATGATCCGGTTATTGAAATCCACAACGGCCGGAAGGCTGCGCCAGTTCTCTTTCAGGGGGATCACGGGAGCCACTTCCGCACCGCCCAGTGCCTGCTGCGCGCCGCTGTGGAGTATGCGCCAGTCGCCGCCCCGCCAGCGGTAGATCGACTGTTTGATGTCGCCCACCAGCAGCACCGAGGGTTGGTCGGACTGCGACATGGCGTTCTGCAGCAGGGGCAGGAAGTTCTCCCACTCGCGGGCCGAGGTGTCCTGAAATTCGTCGATCATGAAACGTTCGTAGCGGTTGCCCACCTTTTCATAGATAAAAGGTGCGTCGTTATGGCCGATGAATTCCGAAAGAATGTATTTGGTCTCCGAGAGGAGCATCATGTTCTGCTCGTCGCACATCTGCTGCACGCGGGCATAGAGATCGGCCAGCAGCGCGAAACTGCGGTAGTTTTCGCGCACCAGATCGGCCGTGTTCCAAAATTGGATGTGGCTGTCATAGAGTTCGCACATTTCGCGCAGCAGGGGTTGCAACTCCCCGGCGAGCGGTTCGGCGGGCGATCCCTTCGGGCACCAGCCCTCCGGAGAACGGCTCTTTTCGCGCGCCGTGTCGGTGAAGGGCTTGATCGTTCCCGCAGCCGCCGTGTAGAAACAGTTGACGAAACTGCGGCTCTTGCCCTTGAAATCCTCCGGCCCCACGCCTGCCCCGGCCATTCGCTGCACGGCCTGCGCGGCGAGACGCTGCAACTCCTGCTTCGAGGCTTTCGCCTGCGCCAGGATGCCGCCGATCAGCTTGCCCAGCTCCTGCTTGGAACGGGCGCCGGACAGCGCCGTCTTGTTTTTCTCCTTAAACAATTCCCCGCCCAGCGCCAGGATGCCCTCGCGCACATCCCACTTGCGGCCCTCCTCGATGCGCTCGCCGACGAACTCCATCAGCCAGCGCTGCAACTCCGCGTCGCCGGTGATCTGCTCGACGAGCAGGTCGGCGCTGCGGGAGAGCACCGACTCGGTTTCGATCTCCACGTTGTAGTCCAGCTCGATGCCCAGCTCCTTGATGAAAGCCCGCAGGATGCGCTGGAAGAAGGTGTCGATGGTGAGCACCGTGAAACGCGAATAGTCGTGCAGGATCTTCGACCGAACCTCCCGCGCCCGTTCGCGCACGGTCTGTGCGTCGAGCTGCAGCTCCCGGCACAACTTGTCGAGGTAGGAACTGTCGGCTCCCGAAGCGAGGGTGTGTATCTCCTTCAGAATGCGGGACTTCATCTCTTCGGTGGCCTTGTTGGTGAAGGTCACGGCGAGGATGTGCCGGTAGAGTGCAGGCTGTTCGACCACGTCCCGGACGTACTTGTACGCCAACTGATAGGTCTTGCCCGATCCGGCGCTCGCATTCAGAATTGTCGCTCTCACTGTCTGTTTTGTCGTTTTGTGGAGTAAAAGTACAAAACAAATCCCGAAAGGCAATCCCCGGTTCGCCGATTTTTTGTAAATTAGTCCCCGTTAAAACGACGTATTTATGAAAAAAACGATTCTTACCGCCGCAACGCTGCTCCTTGCCGTTTGCGGTCTCCGTGCGCAGGACGCCGGAGAAGCGCAGTCCGCCGCCGCCGCGAAAAGCGAATGGCTGCCTTCGTTCACGACTCTCGTGATCGACGCTCC
Organism: Alistipes sp.; assembly: GCA_048465795.1. Classification (GTDB taxonomy): domain Bacteria; phylum Bacteroidota; class Bacteroidia; order Bacteroidales; family Rikenellaceae; genus Alistipes. The sequence goes on from DBFWKV010000045.1 coordinate 9,279, forward strand.
TCTCGATATCAGGCTGATCCGCGTTCCGGACACCGAGGCTCCGAAAATCGTCTACGACACCAAAGGTTCCTACACGTCGAAGTTCAAGGCTGCGGTGAAGGATCGCGTGCTCCGGATCACCGAACGCCCCGAGACGCGCCGCCCCGACCGCACCGAGGTAACGGTCTATTACAACGACCTGCACAAGGTGACGATTAACGACGCGACGGCCGTGTTCGCCGATACGCTCTCTTCGAAGATGCATGACATGACTATCGGCGGTGCGGCTACGGTGACGGCATCGCTCGACTTCGCCGATCTGTGTCTGGACATTTCGGGCAAGAGTAATGTGACGCTCACGGGGAAGGCCCGCTACCTGCGCCTGTATATCTCGTCGGCCAAATTAGACGCTTCGGGGTTGGAGACGATGTCCGCCGAGGTCAACGCGCAGAGCGGCGCCACGGTGACGTTGTGGGTGACCGACCGTTTCGAAGGTAAGACTTCGACCAATGCCAAAATCTTCTACAAGGGCGATCCGTCGGTCGTTCGCGGGGGTGCTAAGTTCATGGGCGGAGATATTACGCATATAAATTAAAAAATTGAAAGTGGAAAGTGAAAATTAAAAAAATCTACTCTTTGTCATCCTGAGCGTCTCTCTTGCCTTCGAGCATCGAGCATGGTCGAGATGTCGCAAATTTTCAACTTTCACCTTTCCATTTTCCATTTTCAACTTTCCATCAATGAGCGGTTTTCTTTCCGAGGTCGCCCGAGACCTTTACGTTCGCTACGGCGCGGACGTGAGCGAACTGTCCGTGCTGTTTCCGTCGCGCCGTGCCCGGTTGTTCTTCGTCGATGCGCTTGCGGCCGTCGCCGAGCGGCCCATGTGGCAGCCCGAGTGGCTGACGATCGACGATCTGATGACGGAGGTGTCGGGCCTGCGCACGGGCGACCGCGTGCGGCTTATCACCGAGCTTTACAAGGTTTATTCCCGCTACCACGATGAGCCTTTCGACCGTTTTTACTTCTGGGGCGATATGCTCCTTACGGATTTCGACACGATCGACAAATACCTGATCGATGCCGACATGCTGTTCCGCAACCTTACCGACATCAAGGAGTTGGAAGCGGACGTTTCCTACCTCACGCCCGCGCAGTTGAAAATCCTGTCGTTCTGGTCGACCTTCGGCGAGGGAACGACGCTTTCGGAGGAAAAACGCAAATTCCTGGCGGTCTGGAAGACGCTCGGCCCCGTCTACCGGGAATTCCGGCAGCGTCTCGCGGAGTTGGGTATCGCCTACAACGGGATGGTGCAGCGCGCCGCCGCCGAGCGGCTGCAGCGGGGCGGCTTCCGCTTCGACAAGCCGAGGCGCTATGTCGTGGCGGGGTTCAACGCCCTGACCGAATGCGAAAAACGGCTTTTCAAATTCCTTGCAGCGACGTGCCGAACCGATTTTTACTGGGATTACGATACCTATTATAAGGACAACCCCGAGCAGGAGGCCGGGATGTTCGTCCGCACGAACGTCGCACTGTTCCCTCCCCGCGCGGCGGTCACGCACGAGCACTTCCGCGAACCGAAGCAGATGACCGTCGTGTCGGCCGTGTCGAACGCCGTGCAGTGCAAATACGCCGCGCGTATCCTCTCCGAACTGGGGGCACTGGAGCCGTTGGGCAAGGAGACCGCCGTGGTGCTGACCGACGAAAACCTGCTGCTGCCCCTGCTTTACGCCCTGCCCGAGGGAATCGGCCGGGTGAACGTCACGATGGGTTACCCCCTGAAGCAGAGCCTGGCCTATACCTTCGTCGAACGGCTCGTGGAGCTGCAGAACCGCCGTCGCAAGCGGGGCGGGGGATATACCTTCTACCATGCCGATGTGGTCGGTATCCTGTCGCATCCCTATGTCGAGGAGAGCGATCCGCAGTTAACACGCGAGTTGCAGGAGCAGATCGTCGGCCAACGCCGCATTTCGGTGGATGCCGCCCTGTTGCAGCGCAATAACCTGCTGACCCGGATTTTCACGGCCGCGTCCGACTGGCGGGAGTTGTCGCAGTACTTGCTGGAGGTGATCGCGGCCGTGGCACAGCGTCCCTATGAGGGCGACGAGACGCGCCGCCGCGTGGAGTTTCTGGCCCTGATTGCCGAAGAGATCACCAAACTGCGCAACTCGTTGGAGGAGTGCGACGTGGAGCTTACGACGGAGGTGTTCAATTCGCTGCTGCGCCGCCACCTGCAGACGCTGCGCATCCCCTACGAAGGGGAGCCTCTGGAGGGAATTCAAATCATGGGTATTCTCGAAACCCGCAACCTCGATTTCCGCAATGTCATCATTCTGTCGATGAACGACGACAACTTTCCCGGCAACCGCCTGGGGCAGGCATCGTTCATTCCCTACAACCTGCGCGCGGCCTATGAAATGCCCACGCCGGAACACCACGAGGGGGTTTATGCCTACTATTTCTATCGCCTGATCCAGCGTGCCGAACGGGTCACGATGCTCTACTGTTCGCACGCCGACGAAAAGTCCACGGGCGAACCGAGCCGCTATATCTACCAACTGGGTTACGAATCGGGTTTCGACCTGCGCCGGATCGAGGTGGGCGTGGACGTGAATCTCGCGGATTCGGAGACGATCGAAGTGCCGAAAGACGAACGAGTGATGCACAGCCTCGAACGCTTCACCGATCCTGCAAGTCCCGCGACGCTGTCGCCGACCGCTTTCGCCCGCTATGTAGCCTGCCCGCTGCAATTTTATTTCCATTCGGTGGCGCGGTTGAAGGCGGAGGACGAACTCTCGGAGGAGGTCGACGCCCCGATGTTCGGGCTGATTCTCCACGACGCTGCCCAGCGGCTCTATACCCGGATCGAGGGCGAGGAACATCCCGGGCAAACGCTGCGCGCGATGGTTGCTGCGGGCGAAGTCGAGCGGGCCGTCGTCGGGGCGATCAACGAAAACCATCTGCAGGATGCGGATGCGAAGCCCGAAGAGTACCCCGGTGACCTGCTGATCGTGAAGGACATCGTGATCCGCTACCTGCGAAACGGGGTTATGGCCTGGGATGCAGCGCACGACGCTTTTGCCGTGTGGGGATTGGAGCGCGACGTGGCGTGCCGCTTCCCTTTCGAAGCGGGAGGGCTAACGCGGGAGGTGAAATTCGCGGGCCGCGCCGACCGGATCGATTCGCTCGACGACGGAACCCTTCGCGTGGTCGACTACAAGACGGGCCGCGACCACCTCGAATTCGACGGGGTGGAGAGCCTTTTCACGGGCAAGGGCCGGCACCGCATGGCCAACGTGCTCCAGACGCTGCTCTATGCCATGATACTTTCGCGCTCTGAGGGCCGCGATGCGGTTCCGGCGCTTTACTATGTGCGCAACATGCACCGCCCGGACTATTCGCCGCTGCTAGACGACAAGGAACTGGGCGTGCGCGGGGGGTATTTTTCGCTTTACCGGGAGCGTTTCGGGGAGTTGCTTCGCACGCAACTGGAAGCGCTTTACGACCCTGCGATTCCTTTCCGCCAATGCGAGGATGCGGATACGTGCCGGTACTGCGATTTCAATGCGATCTGCAAACGGTGAGATCATTCACGAATCGCACTTCGCGATCCGTGGGCTTACCACTTGGAAGGAAGGTGGCAGTATTCGGATAAATCGTCATTTGCACATTTATTCTCAGCCTGTAAACAAGCCGTCCAATAGTTCGCGGCGGTGTCCGGAGGACTCGTTTCCAGGGCATGACAGCTCTTTCCTGCGTAACTCTGCTGCTGCCGGCTGAAAGCAAATACGGACGGGTGCAAAGCCCGTCCGTATTTTTTTGTCGTACGCTAAAGTGAAACTTTGAAATACCCCGCACCGCTCCGGCGTGCTGCTTCGAGTCCGATCTCCGAATCCTCGAAGATCAGCGTCTGGCGCGGAGTGACTCCTTCGAGTTCCATCGCCCGCAGAAAGCACTCCGGAGCGGGCTTGCTGTGCGCGACGTCCGCTCCCGAGAGAATCCCGTCCACGCACCCTTCGGGAAATTCAGTGTCGCTGTCCCCGGGGCCTCCGAGCCTCAGGTAGTCCATCACGTTTTCGATATTGTCGCGGCTGCCCGTCGAGACGATCCATACCCGTCCGCCCTGCGAGCGGAACTGTTGGCAGAAGTCCCACAAAGGACGGTTGAGCCGCACGGTGTCGAAAAACGTGGGGTAGAGGGCGATCTTGCGCCGGCGCAGCCGTTCGCGTTCGGCGGGGTCGGCGATGCCCAGCGCCGTCAGGAATTCGTTGCAGCGCATCCCGAAGTAGCGGGTTTCATATTCGGTTTCGGTCAGGTTGTAGCCTGCCTCACGCAGCGTGGTGACGTAGGCCAGCGTATTGGCCTGCCGGGTGTCGCAGAGCGTGCCGTCGAAATCCAGCAGCAGCAGGCGGATGCGGGTATCGTTCAATTTTTAATTCTTAATTTTTCATTTTTAATTGTCGTTCGACTTAGTCGAACGACTGCATGCCCGACTGTGCGATCCGGATCAACCTCTGGTACTCCGTGGGCGTCAGCTCCGAGAAGAAATAGTGGATCGGATCGACGCGCATGCCGTTCTGCCGCACTTCGTAATGGAGGTGGGGCGCCAGCGAGAGACCCGTGTCGCCCGAGAGGGCGATGATGTCGCCACGGCGGACAGTCTGTCCCTTCCGGACATCGATGCGGCTCAGGTGGCTGTACGATGTTTCGTAGCCGTTGCCGTGGTCGATCACCACGGTTTGTCCCGAAGTGGAGTTGCGCTGCGACACGTCCTTCACCACACCGTCAGCCGTAGCGAAGACGCTCGACCCTTCGGGAATCGTGTAATCCACGCCCTGATGCGATTGCAGCGTCTTGTAGAAGGGGTGGATGCGCATGCCGTAGGAGGCCGTCAGCAGGGTCAACTGCTTGTTGATCACCGGCTGGATGGAGGGGATGTAGTTGCTCCTCGCCCCGGCCTGGTCGATGCAGGTCTGCAGGGCGAGGTAGGTGTCTCCCAACTCCTGCATTTTGGCCTCCATCGCGGTAAGCCTGCTGCGGAAGTCGCGTGTCAGCCGGTGGGTGGATTTTTCGAAAACGCTTTCGTAGGTGGCGGATTTCTTCTTTTCGTATTCGGCGTCGAAGTCGTAGGGATCCGACTCGAAAAGGGTGCGGAACACGTTGCGGTCGCGTTCGACCACGTTGCCCAGCACCATCGACAGCGTGTCGTAGCGGGCCGAAAGCCGGTCGTATTCGCTGCGCAGCCGGTCGGTGGAGTGCTTGAGTTCATATTCCACGGGCGTATCGAAGAAGACCGAGAAGCCGACGTAATAAAGCACGGCGATCCCGATCCAGACGAAAGCCTGAATCGTGGCGCGTATCGTGCGCTGTTTGCGGCGGCGGCGCCTGCGGAGTTTTTCCAAATCCTTTTTTCCTGCCATCGTTTACAGACTTTCGAAGTTGGTTTCGCGGATCTCTTCCATCAGGCGGTTGTACTCCTCGCTGGTCATGTTGCGGTTGAAGTAGTTGATCGGATTGACGGGCGTACCCTTGTGGATCACTTCGTAGTGGAGGTGGGGTGCCGTCGAACCTCCCGTGTTGCCCGTCTCGGCGATGATCTGCCCGCGCGTCACTTTTTCTCCGGGCTTCACAAGAATTTTGCTAAGATGGGCGTAGCGCGTCTTGTAGCCGAATTCGTGGTTCAGAAGCACCTGCTTGCCGTAGCCCCGGCGGGCCTGTCCCTGATCGGTGCTTTCGACCACGGCATCGCCCGTGGCATAGACCGGCGTACCCCGGTCGCATCCCAGGTCGATTCCCTTGTGGGCGATGATGCGGTGATAGATGGGGTGCAAACGCCGGGGATTGAAGGCTCCGATATGGTTGTTGTGAAGCGCTGCCCGGTCGATGGGCCAGATGGCCGGAATGGCCGAGGAGAGCTGCTCCTTGTTGCGGGAGAGGATTTGCAGCTCGTCGAACGACACCGATTCGAGGTATAGCATCCGCGCCAGTGCGTCGAGCTGCTGCCAGGTGCCGACCAGCAGCGAGGCGTAGTTGTCGTCGGCCAGGGGAGCGTATTTCGCGTCTGAATAGGGGGTGTAGATCCCGTCGATCGAAAGTGTGTCGGTCGAAAAGAGCGAACGGTAGACGTAGTTGTCGCGGTGCTTGATCTCGTCCACCTTGCGCTGCGCCGTGCGGATGCGATCCTGCAGGATGCGGTATTTGATCACCAGGTCGCGGTTTTCGCGCACGATGCGGTACATTTTCGGCGTGTAGAAGAAATAGGAAAACAGGACGTTGGCGATCGATACGAGGATGAATCCCAGGAGGATTTTGCGGATCAGACGGTAGGTGCGCAGGCGGAACGTCGCCGTGACGACTTCGCGTGTGAGGGTTTGCGCCTCGTGCGTCAGCGTCTGCGGATCGAATGTATGTCGTTTTTGCGTCATCCCTGAAAAAACTCCTGTCGATAAGGTGCAAATTTAGTTTAAAATGTGTAATTTTGCAACCCGAAATGAATAACGCAAAGAATAGATAAATCAGTATATAATGGAATCGAATAAAATTCGTCAGGCGTTTCTGGACTTCTTCGAAAGCAAGGGGCACGCGATCGTGCCTTCGGCGCCGATGGTGGTGAAGAACGACCCCACGCTGATGTTCACCAACGCGGGCATGAACCAGTTCAAGGACATTTTCCTGGGCAACGCCCCGCGCAAATATCCCCGTGCGGCCGACACGCAGAAGTGCCTGCGCGTTTCGGGCAAGCACAACGACCTGGAGGAGGTCGGCCACGACACCTACCACCACACGATGTTCGAGATGCTGGGCAACTGGTCCTACGGCGACTATTTCAAGCGGGAGGCGATCGAGTGGGCCTGGGAGTTGCTGCACGACGTGTACGGACTGCCTGCCGTGCGGATGTACGCCACCGTATTCGAAGGCTCCGACGAGGACGGCGTGCCGTTCGACCGGGAGGCCTACGACTACTGGCGGCAGTTCCTGCCCGAAGACCACATCATCCGGGGCAACCGGCACGACAATTTCTGGGAGATGGGCGAGACGGGTCCCTGCGGTCCCTGCTCGGAGATTCACTTCGACCTGCGAGATGAGGCGGAGATTGCCGCGAAACCCGGCCGCGAGCTGGTCAACCAGAGCCACCCGCAGGTCATCGAAATCTGGAACCTCGTCTTCATGCAGTTCAATCGCAAGGCCAACGGTTCTCTGGAGCCGCTGCCGGCGCGCAACGTCGATACGGGTATGGGCTTCGAGCGGCTCTGCATGATTCTGCAGGGCAAGAAGTCGAACTACGATACGGATGTGTTCCAGCCCACGATCGGCCGCATCGCGGCGATGTCGGGCAAAAAATACGGCGAGGACGCGAATGCCGATGTGGCCATGCGCGTGATCGCCGACCACCTGCGCGCCATTGCCTTCTCGATCGCCGACGGGCAACTGCCGTCGAACGTCAAGGCGGGCTATGTGATCCGCCGCATCCTGCGCCGTGCGGTGCGTTACGGCTACACCTATCTGGGCTTCAACGAACCTTTCCTCTGCAAACTCGTCCCCGGACTGGTGGAGCAGATGGGCGGGCAGTTCCCCGAACTGAAGGCGCAGCAGGGGTTGATCGAAAAGGTGATCGAGGAGGAGGAGGCCTCGTTCCTGCGCACGCTGGCGACAGGCATCAACCTGCTCGACGGCGTGATTTCCAAGACCAAAAACGAGGGCAGGAAGCTCATTTCGGGAACGGATGCCTTCGAGTTGTACGATACGTTCGGTTTCCCGATCGACCTGACGGAACTGATCGCCCGCGAGCAGGGGGTCGGCGTCGATCTGGCAGCCTTCGAACGCGAACTGCAGGCGCAAAAGGAGCGGTCGCGCAACGCTGCGGCCGTCGACACCGACGACTGGGTGGAATTGATTCCGATCAAGGAGAGTGTTTTCACGGGGTACGATACGCTGACCGAGCGGGTGCGCATCGCGCGCTACCGCCGCGTTACGTCGAAGGGGAAAACCTCTTATCAGTTGGTTTTCGACCGCACGCCGTTCTACGGCAATTCGGGCGGTCAGATCGGTGACATCGGATACATCGAGAGTGCCAACGAAAAAATCGCGGTCGTGGCCACCGAGAAGGAGAACGGACTGATTATCCATATCGTCAATCAGCTTCCTGAAAATCCCGCTGCGGAGTTTACCGCCGTGGTGGATGCCGCGAAGCGCCAGGCGGCCGCGAACAATCACTCGGCGACGCACCTCATGCACGAGGCGCTGCGCAAGGTGCTGGGCGGGCACGTGGAGCAGAAGGGTTCGATGGTGACGCCCGAGATGCTGCGCTTCGACTTTTCGCATTTCCAGAAGGTGACGGCGGAGGAGTTGCGCGAGGTGGAACGCCTGGTCAACCGGGCCGTCCGGGCCAACTATCCGCTCGAGGAGAACCGCAATGCCACCAAAGAGGAGGCTGCGGCCGCAGGCGCCATGATGCTCTTCGGAGAGAAATACGGCGACCGGGTGCGCATGGTGCGTTTCGGGTCGTCGGTGGAGTTGTGCGGCGGTACGCACACCAGCGCCACGGGCAACATCGGCTTTTTCAAGATACTGAACGAGAGCGCCATCTCGGCCGGTGTGCGGCGTATCGAGGCCGTGACGGGCGAGCAGGCCGAAAAGGTCGTTTATGCCGCCGAGGAGACGATGCGCAACATCGGCGATTACCTCAATAATCCGCAGGTGCTGCCGGCCATCCGAAAGATGATGGAGAGCAACGAGGCCCTCTCCAAAGAGGTCGAGACGATGCGCCGCGAGCAGGTGGCGCAGTGGGCCGCGAAGATCATCGAATCGACGCCCGAACGCGGAGGAATGCAGTTGATCGCCACGCAGAGCGACCGTACGCCCGAATTTATCAAGGATTTGGCCTATAACCTGCGCGCCCGTTCGCCGCGCCTGGTCTTCGTGCAGGGTTCCGTCTACGGCGGCAAGCCTTCGCTGACGATCATGCTGGGCGACGAGATCACGGCGCAGGGCGTGAACGCCGGAGCGGTGATCCGTGAAGCCGCCAAACTGATGCAGGGCGGCGGCGGCGGTCAGGCGTTCTTCGCCACAGCCGGCGGTAAGAACCCCGACGGGCTGCAGGCCGCGATCGACGAGGCGGTGGAGTTGATTAAGGATCAACTCAATTCATAATTCAAAATTCATAATTCAAAATCGAGCGAACCATGAGCAATAAAGTTCTTTTGATGATCCTCGACGGCTGGGGCAACGGCCGTCACGACAAGGCGGATGTTATTTCGACCGTACACCCCGCCTACATTTCGGCCATGACCGAAAAATACCCCCATGCGCAGTTGCGCACCGACGGGGAAAACGTCGGCCTGCCCGACGGTCAGATGGGTAATTCGGAGGTAGGACACCTCAATATCGGCGCCGGACGCGTCGTCTATCAGGACTTGGTGAAGATCAACCGCGCCTGCCGGGACAACTCGATCCTGGAAAATCCCGAGGTGAGGGCGGCGTTCGAATATGCGAAGAAGAAGGGGGTGAACGTGCACTTCATGGGTCTTACGTCGGACGGTGGCGTGCATTCGTCGCTGGACCACCTGTTCAAACTGTGCGACATCGCGGCGGCGTACGAGATCGAAAACACCTTCGTGCACTGCTTCATGGACGGCCGCGACACCGACCCGCACAGCGGCAAGGGATTTATCGCACAACTGGAGGAGCACCTGAAAAAAACGACGGGCAAGATCGCTACGGTTATCGGCCGTTATTACGCAATGGATCGCGACAAACGCTGGGAGCGTGTGAAAATCGCATACGACGCGCTGGTGAACGGCTGCGGCGAACGATCGTCGGACATGGTCGAAGCCGTGCAGAAATCCTATGACGAAGGGGTGACGGACGAGTTTATCAAACCTTTCGTGCGGATCGACGAACTGGGCCGCCCGGTCGGGATGATCCGGCCCGACGACATGGTGATCTTCTTCAACTACCGCAACGACCGCGCAAAGGAGCTGACGATCGTGTTGACGCAGGAGGACATGCCTTCGGAGGGGATGCATACGCTGCCGCTCTACTACTGCTGCATGACCCCCTACGACGCGAAATTCAAGGGGCTGCATATCCTCTTCGACAAGGACAATGTGCCCAACACGATCGGCGAATACGTCTCGTCGAAAGGCCTCAGACAACTGCGCATCGTCGAGACCGAGAAATATGCCCACGTGACGTTCTTCCTGAACGGCGGCCGAGAGGAGAAGTTCGACGGAGAGGAGCGTATCCTGGTCGCGTCGCCGAAGGTGGCGACCTACGACCTGCAGCCCGAGATGTCGGCGCCCGAGGTGGCCGACAAACTGGTCGCGGCGCTCGATACGCGGCAGTTCGACTTCATCTGCCTGAATTTCGCCAACGGCGACATGGTTGGCCACACGGGTGTCTACGAAGCGATCGAAACGGCTGTGAAGGCGGTCGATACGTGTGTGGAGAAGGTGGTCGAGGCGGCCAGGCGCAACGGGTACGAGGTGGTGCAGATCGCCGACCACGGCAATGCGGACAATGCCGTCAACCCCGACGGTACGCCCAACACGGCGCATTCGCTCAATCCGGTGCCCATCGTGGTGGTTTCCGACCGCGTGAAGGCCGTGCATGACGGTATTCTGGCCGACGTGGCCCCCACGGTGCTGAAACTGATGGGATTGGAGCAGCCTGCCGAAATGACCGGCAAGCCGCTGGTGGAACTCGAATAACAGAAACGGGAAAACAAAGAACCGCTCCGTAAAGAGCGGTTTTTTTGTTGGTAAGAGGGGCGGGGAGAATCCTCCGGAAGATCGGTGCTGGAAGTTCCTTCCCTGTACTTATCTCCTTGAATTCGCCGATCCGTACGGACAATGACCCGAACGTCCGGGCTGTGTGAAATTCGCCCATAGCGCCTGCACGGGACGGACGCATACCTTCATTCGGGTTTTGTGGAAATTTTGCTGATGAGCCACAAGCCGTCGATATTTTCGACGCAGACCTGCAAACCCTCGATCGATGTGGCGACACACATTTTCCGTTCCGGCTCCAGCATGCGTTCCGTCCGGCATGTAATGCTGTCGATTCCCGACGCGATCTCGGCGTAGTTCTCGATCAGGGGATCCGTGCGCAGCCATTCGCCCGGTCGTATGGCCACGCTGTCCCGCCGGATGCTGTCTGTGGCCTGTACGGAAACGGATTCGAGGCTTTCGAGCAGCTGCGGCGCCAGAAATCCGCTCTGTCGCAGTGCGTGCACGTATCGTCCGTATGCGGCGGAATCGAGTTTCAGGAGTACCCCTGCATCGTCGTATTGCGCGACTGGGAGTTCCCGGAAGGCCCAGTAGTTGGCCTTGTACCACTTCATAAAGTCGCCGACGCGGGCTTCGGCGTTACGCATCGATGCGGCCTGCCGTTCCATCATATCCGCAGGGAAGAGCGTGTTGGGGTGTACTTCGAGCACTTTGTCGAGCATCCGCCGGCAGGCGCTGAGCCGTCCGTCGTTGAATCTGCGCCCCCAGAATGTGTAAGCCCAGACCAGCGTCGTCTCGTCCGCCGGTATCTGTTCGACCGTGTACCGGACGTAAGGGTTGGAGATGAAACCTTCGTAATTCTCCCAGATCAGTTGCGTATGGGAGGCGTACTCGTATATTTCGCTGAAGATGTCGAATGCAGCATCTTCATACTCCCCGTATTTTTCCTCACCCTGCCGCAGAAGATCGCGGTAGGCCCAGTCGAGCATGTCGACCTGTTTTGCGAAGCGTCCGTAATCGTACCTCCCGTCCTGCAGGAGCAGCAGGTGGCTGAGCTGGTCGTACATGGCGAATTCGTTGTCGAAACTTACCTGGTCGAACAGCCAGTTGAAAAACCGGCTGAGCGATTGCTTTCGTTCGAAGTTGGCTTGCCGGGCCTGCGACTGTCGTTCGGCCTCTTCCGGGCTTAGTTCCCGGCTGCTGAGATTCATGCGAATATAGCGGCGGTCGGGATCGTAACACAGCAGGGGACCTGCCGTTTCGATCAGCTGGTCGGGATCGCCGTCGTAAAAGTCATAAACTTCCAGCAGCTTCTGCGTCATTTCGCCGGCCAGTTCCTGCGGCGCTTCGGCTAAGGACTTCTCGAAATCATCGTACAGGCCTGGTTCTTCCGTTTCCATATCCATTGCCGTGCGGTCGGAGAGTACGGGCGATTCCGAGCAGACGTAGAGTCCGGCTGTGGACAGAAAACCGTAGGCAATTGCCGACAGGAGGAAAAGTACGACGCATGCGACCGTCCATGCAGTTGTGCGGATGCGGGTGATCCGCTGCAGGAAAAGCACCATCAGCCACGTAACGAGCAGGTGTGCGCCGATGAAGAGATAGAGAATCCAGACCTGCGTGTAGAGTTCCGCTTGGAGGATCATCAGGGCCAGCGGGAGGATCAGCAGCCACGAGAGGGGCAGGAAAAGCTGCCCTGCGGCGAGGCGTCCGAAGAAACTCTTCTGCCGCTCCTCGTCTGTCAGCGGCTCAGTCTTGCGGGTCAGCCACACCAGTCCGGCTATCACCCACGTCGTCAGGGCGGGCAGTACCAATAGCAGGAACCCTCTGTTTGTGGCAAACAACTGCGTCTCCTTCAGGATGAAGAGCGGGTTCCCCTTTTCGGGGAACATGCGGCAGGATGCGTATTCCAGCCAGCCGCAGAAGAGGATCATCAAGGCCAGCGAGCCGAGGTAAATCCGGTTGAAAAGCCGGTGGTAGTGAGGTCGGGTCATTGTGGTGATGTTGGGGTAGTGTACTATTTATTGCGGTAAAGATAGAAAATTCTCTCCGTCCGGCAATGCGTGCGGGAAGGTTGTTTGCAGGTATTGCTGCGGATCAGTATAAATCGATAAATTCGTATGTGTTGCCGACGGCATCGAGGTATTTCAGAAATTCTTCCTGCGCGATAACCACCGTCGCGCGGTTGTCGTTGGGGTGGAACGAGAGGGCGGGGTAGCTGCGCAGGTTGGCGTCGAGGAACAGATGGACATGGTGCTCCGGGTCGTTCACCAGTCCGAAGGGCGACACCGAACCCGGGCGCAGGCCGAGCCAGCGCTCCATGCGCTCCGGCGAGGCGAACGAGAGCTTGCCCTGCCGGAGCCGGTGCTCCAGGTCGTGGATCGCCAGCGTCTGTTCCGAGTCGAACGACACGAGGTAATGGCGGTTGCCCTTGTGGTTGCGGAAAAAGAGGTTCTTGCAGTGCTTCGAACCGTCGTCGCGCCAGTATTGCCGGGCTATTTCGATGGTCGGAGCTTCGGGGTGTTCGTACCAGGTGTAGCGGATACCGTGGCTGTCGAGCCAGGCAAACACCTTCTGCCGGCGTAGGCCTGCGTCCGGAGTGTCCGCTTGCGCCAGCCGGAAATCAATCTCCATTCCGAAGGTAATTTACGATGTTTTCAGCAATGCGCTCTACAAGCACCTTCACCGCTTCGGCCGGAGACCAGGCGTTGTGGGGCGAGAGCAGCAGTTTGTCGGGATCCTTCACGTGCAGCAGCGGATTGTCCGCCGTGATGGGTTCGCGCGTGAAGACGTCGAGCGCCGCACCTGCAAGGGCATCGTTGTCGAGCGCCGCAGCCAGTGCCGCTTCGTTGACGATGCCGCCTCGAGCCACATTGATGACGATGGCCGAAGGTTTCATCAGGGCCAGTTGCGGGGCGTCGATCAGGTTGCGGGTCTTGTCCGTCAGCGGAGCGTGTACCGAGACCGTGTCCGCCCAGGCGAGCAGCGCATCGAGATCCATCCGTTCATACGGTTCCTCGCGTTCGGTGCCCGAAGTCGAGGCATAGCGCACTTCGCACCCGAGCGCCGTGGCAATCTTCGCCACTTCATGTCCGATGTGTCCCAGCCCGACGATGCCCCATGCCGATCCGTAAAGCTCGTGGGTCTTGCGCCCGAAATGATATTGCAGGGGTGAACCGGCGTATGCTGTCTTTACATACCGGTCGTAGTACACGATTTGCCGGCGCAGCGCGATGGCGGCTCCGATGGTTGTTTCGGTGACCGCATGGGTCGAATACCCTACGGCATTTTTTACCGCGATGCCCAACTCTGCGGCCGCATCGAGATCCACGTGATTCATGCCCGTCGCGGCGATACAGATCAGTTTCAGATGCGGCAGGGCCTGCATGGTTTCGCGCTTGAAGGGCACCTTGTTGGTGATGGCCACTTCCGCGTCGGCACAATGTTCGACGATCTCGTCGCGGTACGTGTTGGCGTAACCCGTGTAGTCGCCCAGCGCCCGAATCGGATCGAGATCGGCGCCACCCAGCGAATATTCGTCCAGAAATACAATTTTCATAACTTTATTGTTTAGCGTTCGTATCCGAACAGGTCTGCCTCAGCGATGTACTGTGCAATGCCTTCGGCATCGACGGCATCCATCGTCGGTACGAACCGTTCGAGATTCAAATCGCGTGTTCTCTTTTCTACCTTGGGGGACTGCCTCTTTTGCGGGTTACTCCATTTCCCCGATCAAACCCCGAATCACGACCGACGCACAACCTATGCCGAACAGGGCCGGAATGTAGGAAATCGTACCGACGTTCGACTTCTTGTTCTGCTCCTCGCAGAGGATCATGGCTCCTTCGCGCATCGGTTCAGGGGAGAAGACAGCCCGAAAGCCGCTGTGCACGCCGATCTTATGCAGCCGTTTGCGCAGCATGTGGGCCAACGGGCAATGGTGAGTTTTACCGATGTCGGCGATTTCCAGTTTCGTGGGGTCTGTTTTCGCCCCGGCACCCATCGAACTCACGACGGGCAGCCCCCGGTCGAGCGCCCCCTTGATCAGGGCCAGTTTGGGCGAGAGGGTGTCGATGGCGTCTACCACCCAGTCGTACCGGGCCGCGTCCAGCAGCGTGTATGTCTCCTCGTCCTTTATGTATTTATTGACCACCGTCAGTTCGATCGCGGGGTTGATGTCGCGCAAACGTCCGGCCAGCACCTCCGCTTTCTGCCGTCCCACGGTCGAATGGAGCGCCACCAGTTGCCGGTTGATGTTCGACGGAGCCACGACATCCGCGTCGGCGATGGTCATTCGTCCCACGCCCGCCCGCGCGATCATTTCGGCGGCATAGGCTCCCACGCCGCCTAATCCCACGACCAGTACGTGCGCTTGTTTCAGCAGGTCGAGTTTCTCGCTGCCGAGCAACAGTTCGGTGCGTTCCAGCCAGTTGTCTGTCATAAAGATTAGTTGAAAGTGGAAAATGGAAAAGTTGAAAAGTGAAAACGGTAAATTGAAAGTTATTTGGCATCGACTGGTCTCGATGATCGAAAACAGAATGCCGGTTGAAGAAAAACACTTTTACTTTTCACTTTTCAATTTTTGAATATTCGTTCATAGTTTTGCTGAATCGTCTTTTTGAGAGCCTCCATGCTCAGGCTACGGATAACTGTGGCCCGGGCGTAGATGCGCTCGATGGTTATGTCCGTATCGTCGGTTTCCAGAAAAATCCGGTCGAGCGGCGTGTCACAAAAGGCCTTCACGGTTTTCGGGGAGAGAAAACTGCGTTCGCCGAATGAGAGATAGTATCCCTGTTTCACAGCGCGTTCCGCCTGTTCGGGCGATCCGATGAACCCGTGAAAAATTACGGCCCGCAGCTTGTGTAGTGCCAACTCTTCCATCACAGGTTCGAAGGCTTTCACGCAGTGGAGAACCACCGGTAGCCCTGCCTTTTCGGCCAGGACGAGCTGGGCGCGAAATGCTTCCAACTGTTTGTCGCGGGGTGCTCCGCGAAAGTAGTCCAGTCCCGTTTCTCCGATTGCCTGTACATCCCCGGCAAGAGGCAGCAGCGATGAAACCGCTTCTGTGTCAGCGTGCCACGGATGGATGCCCGCCGTGCGCAGTTCGATGCCTTGTCCGGTGGGGCGATGCGTGTGAATATTAACAAATTGAGCCGTCACGTATGCAAAAGTATAAATTTTTAAGTTAATTTAGAAATAATCCTGCCGCATTGGTGTTATTCGGAAAAAAATTCGTATTTTCGCACGCAATTTAAACTGTTAGCACACTAACAACCCGGTTTGTGAATAACCCGTAAAAACTTAAAATAACAATCAAAATCTTTAATCAATGTCGAAAATCATTACACTACGCAAGGGTCTCGACATCAATCTTCAGGGCAAGGCTCTCCAGACGCTGACATCGGTGCCGGCGGCTGCGGAGTATGCCGTGTCGCCGCTCGATTTCGAGGGGGTGACTCCCAAGTTGCTGGTTAAGGTGGGTGATGAGGTGAAAGCGGGTACGCCGTTGTTCTTCAACAAGTACAACGAACGCGTACTGTTCACCTCTCCCGTCAGCGGTACCGTTGCCGCCGTCAACCGGGGAGAGAAGCGCAAGGTTCTCAACGTGACGGTGAAGGCTTCGGCCGACCAGCACTACGAGGAGTTCGACGTCCCCGATCTTTCGAAGGCTTCGCGTGAAGTGGTGGTGGAACTGCTGCTGCGTTCGGGCCTGTGGCCCATGTTCGTACAGCGTCCTTACGGCGTCATTGCCGACCCGGCCGACACTCCGAAGGCGATCTTCGTTTCCGCGTTCGATTCGGCGCCGCTGGCTCCCGATTACAATTTCGTGCTGCGCGAGCGTCAGAAAGACCTGCAGAAAGGCATCCAGGTGCTGCGCAAACTCACCGCAGGCAAAGTACACCTTTCCGTGCGTGCCAAAGCCGAGGGGGAGATGACGGCACTCAAGGGTGTTGAGCTTCACACTTTTGCCGGCAAACATCCGGTGGGTAATGTGGGGGTTCAGATCCATCACATCGATCCTGTGAACAAGGACGAAGTGGTTTGGACGATCAACATCCAGGATCTGGCGATCGTCGGCCGGCTGTTCAACGAAGGACGGGTCGATATGACCAAGATCATCGCCGTGGCAGGCTCCGAGGTGGAGAAACCCGCTTACTGCCGCATTGTGAGCGGTGCTCCGGTGGCTTCGATCCTTCGGGGAAACATCAAGCCTCAGAAGGAGGGCGACTCCGTGCGCATCATTTCGGGCAATGTGCTGACCGGAACCAAAACTGCAGGCGACGGCTTTATCTCATTCTATGCGAATCAGATAACTGTGATTCCGGAAGGCGACAAATACGAGTTGTTGGGCTGGGCGATGCCCCGTTTCGACAAGTTCTCCGTGTCGCGTTCCTATTTCTCGTGGCTGTTCCCCCGCAAGGCTTATAATCTTGATACCAACCTTCACGGCGGCGAACGTCCCTTCGTGGTGACGGGTCTCTACGAGCAGTACCTGCCGATGGACATCTACCCGATGTACCTGTTGAAGGCCTGCCTGGCCGGGGATATCGAAAAGATGGAGAACCTGGGAATCTATGAAGTTGTGGAAGAGGACTTTGCGCTCTGTGAGTTCGTCGATCCCTCGAAGATCGAAATTCAGCAGATCATCCGCGACGGTATTAACTTAATGATTAAGGAGGCTTAACGATGGGATTGCGTAAATTTATGGACAATATCAAGCCCACCTTCTCCAAAGGCGGCAAGCTGGGCTTTCTGGAATCGACGTTCGACGCGTTCGAGACCTTCCTTTTCGTGCCCGATACGGTCACGACCAAAGGGGCGCACATCCGCGATGCCAACGACATGAAACGCACGATGATCGTCGTCGTCGTGGCATTGCTGCCCGCGCTTTTCTTCGGTTTCTACAACACGGGCTATCAATACTACCTCTCGCATGGCGTGCAGCCTGAATTTTGGGCATCGCTCTGGTTCGGCTTCCTGCGGGTACTGCCGCTGATCGTCGTTTCCTACGCGGTCGGCCTGGGTATCGAGTTCGCATTCGCACAGGCACGCGGTCACGAGGTGAACGAGGGGTTCCTCGTTTCGGGTCTGCTGATTCCGATGATCATGCCGGTGGACATTCCGCTCTGGATGGTGGCCGTTTCGACCGCCTTTGCCGTGATTTTCGGCAAGGAGGTTTTCGGCGGTACGGGTATGAATGTCTTCAACCCTGCGCTGCTGGCCCGCGCCTTCGCATTCTTCGCCTACACGCCCTCGATTTCGGGTGCGACGGTCTGGATCGCGGATCTCACCTCGGGTGAGGGTGTCGTGGACGGCTTCTCGGGTGCCACGGCGCTGGAGCACCTCGCTACGGACGGCTCGCTGGGTTATACGGCGATGGATGCCTTCCTGGGCTTTATTCCCGGTTCGATCGGCGAAACGTCGACGGTCGCGATCCTGATCGGTGCGGCGATCCTGCTCTTCACGGGCGTGGCTTCGTGGCGTTCGATGGTTTCGGTATTTGTCGGAGGACTGGCGATGGGCTATCTGTTCCAGGCACTCGGTGTGACGACCTATCCCGCGTGGTGGCACCTGATCGTGGGCGGTTTCGCGTTCGGCGCGGTCTTTATGGCTACCGATCCGGTCACTTCGGCGCAGACCGGCAAGGGTAAGTACATCGTGGGGTTCCTGACGGGTGCTCTGGCGATTCTGATCCGCGTGGTGAATCCCGCCTATCCGGAGGGTATGATGCTGTCGATCCTCTTCATGAACGCGCTGGCGCCGCTGGTGGACTACTACGTGGTCGAGGCGAACGTGTCGCGCAGAAAGAAACGTGTTAAACTTGCTAAATAAGGGGATAGATATGGCAACGAAAAAATTCAGATGCAACGTCTGCGGCTACATCCACGAAGGAGAGGCCGCACCCGCGACCTGCCCCGTCTGCGGTGCTCCCGCATCGGAGTTCACTGAGTTGAAGCAGGAAAAGAAAGGGCTGTTCAGCGATAAGAACGGCAACGCTTACATTATAATGTATTCGACGGTAATGGTCGTTATCGTGGCGGCATTGCTGGCCGTGGCGGCTTTGTCGCTGCAGGCGCGCCAGAACGCCAACATGCTCAACGAGAAGAAGCAGGCGATCCTGCAGTCGCTTTTCGCGGCGGAAGCCGCCGCCGAGCAGATCGAGACTGCGGATTACATTGCGCAGAACCGGATCGCCTACGATGACTTCATCAAGGCCTATGTGCTGGATGCCGAAGGCAACGTGATCGAGGGCGAGGATGTCTTCGAACTGCTCAACGACCTCAAGGGGGCCTATGAGAGCGGCAAGTTCCCCGTCTTCGAGGCGCAGGACGGCCGTGTGGTCATTCCTGTGATCGGTACGGGCTTGTGGGGTCCCGTGTGGGGCTATGTGGCGCTCGACAAGGATATGAACACCGTGGCAGGGATCATCATGGACCATAAGGGCGAGACGCCGGGTCTGGGAGCCGAGATCGCCACGGCGAAATACCAGTCCAAATTCATCGGCAAGCAGATTTTCGACGGCAACGAGTTCGTCTCGGTGAAACTTCGTAAGGGCGGTGCCACGCAAGCCGGTATCGCACACGAGGTGGATGCCATTTCGGGCGGAACGAAGACGTCGGACGGCGTGACCGCGATGCTCTACAACAGCATCGGTCATTACCTGCCGCTGCTCGAAGCCCGTCGCGGAATGACGGCGGTCAAGCCGGTCGATTCCCTCGAACCGCCCGTGGAGCCTGCTTCGGGAGAGGTGACGGCGCCCGCCGCTGCCGCCGGTGTACATGGAGCGGCCCCGGGTGCCGAGCAGCCCCGGACGGGACAGGAGTCAAACACTGAAAATGTAGAAAACAATGAGTAAGAACGAAAAAGAGCCTTTGTTTTCGGCTAAGAACCTAAAATTCCTGACGGGTCCGTTCTCTGCGAACAATCCCGTCATCGTGCAGATCCTCGGTATCTGCTCGGCTCTCGCGGTCACGGTGCAGCTCAAACCCGCGATCGTGATGGCGCTCTCCGTAACGGTCGTGACCGGTTTCTCGAACCTGGTGATGTCGCTGCTGCGCAACGGCGTGCCCTCGCGCATCCGCATCATCGTACAGCTGGTGGTTATCGCCGCGCTGGTAATTCTGGTCGATCAGGTGCTGAAGGCCTATGTCTATGAAGTGTCGAAGCAGTTGTCCGTGTATGTCGGCCTGATTATCACCAACTGTATCGTCATGGGGCGTGTCGAGGCCTTCGCGCTGGGTAACAAACCCTGGGCGTCGTTTCTCGACGGTATCGGCAATGGCTTGGGCTACGGCCTGATCCTGGTGATCGTGGCTTTCTTCCGCGAGTTGTTCGGTTCGGGCACCCTTTTCGGGCTGCGAATCGTTCCTGAGAGCTGGTATATGGCCGAAGGCGGTTTCTACTCGAACTGCGGTCTGATGCTCTTCCCGCCGATGGCGCTCATCATCGTGGGCTGCATCATCTGGGTGCACCGCTCGCGTAACAAGGATTTACAGGAAAAATAGGAGGTTAGCGTATGGAATCATTGAATATCTTTATCCGGTCGATCTTCATCGACAACATGGTTTTCGCCTTCTTCTTCGGCATGTGTTCCTACATCGCCGTGTCGAAGAGCGTCAAAACCGCGCTCGGCCTCGGCGCCGCCGTTACGTTCGTGATGGTGATGACCGTGCCGCTGAACTACCTGCTTAACGAGTATGTGCTGAAACCCGACGCGCTGATCGAAGGCGTCGATCTGAGCTTCCTGTCGTTCATCGTCTTCATCGCCGTGATCGCTGCGTTCGTGCAGTTGGTGGAGATGGTTGTCGAGAAGTTTTCGCCCACGCTCTACAACCAGTTGGGTATCTTCCTGCCGCTGATCGCCGTGAACTGTGCCATCATGGGCGGTTCGCTGTTCATGCAGCAGATGGTCGAAGGCGGTGAACTGAATTCCTGCTGGCAGTCGATCGTCTACGGCCTCGGGTCGGGTATCGGCTGGTGGCTGGCGATCGTGATGATGGCCGCCATTCGTGAGAAGACGACCTATTCGCACATTCCCGCAGCGCTGAAAGGCCCGGGTATCGCCTTCATCATCACCGGTCTGATGGGTATCGCCTTTATGATATTCTCGGGCATTCAGTTTTAACTTAAAATCGGACAACGAAAATGGAATTGACAATTATAGTTGCGATCGTCGCCTTCCTGGTTGTGACGCTGGTTTTGGTGGGGCTGCTGCTCTTTGCCAAGGCGAAGCTGACCTCTTCGGGCGAAGTGACGATCGACATCAACGGCGGCGAGAAGGTGCTCAAAACCGAAAGCGGCTCGACGCTGCTCTCCACGCTGGCCAACAACAAGGTGTTTCTGCCTTCTGCCTGCGGCGGCGGCGGTTCGTGCGGCATGTGCAAATGTCAGGTGCTGGAGGGCGGCGGGGACATCCTGCCCACCGAAACCGGCTTCATCACCCGCAAGATGGCCAAAGAGCATTGGCGTCTGGGGTGCCAGGTCAAGGTGAAGGAAGACATGAAGATCAAAGTTCCCGAAGCCGTGCTGGGCGTGAAGAAATGGGATTGCGAAGTGGTCTCGAACCGCAATATCTCGACCTTCCTCAAAGAGTTCGTCGTGAAACTGCCCGCAGGCGAGAACCTGAAATTCCGCAGCGGCGGCTATATCCAGATCGACATCCCGAAGTACGAGGCGATCAAGTTCACCGACATGAAGATCGACGAACAGTATTGTGCCGACTGGGACAAGTTCAAGATGTGGGATCTGGTGACCACCAATCCCGAGCCGACGTTCCGTGCCTATTCGATGGCAAACCACCCGGCTGAGGGCAACATCATCATGCTCAACATCCGTATCGCCACGCCGCCGTTCGACAAAGCTACGGGCGGCTTCATGAAGGTGAATCCGGGCATCTGCTCGTCGTACATCTTCTCGCGCAAGCCGGGTGACAAGGTGACGATTTCCGGCCCTTACGGCGAGTTCTTCCTGCCCGACAACCTGCCCGACACGCAGGAGCTGATCTTCATCGGCGGCGGGGCGGGCATGGCTCCGATGCGCAGCCATATCATGCACCTTTTCAAGACCGAGAAAACGAAGCGCCCCGTGTCGTTCTGGTACGGTGCCCGTGCGCTGAAGGAGGCGCCCTACCTCGACGAGTTCCACGCCATCGAGAAGGATTTCCCCAACTTCAAGTTCAACCTGGCGCTCGACCGTCCCGATCCCGAAGCCGATGCGGCAGGTGTTCCCTATAAGGTGGGTTTCGTGCATAACGTGCTCTATGAAAACTACCTGAAGAACCATGAGGATCCGGAAGGCTGTCTTTACCTGATGTGCGGGCCTCCGATGATGATCGCCTCGGTGGTCAAAATGCTCGACAATCTGGGCGTGCCGCAGGAGAACATACTCTACGACAACTTCGGCTCATAGCGAGAGTTGTAAACCGCATAGCGCCGCAGGCGAATAAAAGGAGGAAGACAGAGGTCAAATTTATTTGAATATCTGTCTTCTTTCTTTTATTGTTATCCCATTGGGATTTTGCGGTTTACAACCGAGCGTCCGCGAAGTCACGGAGCGCGGTTATCCCGAGCGGAGGCGAGGGATGCGACGTAACTTCGGCTCCTGATTTTTCGATTTTATAGGGCATCTTTCGCCCTGCCTTGTCTGCCTCGAATGGGAAATAGGAAACTATGTCCCATCCGGGGCAGCCTGCGTTATGACGAAACCTGCTCATGTCGGCGGTACGGAGTTTGCCCGCTACACGGTTATCAGCCTGTCGGATACGGAGGCGGAAATGCGCATGAAGATCGACGGCGAAAGCATGGACATACGCTGCCGCAAAAAATAGCGTACGGATACGACCGGAAAGAAAAGGCTTCGCTTCGGCGGGGCCTTTTGCATGGGCTGTTGTCCGGTCTTTCGGGAGGGGCAGCCTGTAATTTGTTGAGTGTGAAATTACAAAATCCACGGTTATCTCGATTTTTTTGCTTAACTTGGAATATCAATTTCGAATTTTATATATTTTTGTTTCGAATAATTCTAAATCACAACCAATAAACATTACGATTTGAAATGAACATTCCTCAGATTTTTTGGATCGTACCTGCGGCATCGGTCGTTGCTCTGGTGGTAGCCTGGTTTTTCTACCGATGGATGAAACGCACCGATGAAGGTACGCCGCGCATGCGCGAGATCGCTGCGCATGTGCGAAAAGGTGCAATGGCCTACCTGCGTCAGCAGTATAAGGTCGTAAGTGTCGTTTTCATCATTCTGGCACTTTTCTTTGCGTGGCTGGCTTACGGTGCCGGGGTGCAGAACCCCTGGGTACCGTTCGCTTTCCTGACGGGCGGTTTCTTTTCGGGCCTGGCCGGTTATTTCGGTATGAAGACCGCCACCTATGCATCGGCCCGCACGGCTAATGCGGCACGGCAGTCGCTGGACAAGGGATTGACGGTTGCATTTCGCAGCGGTGCGGTGATGGGACTGGTCGTTGTGGGCCTGGGCCTGCTCGATATTTCGTTCTGGTATGTCGTATTGCAGTTTTTCGTGGATGCCGTCGGGCCGCAAAAGCTTGTGGTCATCACCACGACGATGCTGACCTTCGGCATGGGTGCATCGACTCAAGCGTTGTTTGCGCGCGTGGGCGGCGGTATCTACACCAAAGCCGCCGACGTGGGCGCCGACCTGGTGGGTAAGGTCGAAGCCGGGATTCCGGAGGACGACCCGCGCAACCCGGCGACGATCGCCGACAACGTGGGAGACAACGTGGGCGATGTGGC
Source organism: Alistipes sp. (assembly GCA_048465795.1). Classification (GTDB taxonomy): domain Bacteria; phylum Bacteroidota; class Bacteroidia; order Bacteroidales; family Rikenellaceae; genus Alistipes. The sequence goes on from DBFWKV010000045.1 coordinate 32,740, forward strand.
CGGCATGGGGGCCGACCTCTATGAAAGCTACTGCGGGTCGATTCTCGCCACGGCGGCACTCGGTGCTGCGGCTTTTGCCGTGACGGGCGATACGGCCATGCAAACCAAAGCGGTGATGGCGCCGATGCTGATCGCCGCGATCGGAATCGTGCTTTCGATCATCGGCATCTTCCTCGTGCGTACGAAAGAGGGGGCGTCGATGCGTCAATTGCTGCGTTCGCTGGGCGTTGGGGTCAACTTCAGTTCGCTGCTGATTGCGGTTTCGACCTTCGGGATTCTCTACCTGCTGGAGATTCAGAACTGGCTGGGTCTCTCCTTCTCGGTCATCACGGGACTCATTGCCGGCATCATTATCGGACAGGCGACCGAATATTATACCTCCCATTCGTACGGCCCGACGAAGAAAATTGCCCGGAGTGCGGAAACAGGCCCTGCGACGGTGATAATCGCCGGTGTGGGTTCGGGCATGATTTCCACCGCCATCCCGGTCATCACGATCGGTGCGGCAATCATTATTGCCTACCTGTGCGCCATCGATTTCGACATGGCGAACCTGCTGACGACGCATAACATGTCGATGGGACTCTACGGTATCGGTATTGCAGCCGTGGGAATGCTCTCGACGCTTGGCATCACGTTGGCGACCGATGCCTACGGACCCATTGCCGACAATGCGGGCGGTAATGCCGAAATGAGCGGCTTGGGCGCCGAAGTGCGCAAACGCACCGATGCGCTCGATGCCCTGGGCAACACGACCGCCGCTACGGGCAAGGGATTTGCTATCGGCTCGGCGGCATTGACCGCACTGGCGCTGCTGGCTTCGTATGTCGAAGAGATCAAGATCGGCCTGCTGCATAACGGGCAGACGACGCTCACCCTTTCGGACGGTGCGACGCGGCTTGTCGAACAGGCGTCGATCGCCGATTTCATGGATTATTACCACATTACACTGATGAACCCCACGGTGCTGATCGGGATGTTTATCGGGGCGATGATGTCGTTCCTGTTTTGCGGACTGACGATGAACGCTGTGGGTCGTGCGGCGCAGAGCATGGTGAACGAAGTGCGCCGTCAGTTCCGCGAGATCAAGGGTATCCTGACCGGCGAGGGAACCCCCGACTATGCCCGCTGCGTCGAGATTTCGACCCGGGGCGCCCAGCGCGAGATGCTCTTCCCCAGTCTGCTGGCGATTGTCGTGCCGGTGGCTGTCGGCCTGATCTTCGGTGTGGCCGGTGTGATGGGGCTGCTGGTCGGGGGCCTCAGTTCGGGCTTCGTACTGGCGGTCTTCATGGCCAATGCCGGCGGTGCCTGGGACAATGCCAAAAAGCTGGTCGAGGAGGGGAATTTCGGCGGAAAAGGTTCCGACTGCCATAAGGCGACCATCGTGGGCGACACTGTCGGCGACCCGTTCAAGGACACGTCCGGCCCTTCGCTCAATATCCTTATCAAGCTAATGTCGATGGTTTCCATCGTGATGGCGGGGTTGACCGTCGCCTATCACCTATTCTGATTTTGCAGCACACCCGGCAACTCTCCGAGCTTGTCGCAGGGGCGTTTGAAAAAAGGAATAGCCGTCCATCCGGACGGCTATTCGTATTGTACGGCAGGGTATTATTTCTTCGAAGCGCCGCTTTCGAGGATCGATACGATCGAGAAGAGCGTGAAGCAAATGGCGCCGAAGCCCATCAGCACACGCGAAGGAACGAAGAATTTGGCTTTAAACAGGGCCTCTTCGAAAAGGAAGGCGGCCATGAACAGACAAATCAGCGCCGTAACGACCGGAATGATCGGAATGCGGTTGGCAAGAGCGTATTCCGCGTGCCAGATTTTGGCGAGCAGAATTACCTTGCTCGAAATGCTCCAGCAAATCAGTGCCAGACCGAACAGTACGAATCCTACGAAGTCGGTGGTCTCTCCCCAGTGCGCGAAGAGCATGATCAGACCGAAGATAAACGCCACGCAGCCCATCACCAGTACCAGTGCCATCCACTTGCCTTTCTCGTGCATGGAGTAGGTGCCGCGCACCTGACGGGCGATGGAAGCCACCAGGGCGATAAGCGATGTACAGACGCAGGCGATACCCAGCATGACGCTGCCGGCAACCGTGTGCGATGGTGTGGTACCCGTTCCGAAGAGGATGAAAGCCCATGCCCATGCGATGGCGGCGACGAGGGCGGAGATTGTGATCAGCAGCGAAACGGAACCCCCAGAGAATCCTTCGGGATTAACCGAAAAGTTCTTGTCTGCCGAATTCACCGGTATGAGGCTGAATTTGGTCGAGGAGGTGGCTGCCGTGGCAACACATAATGTAATTAGCCCCAGCCCGCAGACGACGTGTCCGGCGACGAAGGATCCGGTGGCGTGGGACGAGACGATGAAGATGCCGCAAATGATCGTGATGATGCCGAACGCATAGCCGATGGCCGGGAAAATGTATTTCGCAGCAACGGTGTAGGTGCCGATAATTTGGCGGATGATCGTGGCTGCCGTACAGTAGAGTGCTACGCAAATCGAACCGAGGAAAAAGACGATCGGCCCGGCCGTGAGCCGCGTGGGGTCGTCCCCGGCGGCGAAAATATAGGCGCCGTATGCGTAACAGAAAGCCGCCATAGCGAGCGGTATGCCGCGAAAAAGGATACTGATGCCGTGATTCATAATTGGAATATTTGTTTCGACAGCACCTGCAAATCCCGCACCAAGCAGGGAATTCCGTCGAATTCAGTTATCTTTGTGTCATGAAAAACATAGTTTTCGACCTGGGCGGTGTGGTTTTCGCCCGTGACACCTATACGTGTACATCAGACTTTATCGACTTTTTCAGCTTTGTGCGTGCGGAGCGGATGCCCGGATTCTGGGAGGAATACGACCGGGGAACCCTTTCGTACGAAGAGGTGAAACAAGCCTTGTGCAGCCGCAACGGCTGCACCCCGGAAAAATGCGAAGCCTACCTGCGGCAGTCGATCGACATGCAGCAGGCCGTGCAACCCACGGAGCAGTTGATCGGCGGGCTGAAAGCGGCGGGATATAAACTTTACGTGCTTTCGAACATGTCGAAAGAGTTTATCGCTTTCCTGCGGCAATTTCCCGTCTACCGTCATTTCGACGGCGAGGTAGTCTCCTGTGAAGAACATACCGTGAAACCCGAACCCCGCATTTACGAGATTCTGCTCGGACGTTACGGACTCGATCCTGCCGAGACATTGTTCATCGACGACCGTCCGGCGAATCTGGCGGCGGCCGAAACTTTCGGCATCCGCACGCAGCTTTTCGACCACCGAAATCCCGGGGCCACGTGCGAGTTTCTCCGTGGCATGCTCCTGCAAGAATAGTGAGCCACGGTCCTAAAATAGAAAGAAGAGCGGTGCAAACCGCTCTTCTTTCTATTTACCCGAACGGCGGATCAGTTGAACCGGTAGCGCAGGCTGAACATGACGCGGTATGTCGACCAGAGGTTTTCATAGTCGCGGTAGGTCGTCGTATTACGCTGCTTGTTGTATTTGGCATAGGCGTAACCGTCAAAAATCGTTTTGCCTGTCGGTTCGTCCTTATGCGAGACAACCGAAATGAGGGACGGGTTCTTCACCTCCTTGTACAGTCCCCAGTCTTTGCTGAGCAGGTTAGGCAGGTTTTCGATGTCCACGCCGATCTCCAGCGTGTTACGCTTGCCGCTCTTGGTTTTGATGAAGAACTCCTGGCCGAAGTGCAGGTCGACCTGGTGGTGCCACGGCATGACGGCCCCCCCCCGTTCGGCGTATTTGCCTTTACGGGTCTTCAGGTAGTCATCCTGATTGATGTAAGCCCAGAAATCGTCTTTCTGATCTTTTGCCGAATAGGTCACGTTGCCGGTCTTCTTGTCTACAATGTCAATGAAATCCCACTTTTCGAGGTCTTCACGCGATTTGGGTACGAACAGCAGGCTGTTGGCTCCTCCGTCGCCCACGACGTTGCCCGAGAACGTGTACGAGTAGCGCGAGTAGGAGTAACCTCCCGCAAAGCCGATCTGCGAACCTTCGTAAACCAGACCTACGTTTGTGGCGAAATTACGGCCGTACTCCTTGCGGTAATTCAGCGTCAGCAGGATGCGGTCGGGAGCTACATAGGTTCCGTATCCCAGTTCGTGGCTGTTGATCATACCTTGCGAATAGGTGTTGGTCTTGTAGGCCGATGTCACCTGGTCGCCGATGCCGTCGCCGTAGCTGCGGGCTTTCGAGTGGGTGTAGGCGAACGATACGTTGAGACCGAATGCGAAACGCTTGCGCAGCTGTGCGGTAATCGAGTAATAATAGGCTCCTTTATCGCCGTTGGTGATGTAATAACACTGTTTGCTGTTGTAGGTGCCGTTTTTGGAGTTGGTCGGGTCTCCGTTCCAGTCCATAACCACCTCGCGGACGTCGCCCGAGCCGGGGATGATTTCCTGTCGGTTATTCGACGGCTTGTAATTCATATTGGAAATAACCGCCGGATTGTAGTCGCGCGAGTAGATGCCTTCCAGTGTGAAGTCGATATTCCCCGGCAGGTTTGCGTCGAACGCCAGCGAGGTTTTCCAGACGGCGGGCATCTTCAGATCCTTGTCGATGATCGTGGGCGAGGAGGGAGCGGTAGGCGTTGTCGGATCGAATCCGTTGGGGTAGAGTTCATGCAGCAGATCGCCCACGTTGGTGTGGAACCCGGGCTGAACGCCGCCTGTCGGAACCTTGTCCACCGAATCGTAGTAGTAGGAAGTCTGGCCGACGTTGGAGTTACCGACCGCCGATACGAGCCATACGAACGGAAGACGGCCCACGAAGTAACCCGTACCGCCGCGCAGGATGTATTTGCGTTCGCCGGTGATGTCCCAGTTGAAGCCCAGACGCGGCGAAACGGTCAGCCGGGAATCTGGCACCTGGTCGGTGGAGTAGTGCTTGCCTCCGAAGTCGAGGTCTGCGTATGCCTTGTTGAAGTTGTTTTCGAGCGAAGGATAGATCGGTACTTCGAAACGCAGGCCGGCGGTGAGTTTGAAGTTCTTGTGGATGCTGAGTTCGTCCTGCAGGTAGAACGAGAACTGCTGGTACTGCATCTTGGCCAGGAACTGATCGAGGTTGGCCTGATTCGAGTGCATGATACCGAATGCCGAAGGCTTGGCGCCGGTCATGAAGTCGTTCATCGACGAGAAAACGTAGTATCCGTTACCGGCCTGCATGAAGCCGTTGGTCGCGTCGTTGTGTTCGAACTGCACGCCGGCGGTGAGGTTGTTGATACCGGCGTTGTAGCTGATTTCGTCGGTAATGACATGGGTAGATACTTCGCGCAGGTTCCCCTCCGTGAAAGGATCGGGACCGAACGACATGTAGCAGGCGCCGTCTTTGAGGATGTCCACCGTCGGGAACGGGCCACCCTCGTACTCGCGCGGTTCGTGCTGGTAGGAGTAAGCGTAGCGGAGCGTGTTGTTCAGCCGTCCGTTCAGGAAACGCGAGTTGAGTTCCGCCGCCACCGACGTGAAGTCGCGGATGGTATAGTAACGCTGGCTCTCGAAATACATGGCATAGTCCGTCAGACGGCCCTGACCGTTGCTGACACCTGCACCACCCGGATAAATATTCTGTGCGTAGAGCGGCGACGTGGAGGACGAAGGGCCGCTGGAATCTTTGGTGTGGGTACGCGAGAAGCGGACGTTGAGTTTGTGGTTGTCCGAGATATTCCAGTCGACGCGGGCCATGATCTTGTAACCCGGCGTTTTGATCGAATAGTTCATGTAGCGCCCCGGATCGTAGTTGTAGGTCTTTTTGAGGAAATTGCGCATGGTCTCCATATCCTCGACGGTCGGACGCTTCACGTTGTTATCTCCGAAGGTCGTGCCGTCCTTGCTGGGAACACCGTTGGGGCCGGCCGTGATCTCGTCTTCGTATTCGCCGTTGACGAAAAAGAAGAGCTTGTTCTTCACGATAGCGCCTCCCAGGCTTGCACCGTACGTATAGGTATGGGCGTCTTCGACATTCACCTTGCCGTCGCCGACGCGGTCTCCGCGCAGCTTGTTGTTCTTGAGGAAGGTATAGGCCGTTCCCCGGAATTCGTTATCTCCCGAACGGGTCACGGCGTTGATCGCGCCGCCGGTAAAACCGCTTTGGCGCACGTCGAACGGGGTTACGGCCACCGAAATCTGTTCGAGCGCATCGAGCGAAATGGGCGAGCCGTTGGCCGGAAGATTTTGTCCGATACCGAAAGCGTTGTTGAACGCCGCACCGTCGACCGTGACATACGACTGGCGGTAATTACCGCCCCCGACGGCAAAGCCGTTGGTCGTACTGTTCGATTGCGGCGAGAGACGCATGATGTCGTTCATGCTGCGGCTGACGGCCGGTGTCAGGTCGATGCCTTCGCGCGTCACGTTGGTGACGGCGCCGGCACGCTCGCTGCTCATCGAACTGCCCTTGCCGTCGGCCGATACCACGACGGCTTCCACGCCGATGGCATCTTCATTCAGAAATGCGTCGGTGGTGTTCGTTTCGGCCAGTGCGAGTTCGATACCGGTTTTCTCGACCGTCTGATAGCCGATCATCGAGAAGGTGATGGTGTACGGGCCGCCCGGACGGACATTGTAGATGCGGTAGTTGCCCTTCGCATCGGCAGCAGCCCCGTATTGGGTGCCCGACGGGATGTGCGTTGCGATGACGGTCGTGCCGACTAACGGTGCGCCGTTGGCGTCGGTTACCGTACCGCTGATTCCGGAGGTCGTTACCTGGGCTGAAACACTCCAGCCGATAAAGACCGCGAGGACAAGAAGTAAGAGTTTCTTCATACGCTTTAGAATTAATGGATAATTGAGAGGATTTGGTTGTGTTCTGTATCTTTCTTTTATGCTTCGTTTTCCGGTCGGAAGGCACTAAAAGCCGATTATTTTCCCCTTTACGCCTCTATCGACAGGCGGTTAAAAAATTACGAGGAATACTCTTGTACAGGTACTCCTCGTCCGATATGCCGTTTTTGATGCGGTAAGCTGCATTTTCAGGGCTGTGTCGCCGGTCGGTCGCGGTCGTATGCCGCTGATGCCGGAGGTGAAAGCGGACCGTAAAGCCGAAAAAATTCGCCATAGTTTTCATGTTGCAAATGTAAATCAAATATTTTATAGCCGCAACAGAATACAGGGATATTTTTCATCCGGAAAATAGCTTCGTTGAGAGCGGTGACGAAGCTTATCGTTCGTTGCAAACGGCACATTCCTTGTGGAATGTAGGGGGTATGCGAACTTCGAAAGAACTATACTGGCGGTTTTCGCTGATCGCGCTGATCCTCGGACTCGGTACGGCGATTTTTATCGAGATCATTCCTTTTCTTGGCGGATTGCTCGGAGCTGTGACACTCTATGTGCTGCTGCGGGGGCAGATGTGGTATCTGGCCGAACGCCGCCATTGGCGGCGGAGTCTTGCATCGACTCTGCTGCTGGTCGAATCGATTCTCTGTTTTTTGGTGCCCCTGAGCCTCATCGTGTGGATGTTCGTCGATAAGATACAGGACATTTCGCTCGATCCGCAATCGTTGTTGCAGCCCCTTCGCCATCTTGCCGAGCTGATCCATGAAAAGACCGGATACAACATGTTGCAGGAGAGTAACCTGACGTCGCTTGTGAGTTTGATTCCCAAACTCGGACAAAAGGTACTGGGCGGTATCCTCGATTTTGCGGTGAATATCGTCGTTTTGCTGTTTGTGCTCTACTTCATGCTGGTCGGAGGCTGCCGGATGGAGGCTTACTGCCGCGACCTGCTTCCTTTCAGCCACCCGGTTGCTCGCGACGTCATGCACGAAATTCACAAGATCGTCCGTTCCAATGCCATCATCATTCCGTTGCTTGCAGTCGCCCAGGGCGGGGTGGCTTACGTGGGGTATCTGATATTCAAGGTGCCGGATCCGCTTTTCTGCGGTGTGCTGACGGCTTTCGCAACCGTAATCCCCATTATCGGCACGGCGCTCGTATGGGTGCCCCTGGCGGCGTACATGGGGTTCGACGGTCATTGGGGACTGGCCATAGGACTGATGCTTTACGGATTGCTGATCATCGTGCAGGTGGACAACGTCATGCGTATCGTGTTCCAGAAAAAACTCGACGACACGCACCCGCTCGTTACAATTTTCGGGGTGATAATCGGCTTATCCCTCTTCGGATTCATGGGGGTCATCTTCGGCCCCTTGCTGCTGGCGATGTTTATTTTCTGCGTGCATATCTTTAAACGGAAGTATCTGGACGATACGCCGGATTCGGATCTGGTCGATTCCTTCATCGATAAGGATGAAACCGGGTGACGGCAGGCACCGCCGTGCGCTGCCGATCCGCGAGGATCGGTTTTTTTATGCCCGTGCCGAAAAAATATGCTTTTAAGTCTCTGTGTTGCAACATCCGTGAACCCCCGATAATAATTTGGATCGGAAGTCTGACGGAATTAGATTTTGTATATCTTTGCGGGCAATATGAAAACTAATTATTCGAGTTGTTTTTTGTAGGACATATTAAATAAGTTGACGCTGTTTATTCTTATCCTCGAAGGCCCTTAAACGATAGTTATCCCTGGAATTGACGAGTTCAGTCGTATTTGTTGAAATGCGGCCTGCTTTTGTTTGCTGCAAAGCGATTGCTGGCAGCACGAGGATAAAAGAAGGGACGGCCGTGCTGTTTTATATTCGTAATATGAAAAAGTCGGTGTTTATCCTTTTCGTAATCTTTCTCTCGCTGTTTTTTCATCCCGGTTGCCGGCCTTATCCCGAAATCGACGACCAACTGTTACGTGTGGAACGGCAGATCCGGTCTTATCCGGACAGTGCTTTACCTCTGTTGGAACGAATCGATCCCCGGACGTTGTGCGGCAACTCTTCTAAAGCCCGCTATGCTTTGCTTTATTCGCACGCGCTGGACGGAAACGGCATCGATCTGAAAACCGATTCGGTGCTCGCTCCGGCTCTGCACTACTATCTGCGTCACGGCAGTCCTGAGGAACGGGCTTACACGAATTACTATGCCGGATGCATCTCAGCCAATGCCGGGGAAACGGATGAAGCCGTAAGACGGTTTATCGCCGCCGAAACGGATGCGGCGGTCAGTAGCGATTCCGAATTGCTGGGCCGGATTTACAGTTGCCTGGGAAATTTATACTATTCGCAATACTGCTTCGACGAGGCGATGCTCCTGTACGGAAAGGCGGAGCATTGGTTCAAAACCAAAGGTCGTGGCGCGGACGTTGGCAGTATCGAAACGGCAAAGGCGAGGACATGGTTGTTGAAAGGCGATTATGCAGAGTCCCGGGAGGCTTTTCGGAGGGCGATCGATCTTTTCGAAAAATCGGATTCCCCCGAACAGCTCTGTCTGCTGACCAGAGACCTCGCCAACGTGATGATCGATTGTGGGGAAGTGCCGGTTGATTCCGTCAAACGATTTTTAAGGCAGACCTATTCGCGTTATACTTCGGGTATCACTCCCAAAGCCGATTATCCGTTGTGGGCACGGCTGCATTTGCAGGAAAACCGAATCGATTCGGCCCGTTACTACGGGCAGCGTATATCGGCTGCCTCTCTGGAATCGCGGGATAAGTTGTGTGGACTGTATTCGCTGATGAGCCGGATCGAAGAGAAATCCGGTCGTTATCGGGAAGCGGTCTTTTACTGGAAGAGATACGCTGCACTTTTCGATTCCATAGTCCGTGACGAAAAACGGAATCTCGTCCAACGGGCGGAAAAAAAGTACCGGAACCGTGAGCTGCGTGCGCACAATGAGGTGCTGCGTCTCCATAACAGGCTTGTCTACTGCATAGGAGGTAGCCTTCTGTTTGTCATTTTGTCGGTTTTTCTTTTGATTCTCCACCACCGCCGGCGTCTGATCGGGCTGAAGTCCGAACAAATTGCGAATTATCGTCATTTTATCGGTGTGTTGAATGAGGAATATGCCGATCTGAAGGAACGTTACGAGCTGATTTCGTCGGAGATGGACAGCAATTCGAAAGAGGAAATCAGGTTGATCCGGACGCTTGAAAACAGGTTGAGCGCTTTGCAGAAACTGCTCGATATGTCGTATGCCGGATGCAAACCGGCGACTTTTTTCGCGGCTTTCAAGCAGTATGCCGCCTCGATGGGGAATCGGGAGGCGGCCTTTTCGGATTTGCAGTTCGTCGTCAATAAACGGTTTAACGGGATTGTAGACCGTTTGCGTGAAAAACATCCTGCGCTCACGAATTCGGAATTGGATATGTTGTGCATGCTTTTGTTCGGATTCTCTTTCGATTGTATCCGTTTGATTTATAATCACGATAATGTAGACAGCCTTTATTCACGGCGGACGAAGATCCGGGAAAAATTACAGTTGGCTCCCCGTTACCGTCTCGAACGTTATTTGTCGGAATTAGCCGCAGACCTTCATCCGGACGGGCAAACGAAACGGCATTTGTAAAATGAACGAATTGTTCTTAATCGGAATAATTGCGGGTACATATCGGAGTTCCCGGGCGGTGATTAGATTTTTATTTGCAACTTGCTGATTTATAGTATATCTAAATGGTGGTGGATTAGATTTATACAGTTCTGAAAATGCATCAAAAGGGTTGATTGATACATAACTTTGTATTATCCAACTAACCCCTTTGGAACTATGAAGAAACTTTTCCTTTTTGTCTTTTTGGGATTTTCAGACCTTTCGTTTGCCGTTATTCATGTCGATTGCAGCGGGATGGAGCCACGTCAGGAAATTCAGATCCGCGATGTTACGACGCCAGGACATCCGGATCGGGTTCGATCGGTATTTCCGATTGCAGAAATTTGCCGGAGGATTGCCGTTGCCGGTCTGAATCCCGATGCGGCAGATCCGGAAAACCCGAAAAAACCGGGAACCGCCGGATGCCCCGAAAAAATCGCAAGCCTCTTGCCCGGAACCGGACGGGTTGTAATTGCCCTGACCGTGTCCGACAGGCTTTTGCCGGACTGTTCATTCAAACCGTTTCGGGAGTGACGGCCGTTGTTTCTCATAAAAATCATTGAGTCTGAATGAGACCCGGCTTCCGGGACTCGGTAATCGGTTTTTGTATGATCGCAATTTATGTTATTGCCGCGTGTATCCCGGCAACAGGACTCGTCATGCTCGGTTTTCACCTGTTCCGGCGCGTGAAGTACTATCGGCGGTGTCGTCATTTGGCGGATCAGCGGATGCAGTTGCTGCGTGTGCTGCTCGGACTGGCCTATGTACATCAGTCGAATCCCCAGTTGTTTGTGAAGAGATTTTACGAAGAGGTGAATATCGGACGGTTGGAATGTTACGACGTGATTTGCGAATGCCTGGAGCAAAGGCAGTTGGAAGAGGCGCAAAACGATCTGGGACTGAAAAAACGCGATGTCCTGCTGTGCTTCCTGTTGCATAAGGGCTTTACTCCCCAGGAACTGAGTGTGATATACGGAATGAACAATTACAATTCGATCTACGTGCGTTTTTCGCGCATTCGCAAACACTGCCGGCTCAAAATGTCCGAAGAGACCAAAAACCATGCTAAAAAATACAATTATGCAATCCAGTCGCAAATCGATTTGTCCTAATCCTTGTACGTTATGAGAAAATTGTTGAAACAAAGCGGACGAAAAATCTATTTATCCGGGTTCTCGCTGCCGGAATTGCTGGTCGTGCTGGTGATCATCGGAATACTGGTACTGATCGCCCTGCCGAACCTGATGCCGCTCATTTCGCGGGCCAAAGCTACCGAGGCTCAGCAACAGCTGACTTATCTGCATACACTCGAAAAGAGTAATTTCTACACCTATTCCCGATATAGCGGCTCGTTGGGGGAGCTGGGTTTCGAACAGTCGAAACTGGTGACAGACGGCGGACAGGCTAACTACCTGATCGAAATTGTCGAGGCTTCGGAGTACGGATTCCGGGCTACGGCTACGGCTGTCGTCGATTTCGACGGCGACGGGGTTTACAATGTGTGGGAGATCAATCAGGATAAGGAACTGCGGGAAACCGTGAAAGATTGATCGCCGAATGGAATATTCCGTTTATTTTACGTTGTTACCAGCCTTGTCGGCCCTTCCTTTGGCCGTTTCGGATTTCCGGCGGCGGCGTGTGGGCGTTCCGGGCCTTGTGCTGTTGGGAATCGTCAGCGCCGTAACAGGTTGGATGCTTGCTCCTGAAGGAAAGTTCCTGCAAACGTTTTGCGGAAATTATCTGCTGCTCGCGGTGCTCGGCTGCGGCCTTGCCGGCTATCTTAAATTGCGTTACGGAATGCGGAGCGCCGGCTTGCGACATTATTTCGGTGCGGGCGACGCGTGGTTTCTGCTTGCCTCGGCTCCTTTGTTCCCGCTCGAGGGATTTGTCCGCTTCCTGCTCTTTGCGTGTGCGCTGTCGCTTGGATGGTGGTATTGTCTCAACCGGGGACGGAGGCGGACGATACCTTTTGCGGGGCATCTGGGAATCGCATTGATGCTCTGGAGTTTCTATCTCATTGCCGGATCATGGGCGATTTAGCACCTATTGAGCGCGAACTCGTGCAGCTGCTCACGGCGGCAGAGGCGGTCGAATACCGACTGGTTCCCCATGCCCGCGAAGGGAACGCCGTGCGGTGTTACGGTTCGCAGACGACGGACTATACGGCAGCCTGCGAGGAACTCGGTGTGTTGTACGGATGGACGCTTGCCGTTGACAAACTGCCCGAAGCGGATTTTCAGCGTTTGCTGCTCGAATGTTACAGGCAGGAGACGGAAAAAGGGTGCGCATCCGGGGGGAATCGTGCCAGTATCAGCTCCGGCCAGGGGTTTCTGATGACCCTGATCGGGGAGGCTTTTGCGGCCTATGCGAGCGATATTCATCTGGAGGCATATGAGAACCGTTGTCGTATCCGGATGCGCATCGACGGCAAGTTGTCGGAACGTTATGTGATCGAGCGGGGACAGTATGCCCCTCTCGTGAATCAGATCAAGATTCTGGCGAATCTCGACATTTCGGAGAAACGCCTGCCACAGGACGGTCGCATACTCTATGACCGCGACGGCAATAAGTTCGATGTCCGGGTTTCGAGCCTGCCGACGATCTACGGCGAGAAGGTCGTGCTGCGTCTGCTGACGCGCCATGTGGAATTGCTGGAGTTGTCGAAACTGGGATTCACGCCCCGGCAGTACGACGATTACTGCCGGGCGATCCGCCGTCCGTACGGCATGGTGCTGATTTGCGGGCCTACGGGTTCGGGCAAGAGCACAACGCTCTATGCAACCCTGCGGCTGCTGAATAAACATACGGAAAACATCCTGACCATCGAGGATCCGATCGAATACACCCTGGAGGGTGTGAACCAGGTGCAGTTGAAGGAGGAGATCGGATTGACGTTCGGCAGCGCGCTGCGCACGTTTCTGCGTCAGGATCCCGACATCATCATGCTGGGCGAAATCCGTGACGGCGACACGGCACAGATGGCCGTCCGCTCTTCGCTGACGGGGCACCTGCTGTTCTCGACGATCCACACGAATACGGCGTGGGGCGCTGTGGCGCGTCTTTCCGATATGGGGGTGCATCCATACCTGGTGGCCAACACGCTGGTGATGAGCGTTGCACAACGCCTTGTGCGCCTGCTTTGTCCCCGTTGTAAACGGCGGGTACAGGCTGCAAACGAGACCCGGAGTCTGGTGCCGGAGGCAGCCGAATATTTCGAACCGGTCGGGTGTCCCCACTGTTTCTACTCGGGTTACAGCGGTCGACGGGCTGTGTACGAGGTGATCCCTCTCGACGAAGAATTTGCAAATGCGGCCCGGAGCGGAATGTCGGACGTCGGCCCCATGCTCCGCAAGCGCGGTATCGTGTCGCTCCGGGATGCCGTCGTCCAACTTTTCCTGCGCGGAGAAACCTCGCTGGATGAATTGATACCCCTTCTGAATTATTGAGCCTATGAAAGGATTTTATCTCTTATTTCTGACCCTGCTGCCCCTGTGCGGTCTTTGTTCGGCGGATTCGCTCCGCTTGGCCCGGATCGGCATACAACTGGACTCCCTGCAGGTGCGGGATGCGGGTTTCGCGGCTGAGGTGGACATCACGGCCGGCAAACTTCCCTTGCCGGAGCTGCTGCGTAACATTGCACGGATGAGTGGGGCCAACCTGAGCGTGCGCGATCTCGAAAGTATTCCCGTGTCGTGCAATTTCAATCGGGCGCGCGTTACGGATTTGCTGGGGTTCCTCTGCCGGGAATACCGGCTCGACCTGTCTGTGACCGGAAATATTGTCTCGGTATATCCGGCTGCCGCCGTCGAACGGCCCGATCCCGACCCTTCGGTCAGTTACCGGGCTGCGGATACGACGCTTTGTTACGATCTTTCGGACGACAGGCTGATCGATGTGGTTAAAAAACTCACGCGGCAGTCCGGTCGGAATCTGCTCGTCTCCCAGTCGCTTTACGACCGTAAACTTTCAGGCTATGTGCAGCATATGCCTTTCGACGCTGCTTTGACGGCTCTTGCGTCGGTCAACGGCTTGACTGCCGAGCGGGATGCGCAGGGCGTGTGGAGCATTTACCGCGAAGAAACACGGCAGCAGGGTGCGGAAGGATACGCACCGGCTTATTCCCGCCGCCGGCAATTCGCCGATAACGAACTACGGGTGGATTCTCTTGGCCGGATTACGGCACATATCGGCCGGGGAAGCGTTCAGGACATCATTCTCGATCTTTGCGAGCAGCAGGGGCTGAATTATTTTTTCAAATCGCCGATGAACCTCACGACGGGTGTTTATGTAGACGATACCGATTTCGAAACCTTGTTGGGAGTGCTGCTCAAAGGTTCACCCTATTCCTATTACCGCGAACGGGGAATCTATATTTTCGGTGCGACGAAATCCGACGGACTCACGGCGGCCCGTCTGGTGGCTCTTTCCTGCCGGTCGGTTTCTAACGTCGACGGACTGGTGCCCTCGGGACTTCGCCAGGGGGTTGAAATAAAGGTTTTCCCGGATCAGAACAGTCTGGTGGTCAGTGGCGATCAGCGTGATGTGGCGCGCGTGGAGACTTTCGTGAGGTCGATCGACAAACCGGTGCCGCTCATTACGATGGAGATCATCATTGCCGACGTTACCAAGAGCAACATTCGGGAAATCGGCTTGGGGGCCGGAGTGGGGAAGTCCCCCGTACAGACGGCCGGAACGCTCGGCCCGGGCGTGGATATGACCTTCAGTGCCGGAGCCGTGAACAATCTTTTGCGGCGCATTCGCGGCACGGTGAATCTCGGAAAGGTCACTCCCAATTTTTATCTGAGTTTGCAGGCGCTCGAAGAGAACGGCACGATCCGCCTCCAGTCCACGCCCAAACTCTCGACGCTCAACGGCCACGAGGCGACGCTGACAAGCGGCGAAACCCAATATTACAAAGAGGTGCAGAACAACTATTATGGCACGCAGAATCCGATTCCGTCGGAATCCTACACCTGGAAGAGCGTCGATGCCAATCTCTCGATCAAGGTTACGCCCTATGTCGCCGAAGACCGCCATATTACCCTTGAAATCGAGTTCGAACAGACGGAATTCACAAGCCGTGCGCAGGAGGACGCCCCTCCGGGAACGGCTACACGGAGTTTCAAGTCGATCGTGAAGGTGCAGAACGAGGAGATGGTGCTGCTTGGCGGGCTGGATCGGAATTCGATGGAAAAATCGTCGCGGGGCATCCCTTTCCTGGCCCGTGTGCCGGTTATCAAATGGTTCTTCGGTAAGGATAAACGCAACAAAGTCGAGCGTACGCTCAACGTATTCATCAAACCCACGATCGTCGAATAGCCTATGAACCTTCTGAAAATATTGGCCGGGCCGATGAACGTACTCGATGTCCGTTTTCCGGCAGAGGGAGAACCGGAACGCACGGTGTGGCGCTGCGACGGAGAAAAAGCGCCGGTGCGCATCGATATCGCCTGGTCGAAACCTCCGCAGGGCATCTGGGCCGTGACGGTGCAGGGGCACGGGGTGGTGTCGAAACCCTTGACTGTCCCCGGCGTGGCCGGACGTGTGATGTCGGATGCGGCGACATTCGTGTGGAGCGAATCGGAAGGCGACGTGTCGTTCGTCCGACGGGAACGGTTGCAGCCGGTTCTGGAAGAGTTGGCCGGAGTGCGGATTTTTGCACAGCGTATCGCTGTCGCAGAACCGCCCGGTAAGGTAGCCCGGGAGTTTTATGCCGGACTTCGCTGGCGGGATTTGCTGCGTATCGGAGATTGCGGATCATCGTTGTCGCAGGCTTTCGGACGACGTTTGCTGCCGGGCGTTTTGAGCTTGCTGCTGCTCCTGCTGGGTGCGAATGCGGCAGTATCCGGCTCCCTGCAAACCGAGCGGCAGCAGTTGCGCGCCCTTTCGGAGCAGAGGCGGCGCAGCGGTCGCGTGCAGACCGAGGAGATTGCCGAACGGGAACGGTTACTGACCGACTTTTCCCGGAAGCCCGTAACGCCTTATGCCCTCCTGTGCGACCGTATCGGAGCCTGCGTGCCGGAGCCGGTACGCCTGACGCTTCTCGACGTCGAGCCTCTGAGCCGGCGTTTCGAAGCCGGGAAACCGCTGCAACGCATTCGGCGGCATGTGACCGTCGGCGGCGAATGCTCCGGCTCGTCGCAGGTCGGCAATTTCGTGGAGGAGCTTGCAAAAAGCGGACTTGCCCGCAGCGTGCGGCTTACGTCGGTCGCAAGTACGCGCGAGGGGGCGTTGCAGTTCCGCATAGATCTCGAATTATGAATGTGCCTTATAAATATCGCGGAGCCGGGTTACTGGTCTTGCTGCTTCTGCTGCTGCCATGGATTTCGTGGCGGTATGCACTGCGGGATACGTTCTCGGCCTGGAGGGATTGCCGCCGTTTGCGCAGTCAGATGCAGCAAGAGGTGCCGGCCGGGACGGAAGGCACTGCTGCGCCCGTTTTAGGGCCGGCATTGCTGCCCGACGGTGCGCTGGTGCGGGAACTGCAGTCGGAAGCATTGCGGAACCGGGTGACGCTGACGGACTATAAGCCTTTGGTCAGCACCCGGATCGAAGGGCTGGAAGTACATACCGCCGCCTTGACGATGGAAGGCCCGTTTACCGGAATACTGAAGGTCGTGGATCACTTCGAACGCGGTTTCCCCGCGTGTAAACCCGTGTCCCTTCGCTTCGAGGGAGTCGTTTCGCCCGACAGCCGGCGCCGGCATACCGAGGCAACCCTCTATATCGAACAAATTGTAGAAACAGATAAACCATGAAACGAAGACTTTTGATACTGCTCGCGTTGGGCCTGACGGCCATAGGATGTGAAATACTGGAGGAAGACATCTCCGGCGCCCGGATACGTGTGCTGGCTCCGGTTGCCGGGGCCGAAGTGCCGGAGGGAACGGTCGTTTTCACATGGGAGGCTTTGGACAACGCTTCGGGCTATGTCTTCACGCTCGTCAGCCCTTCGTTCGATGCCGCCGGGCAAGTGGTGGCCGACACGGTGATCTATGCCGATACGCTCGCACGGCATTTCGGATGCCGGGCCGTACTCGCTCCGGGGCCGTATGAATGGCGCATTCAGGGATTCAACTCCGGTTATGAAAGCCGGAGCCGGCAACTTTCCCTTACGGTAACGGCGGTGCAAACCGAAGAGCCATGAAATCCCGCCGCACGACTTGGCTGTTGTTGGGCGTGGTGATACTCATTTGGGGCGCGATCGGCTGGAAAATCTGTTTCCCTTCCGGTGGAAAGGCCATCCCCGAACAGCAGGCAATGGCACCTTCACGCCCGGTTCCGGCCGAAAGAAGAGACACGTTGCGTTGTGACTATCCCGATCCGTTTACCCGGGGTACGTCTGTCTCCCGTTCTGCCGCGACACGGAGCCGGGTGCGCAGCCTGCCGCCAAAAACGATGCCGGTGCGCCGGGAGAAGGTACAGGCCGAACATCTGGGCACGATTTGCGTGGATGGTGCAAAACTCTATATTCTCTCTGTAAAGGGCGTGCAGTACGAAATGCGCTGCGGCGAACCGGCAGACGGTTTTGTCCTTTGCGGCTGTGACGGCGATTCGCTCTATCTGAAAAAGCAGGGTGTGAAATACGGCGTAAAATTGTGCGACTAAGATGGAGCGGAAACGTTTTTTACGGGGCAGCGTACTGCCGGTGGTGATTGTGGTCTCGCTGCTGATGCTGATCGGTCTGGGTGGTCTGATGAGCCTTTGGGAGCAACGGGCGCTGCTTGCAGTCCGTGCCGACAGGCTGCGCCGCGCACGCTCCGACACGGAGTCCGCCTACGCGCTTTATTGCCGCTATCCGCAGATCGCGGACACGCTGCGGGAGGGGAAATTGCTGTTGTATGACTCGCTGCCCGGATCGCGTGTCGCGCTTGCCGTGCGTGCGTGGGGGCTTTATGAGACGGTCGAGGTTTCGACGTCCGATTCGGTCGTGCGCACCTGCCGGTTATCGGGCCTGGCACCTGAATCTTCGCAGACTTTCTATTATGCCGATAACCGGGCTGTGCTGACGCTGGCGGGGCGTACCGTGTTGAGCGGACGGCTCCGTCTGCCGCAAAACGGGATCGTTTACGGCCGTGTAAATTCCGATTTTTACCGTGGCGACGAACTTCCCCGTTCCGCGTTGCTGCGCAGCGAGGCGACTTTACCCGGGGTGTCTCCTGTTGCCGAATCACGCATCCGCGCATTGTTTGCCGCAGCCGGTGAAGCATATCCGTTGCCGGCGGACAGCCTGGTGCGGTCGTTCGTGCGGGATTCGACGGCGGTTTTCAGCGTGGGAAATGCAGAATTGGCGAATTGCCGTTTGCAGGGACATATCCTCGTGTATGCGGATGAGTTACGCATCGACGCTTCCTGCCGCCTGGAGCATCTGCTGTTTTGTGCGCGTAAGGTGACGGTGGGTGTGGGCGTCCGTATGATGGCGCAGGTTTTTGCCCGGGATACGGTGATCCTTGAACGGGGAGCTAAGCTCGGATTTCCTTCCGGGATTTATGCCGGAACCTATGCGGAAGTTGGGGAGGAGTGCGAGGTGGACGGATATGTCATCGTCCGCGATACGGTTCGGCGGCGGAAGCCGACGGCCGGTTACCGTCAGGCGCGCACGGCGCGTCTGCGGGGGTTGCTGTGGGTGGACGGCATGGCTCAGGTGCAGGGAATCGTCACGGGGCGTGCCGTGCTGAAACAGGCGGCTTACTTCTCACCTCAGGGGTACTATAAGGATATGCTCTACGACGCGACCCTGTTGGAAAATCCGTTGACGACGCTGCCGTTGTGGGAACAACGCAGTGCTGTGCACAGAAAGGAGGCGGCATGGCTGGAGTGAGAAGCGCTTCGCTGTTGGAGGCTGTCGTGGCTTCGGTGCTGTTCCTGAGCGTTTTCCTCGTGACGTTGGAGTTGGTGCCACGTCTAACGGTGCGTGACGACGAAGGCGTATGGACTGTGGAGGCCGATTACCGGATGATGCGGGCATTCGATAAATATGCTACGGGACTATGGCCTGCGGGGGAATATAGCGAGGAATATGCCTGGGGATGCGTAATCGTGAAGATCGCTCCTTACCGTGCATTCACCGATTTGCAGGTCGTCGAGGTCACGGCCTGTATCGAAGGTGTCCGCCGCAGAATGGTATTCCGGCAAATCATTATCTGTGCTCCATGAAAAAATGCTTGCATACATTACGTGGTTCGACACTTGCGGAGACGCTCGTGATGATGATCGTCGCGGGGATTATTTTCCTGAGCGTGATGGACGGCCTGCAGCTTTTCAACCGGTTGTTGGCGCAGCGAATGCGGACGATCGAAACGTCGGGGCGTGTCACGACGGGGTATTACCGTTTGGAGGCACTCGTGGCGGGGGCTGACAGCATGTATATGTGTCGCGGGGTATTGCGACTGTACTGCGGTGCGGAAGAACCGATGCTCGAAGTGGCGGATTCTGCGCTCGTATGCCGCCTGGGGACATTATGCGATACTTTGCTCAGTCCCGTGTGCGAATTGTGGCCGGTGGCAGGAAACGGAATGGTTGCCGATACGCTCGTTGTCGGTTACTGTGCTCCCGCAGGCGGGCTGGCTTTGCGGTTTGCTTCTAAAAAACGGCTCGAAAGGCAATACCGAAATTCAATCGGAAAAATCGAAGACGGATATGGCTACGAAAAGTGATTTCAATGCAGCGCGGCGGGAGGTGTTTTACGGGGAGTTGCATGCCTTGCTCACTGCAGGTCTGGACTTCTCGCGGGCATTCGCCCTGCTGATCGACGGCGAGCAATCGTCGCGCTCCCGCATGATGCTGCAGGGACTCTACCGAAAAGTCGTGGATGGGGGAGCGCTCTGGGAGGCCATGCACGACAGTGGAGCTTTCGAAGCTCTCGACTGTGGTGTGGTGCGTATCGGCGAACAGACCGGACGCCTGGCCGAGGCGTTGGAGTTTCTGCGCGACTACCATGCCAAACGCGCCGAACAGAGGCGGATGGTCTCTGCTGCGGTGAGCTATCCGTTGGTGATTCTCTGCACGGCGGTGGTTGTCGTGGTTTTCATGCTGATGGTCATCGTGCCGATGTTCGAGCAGGTTTATGCCCGCATGGGCGGGGAATTGCCGGCCCTGACGCGCGGGATCATTGACCTGTCGAATGCGTTGCCGAAATATGCGGTGCTGTTCGCTGCTGTAAGTACGGTTGCCGGTGTGTGGCTTTACCGCAACCGCCGGAACGATGCGGTACTGGCCCGGATTACCGGATTGCAGCTTCGCTTGCCTCTGGCCGGTGAGATCATTCGCAAGAATAATTTGGCGCAATTCTGCAAATTACTGCAACTGCTGACGGGAGCCGGCGTACCTCTGCTAACGGCGATCCGGATGCTGCCGGAAGTTATAACCTACTATCCTTACCGGCAATCTTTCGACCGCATTGCTCACGGACTGGAACACGGGGAGACGTTCTCCGCAACCCTTGCGAAATTTCCGCGTCTCTACGACCGGAAGTTCGTCGTGCTGATGCGAGTGGCCGAGGAGACGAACCGCCTGCCCGGGATGCTTTCGAAACAGGCGCAGAACCTTACCCGTGATCTCGAATTCAAAATCCGGCAGTTGGGAGCGTTCATCGAACCGGCGCTGATCGTTTTCGTCGGTTTGTTGGTGGCGGTAATTCTGATTGCCATGTATATGCCGATGTTCAAACTCGGCAGCGTGATCGGATAGTAGGCTGTTCTGAAACGGATTGTGTCGCCGCCTGCCGGTAACCCGCATGCCAGCCGTAGGCTCCTTGCTGCCGAAATGCGGACAAACTGCCGAAAACTTTCACATCGTATGTTTGTCAGTCAATCCCGCTCGCAAAAACGCACTATACATTCGTGCGATGCATCAGATGGTTGCATGCAAAAAAGGTTCCGACCACTGTCGGAACCTTTTTTCTGGTAGCGGGTCCGAGGTCTGATATTTTAAAAACGAATGAAATCATATTGCTGTCATTTGATTTTATATTTTCTGTAAATCAGCATTTTGATAGTATTTGTAAAATAGTTTGGATAGGCTATTATGTCATTCAAAATTGTTTTACTCGCCAAAAACTCGCCAATTCTGACGGCCTCCGAAGTTTTATTATTTATATTTGCGTAAATCAAAATTACGCAAAAATGGCCACTATCTATCTCTCCTTGTCGAAAAAAGAAAACAAAACACTTGGAGCACGTGAAATCCTTGTGCGGTTTTGTCATGGTAGAATAAATCAGAGATCAAAATCCGGGATATTTATCAAACCTGAATATTGGGATGAAGGAATACAGCAAATAATTATTCCCCGGTTTCGGATAATGTCTCCCGAACAACGATCTATTATTGAAAGTTTGAGCAGCATCCAACAACAAATATCTGATTTGCAAGCGTGGATAATGTCGGCTTTTATAGATGCTGGTTCAGGGCAGCTTCCTATTGCAAAAGAGTGGCTTGACGTTACTATTAAAAGTTTTATATGCAAAGATTCTGAAATTGGCGGCCGTTCATCCCGTAGTTTTTTCGACTTATGGGACGACTTTATTTCCAGGCATCATGTCAGCGACCAAC
This sequence comes from Alistipes sp., assembly GCA_048465795.1. Classification (GTDB taxonomy): domain Bacteria; phylum Bacteroidota; class Bacteroidia; order Bacteroidales; family Rikenellaceae; genus Alistipes. Next base: position 54,716 of record DBFWKV010000045.1, read on the forward strand.
GAATAGCTATGTTTAATGTTGTCAAAGGAATGCTTTGGAGATTTGAGCGTTTTTGCCAAATAAAATCGTCGTCTTTCTCTTTGTCATTGGATGATCTTACAGCAGATACTCTTGATGATTTCGAATCGTTTTTGAAGAATGAATTTCGATATGTAGACCAGTACCCCGAGATATACAAAGGCATTAAAAACAAGGACCTGCCAAAAGCCCGTGGGCAAAATACAATATCAGACCGAATGTCCATATTTCGTACGTTTATGATATGGGCCTTAAAAAATGATATTACTACCAATGATCCGTTTAAAAAACATGAAATAAAATCAGCCATTTACGGAACCCCGATATATATAAGTATTGATGAACGTAATAAACTGTATAATAGCAGAATGCCTAACTCTACTCTAAGTGTTGTTAGAGATATTTTCGTGTTCCAATGCTTGATCGGTTGTCGTGTAGGAGATTTGCTCAGAATGACCAAAGACAATGTGATAAAAGGTGCTATTGAATACATTCCCAGAAAAACGAAAGAAGGGCGTCCGGTTACGGTTCGAGTTCCGCTTAACGGCCTTGCACAAGAAATACTGGGGAAATATAAGGATACAGAACGGAAGGCATTATTACCGTTTATATCGGTTCAGAGATATAACTATTACATAAAGGATTGCTTTAAGATATCTGGAATAAATCGCTTGGTAACAGTCCTTAATCCATTGACGCGAGAGGCCGAGCAAAAGCCATTGTGTGATGTAGCTTCTTCTCATATGGCTCGTCGGACCTTTGTAGGGAACCTATATAAAAAAGTCAAAGACCCCAACCTGGTAGGGTCATTATCCGGTCATAAGGAAGGCAGCAAAGCATTTGCCCGCTATCGAGACATCGACGAGGATATGAAAGTCGATCTGGTCAAACTTCTGGAGTGATCACATCGTATCCATCAGTTGTCCGGTCACTACGGCAAACAGCGGTGCTGAGCATTCGCTTACCTCAAGCTGTGATAGCCAGTATTTAATGTCTTCGTTCATGGCATTTACAACATGTAAAATAATGAATATCCTCCCAGAGTGCCAAGTTTACATCCCCAGTCAAATAGGCTACATCCTCACCCGCCATATTAAGATTGCACGCCTGTGCGATGTCATCAACAAGGTGACGAAGCTCATGCTCAAAGGAATTTATAAATTCAGGTGGCGAAGAGTGTATTCCGACGACTATTACGCTTTTGCGGAGTTCTTTGTTTGAAAAGGTGAACCCGGTATCCATATTGCACTTTTCAAGGTTGCTATAAATTCGTTGCATTAACTCTTCGGGGCACTTGATATCGTTAAGGGATTTGAGTATGTCGTCAGTATGATAACAGGTCACAGCATAGTAAATACGCAACTTCCAACCATACTTACGAATACCCAAATCCCTTATTTTCATTTTTTGACTTTCTTTTCTTCTACTTTTCTCCAGTTTCGCGCAAGTCTTCGGCGCTGCCTACGATTGAATCGTTTATTTTCCAGTATGTCATTTACGGCACCAGCAAGCTCCTGATACTTGTCGGTCGGCAGATTGCGGACTATCGAAGCAATGTTTTTCATCGCTTACATCATTTCTTCCCACATGATGGGAATTCCCGAGCCGATGGTGTCGGCGTAATATCGCGTGAAAGGTAGTCCCGAATAACCGTCTTCATCGTCAATGTAGTCTTTGATGAACAATGCCAGGTATTGCTGATTGGGTATGGATGACCCGAAATAATCCGAGATCGCCATATTGCAGACGTACACGCAATCGTAGCCTTTGTCGTTTCTGAGTTCAATGCCATACTGCTTGAGCAAGGCATCTACTTTGTCTTTGGTGTACGGCTCGATTTTATTGCCGTTACGGTCTTTCATGCGGGATATTGCAAACTCACACATCTTCTTGGAGAAGTGCCATCCGTAATTTTCAAGATAAGCCCGGAATCCTCCAGGGAAAACTTCGTATGTATCTAATCTGTCCATAATTTTCAGTTTAAAAAGGAGAGGGGTGCGCAGACCCCTCTCACCCATTTAGCGTCTACGATAGCGGGAATAGCGGCCGGTGCCTTTTACACCTCGACGTTCGCCATATCCTCCATCACGCTCGCCATAACCACCGTCACGTTCACCGTAACCTCCGGAATAACCACCACGCTCGCCGTAGCCGTCCACTTCCTCTTCCATCTCCTCCATAGCTTTACGATAGCCTTTCTCGTAACCTTTTCTATAGGCGCGTTCTGCCTCGTCTTGCTCGAAGTCGTCCTCCATAGAGCGTCGACTTCTTTCCATTTCATTCCAACCCATAATTTACTCTTTTTTCTTGTTTGTCGTCGACTGAAGGATTTGCTGAATCTGGCGCACGGAATCCGCTACGCCGGATACTGCGGCTTCGATTTTATCTATCCGCTCGTTTTGGGCTTTGGAATCCGCAAATGCCGGATTCAGCTCCTTCAGGATGTCCTCACACTTAGTCACGACCTCCTTATGGCGATCTACACTCGATATTATATCAGAGCTTGTTTTATGGATAGCTCTTACCTCATTGAGTATAGGTTCTGCCGTACAAGCAAGCGTTAGTGAAGCTATAGAAGCCACGTTGGCGTTTTCCTGAACTACATATGTATTTGTCTGTCCGTCACACTCGACTGTTAGGTCGAGTACACGCTCCGAATACATCATGGGATTGGGAAACTGACCGGGCTGCATCTGCTTGGCGGGTTCCACGCGGGGTGTGGAAACGCTAACCACGTTTCCGATCTTGTACACAGGTGTCTTCCCGCTCTTGTCGAGCACGTTCACCTGAAAGCCGTTTTTTAAGTCTTTAAACATCTTTTCATTTTTTTTGTT
>DBFWKV010000046.1:0-170322 GCA_048465795.1 Alistipes sp.
CTGCCGAGCGGGAGTAAAGTCAAGCCGCCGAAGGCGGATTAAAAGTGAACGTTTTCGATCTCCGAGTTTGCGGTCCCTGAGCCTGACGAAGGGTCGGGAAGTCGCAAAACCAATTCGAAATTGTCCTCGATCCCTGAGCTCCGTCGAAGGGTCGCAAAGGCAAATTATGAATTCTGAATTTTGCATGCTGAATGGTTTACGCCGCCCCCGGCGGCGAGCCCTCCCGACCGGATGCCGAGCCGAGAAACGCAGGGCGGACTAAAAGCGCGAGCGACGGGGCCCCCGAATGGGCGCGATGAGGCGCCCGGAGCCAGCGTTAGGCCGCCCGAAGCAGGCGCAGGCATCGTCGGGATAGTTTTGGGTACCTTTTGCTATCAAAAGGTACAAACGCGGTCCTCGAGCCTGACCAGAGGTGCGGGCTATGCCGAGCCGCAGCCCGAAGCGTGGATCGGGGCGGTGGAGGCGCAATGAAGGGAAAAGGTCGAAGGGATGATTCAGCGAAAAGTGATCTCCAGCGTGCACCACGTCCCGTGGCGGCGGAATACGGCCCGGTCGGTAAGGACGTCGACCGGCGTGTAGCTTCCGTCGTCTTCGACCTGCCAGACCGCAGGAGCGGAAAGAATTTCGGTGAGCGCTTCGGCCATGCCGGGCGTTTCGAAGGCCGAAACCAGCGTCGTGCGCACCTCCCGGCGGCATCCTACGGTGACGGACCCTTCGCTGCCGAGGATGCGCTCCTTTCGGACTTCGGCCTCGCGGAGTTTCTCCACCGGGAAGGTGTAGTGCTCGACCGAACCCATGCGGCTCACCCATGCCAGCCGGTGTGCCTCCGCCGGACGTTCGACAAGGCGGTACTCCACCTCGCCCGCGTCGCCGAACGAGAGCGTGATCGTCTCCGCTCCGGGAAAGTCGGCCGTGTCGAGCCGGAAGAGCCGCAGCCCCGCCGCCGTGTCGCGGTAGGTCGCGCCTTCGGTCGTGTCGCCTCTGCGGACGACGAGCGTCGCCGTGCAGGGGTCGGCCGTCAGCAGGGTGATCTCCTCGCATTCGCCCGGCGAGAGCAGCCGCACGCGGGGCAGTGAGGTGCGCATTTGCGGAGCGGAACCGGCCGTCGTCCCCGGCAGGAAGGTGCGGGCAGGGGCTGCCGTGCCGTCGGTCTCGACCCGGACGATGACGCTGCGTCCTTCGGCGGCGGCAAATCCCGTAGGGCCGGTCGCGGGAGTGAATACGATCCGGTCGCGCAGGTAGGGGGCAATGTCGAAGCGGCCCGACGCGGCCGTGTAAAAGCGTTTGGCGCCCAGGAGCCGGTTGTCGGCCGCGTCGACGATCCTGAAATCGCGGGTTGCGGCTCCGTCGGCCTCGAAGGCGTAAACCGCGCCGCCGCCGAGCGGTGCGTAATCGGGAGGAATAAGGGTGAACTGCATGGGGAAGCGGGGAAGTGGAAAAGTGGAAAAGTGGAAAAGTGAAAAGTGAAAAGTGAAAAGTGAAAAGTGAAAAGTGAAAGGTGAAAGGTGAACTTTGCGGGTAAGCGAGTGCAGAGATCGCGTGGGAACTCTGCCGAGCGGGAGTAAAGTCAAGCCGCCGAAGGCGGATTAAAAGTGAACGTTTTCGATCTCCGAGTTTGCGGTCCCTGAGCCTGACGAAGGGTCGGGATGTCGCAAATCCGATTCAAAATTGTCCTCGATCCCTGAGCTTCGTCGAAGGGTCGCAAAGGCTAATTATGAATTCTGAATTTTACATTCTAATTGTTTACGCCGCCCGAAGCAGGCGCAGGCATCGTCGGTCGGTTTTGGGTACCTTTGACAACAATCGACGCACGCAGCGCGGGCAGAGGCTGCGGTCATCGAGCCTGACGAAATGTGCAGGCTATGCCGCGCAAGAAGGAGGAAAACGAGCGAAGCGAAGTTATTTACGCCGCCGTCGGCGGCGAGCCCTCCCGACCGGATGCCGGGGACGGTGCGAACGCTTCCGGGCGGCGGGTTCGACTGTCGATAACCCGGTCGATAAACTGTCGATAAAAAAAGTGGAATAGTTCAACAAGCTGTGGAACAGCTAATTACGATTGTCGATAACTCATGAGCCGCGCGCTGCACGCTGTGAATTGTCCGGCAAATATAATACATCGAACCCCCCTTTGTCAAGAGGCGGACGAAGTTTTTCCGCATTTTATGGAAATTCTTCCGATTTTTACGTAACTTTGTCAACGGAAAGTTTCCGTTTCGACCCGGTCGGCACACGAAGCGCAGAAAGTTCGGCATCTGCCGGGTGCAAAAACGGAGAAAATAAATCACAACAGTTTCTACCGTATGGATGATGGTCATAGTCCCGCGTATAGCCGCCGTGTCGTATCTCGATACGATACCCTTCCTGTATGGTATTCAGCACGAAGGTAACTTCCGTGCCGAACTGTTGTTGTCCGATCCACAGACCACGCTCCGTAATTTTACCGAAGGAAAAGCCGACATCGCGCTCGTTCCTTCTGCCGCCGTACCTCTGTTGAAGGGTGCGCATCCGGTTACGGGCTATTGCATTGCGGCGGCGGGGGCTTCCCGTGCCGCCGTACTGGCCGGTTGCGGCCCTGTGGCGGAGGCCCGGCGCGTGTGGCTCGATCCGTCGCGGCAGACCGAGGCGCAGTTGACGGAATACCTGATGCGCAAGTACTGGAAAATCACTCCGGAATATCTCGACACGGACTGCGTCCCCGCACCCGGGCAGGGGGTGGAAGCGACGCGGGACGCGGCAAACCCCTGGGCAGAGGGTTCCGGTAAAACGGCCTCCGACCGCGCCGATGACGTTGCGGCGGGCTTCGTAAAGACGGCTTCGGGAGGCATAATGCCTGAAAAACGGCTTTCGGGGGAGACGATCTCCCCGGCGGCGGATCGTTCGAGGACAGCGCCGCCCGATGGGGCGGTTTCCGCACTTCTTGCTGATTTTCAACCCGCCCCCGGCGATTTCCGGCTGCTGACCGGCGAGCAGGCCCTGCTCGAAGCGGATCGTTATCCGACGGTCTGCGACCTGAGCGCCGCGTGGCGCCGCGCGACGCGACTGCCGTTCGTCTTCCGGGTGTGGGTGGCGCGCGACGGGATCGACCCCGACTGGATCGAGGGGCTGCATACGGCCCTGACCTACGGCATCGAGCACACCTATGAGGCGATCGTCGAAGCCGGTTACGCCGACAAGCCCTACGACGCCTACGGCTATCTTTCGGCATTCGACTGCATCTTCGACAATCAGAAACAGAAATCCCTCCAGAAAATCTGGGACGCGGGCATCAAGGTCGCTCCCAGGGCCAATCCCGGCTGAAGGGCTTAGCGGGCCGGCGGCCCGCCCTTACCGTGAACCGAATAAACCGTTTTTCGGCCGACGCGGGCAAGGCACCAACGGGTGCGGGCTTCGCCGGGCAGCGAAAACGAAGTGTGAAACGCAACACGTAAACCGGGAGGGTTTTTTATGATTACGATTTATCTCAAGCAATACAACAAGATCATCCGCAATGCCGACCCGAAGCTCTTCGACGAGCTGGGCTACGACGACATTCTGTGGATCGACATGCTGATGCCCACCATCAAGGAGCAGAAGGCCGTCGAAAACTTCATGGAGATCAGTCTCCAGACCAAACAGCAGGTCGAGGAGATCGAATCGACCTCGAAATACTCCGAAACCGAGAACGCCATCATCTCCAACTCGAACTTCTTCGTCCCCACGGGCGATTCGTTCATCGTCGAACCCGTGTCGTTCATCATCTCCAACGAGGGTGTGCTGGTCTCGGTGCGCAACGCCGAGTTCCGCACCTTCCGCGAGACGGAGAAGCGCCTGCAGATGAGCTACCGCAGCTATTCGACGGGCTACCACCTCTTCATTTCGCTGCTGGAGGTGCGCATCGACTTCGACGCCGACCTGGTGGAGCTGATCGCCAAGCAGGTCGCCACGCTCAGCCGCGACATCAACTCCGAGGACGCCATCGACAAGGAGGTGCTGCACCGCATCAGCGCCCTGCAGGAGTCGACCATGTCGCTGCGCGAGAACATCTTCGACCGCCAGCGCGTGCTGTCGGGCATCCTGCGCTCCGAGCGCTTCCCGAACGACATCTACCCCCGCCTGCAGTTGATGATCAAGGACGTGAATTCGCTGATCAATCATGCGGACTTCAGTTTCCAGCGTCTGGACTATATCCAGGACGCGGCGCTGGGCCTGATCAACATCGAGCAGAACGAGATCGTCAAGATCTTCTCGGTGGCGGCCGTGATCTTCATGCCCGCGACGCTCATCGCCTCGATCTACGGCATGAACTTCAAATACATGCCCGAACTCAACTGGCACCTCACGCTCAGCAACGGGTGGACGATCCCCCTGGGCTACCTTTTCGCCATCGGGCTGATGCTCTTCTGCTCGGCACTGACGATCTGGTATTTCAAGTATAAGAAGTGGCTGTAACGGGTGCGGGGCGGGGAATTTCCCCGCCCCGCTTCGTTTAACGTCCGCCCGCTACCGCCCGTAATCACCCTGCTTCACGATGGTTTGCTCCCAGAGGGCCGTTTTTTCCGCCCGGCATCGCCTGCACCGGCTCGTCCCGTGAAAAGTCGCGGACAATCCCGCGAGAGAGTCATGCGGACGGTTTTCGGTACCTTTTAATTTCGCTGCGCTCTTTTTCCTCCTTCCGGCCGGGCATGGTCCAGGGCGGTCTCTGCCCTCGCTGCGGACGTCGGCCGGTGGCAAAAGGTGCGAAGAAAAAACTTTCGCCGAACGCAAAATCCCTTTGCAACCGCTCCGCCGCAACCGTTACAAAATCCGCTTCACCCACTTGAAAAACCGGTAGGGCGGATAGCGCAGCGGTAGGTCGGGCCGGAAGGGAGTGACGACTACGGCGCGGCGGTTCGAGAATACCTCGAAACTCTCGCGGCCGTGGTAGCGGCCCATGCCCGAGTTCCCCACGCCGCCGAACGGAAGCCGCTCGTTGGCGATGTGCACGATCGTGTCGTTCAGGCAGGCCCCGCCCGACGTGGTGCGCCGAAGCACCTCCCACCCCGCTTTCCGCTCACCGAAGTAGTAGAAGGCCAACGGTTTTTCGCGTTCGTTGACGAACCGGACGACCTCCTCCGTCTGCTCGAAAGTCAGCAGCGGCAGCACGGGGCCGAAAATCTCCTCCCGCATCACCGGCGATGCGGGGTCGACATCCCCGAGCAGCGTCGGTTCGATGTAGCGGTCGGCGCGGTCGGTGCGGCCTCCGAGCAGGATCGTCCCTTGCGCGAGATACCCCGCGACGCGGTCGAAAGCCCGGTCGTCGACCATCCGCACGTAGTAAGGACTGCGCTGGGCGTCGTCCCCGTGCAGGCGCTTGAGGGCGCGGCCGAAGGCTTCGACGAACCGGCCGCGCAGCGAGCTGTGCACGAACAGGTAATCCGGGGCGATGCAGGTCTGACCGGCGTTGAGGGTCTTGCCCCACGCGATGCGGCGCGCCGCAATCTCCACGTCCGCTCCCAGGTCGACGATCGAGGGGCTTTTGCCGCCCAGCTCCAGCACCACGGGCGTGAGGTTCCGCGCTGCGGCGGTCATCACGATGCGTCCCAGTGCGGGGCTTCCCGTGAAGAAGATCAGATCCCACCGTTCGGCCAGCAGTTGTGTGTTCACGTCGCGGTTGCCCTGCGCCACGGCGATGTAACGTTCGTCGAAGGTCGCGGCGATCATCTCCCCGATGACCTTCGCTGTGTGCGGCACGTGGGGCGAGGGTTTGAGCATCGCCGTGCAGCCGGCCGAAATAGCCCCGACGAGCGGATTGAGCAGCAACTGCACGGGGTAGTTCCAGGGGGCGATGATCAGCGCCGATCCGAGCGGTTCGGGCAGGATGCGGCTCGCGGAGGGGAAAAGTTTCAGGGGCGTCGCGCGGCGCCCAGGCCGTGCCCAGCGTCGGAGGTGGCGCAGGTGGTTGCGGATTTCGCCCCGCACGATGCTCAGTTCGGTGAGGTAAGCCTCCTCGCGGGATTTGTGCAGATCGGCCCACAGCGCCTCGCAGAGCGGACGCTCCCAGGCGTCCAGCGCTTGCAGCAGGCGGCGGAGCATCCCCCGGCGAAAGTCCACGGGGAGGGTTTCGCCGGTGCGGAAATAGGTTTTTTGTGCGTTTGCGAGGGCGGCGATCCGCTCCTGCGGGGTGTTTTCGAGTATCATAAGGCAAAGTTTTATGAGCGGTTCCGGAACGGTGTCAGCCGCAGTGCCGGGAACGTCGGGAGGGTGGCGGACAGGCCGGAACGGTACAGCGTGTTTTTCAGGCGGCTTCGCTCTCGGTGCGTTCCTCGCCGATTCGGATTGCGCTGCCGGAGAACCAGGTCCGGAAGAAACGGCTGTTCTTTTCATAGGTGTTGTCGAGCACCGTGACCTCCCGTCCGAGCAGAATGCAGAGAATCGCAGCATGGAGCCGTGTAGTATAAATATGCTCGTAACGGCTGATAAACCGGATGCCGAGCCGGAGCATGTAGGGCCGGTAAACCGCGTCGGCGTAGCGAATCACCGTGTCGGCGCCTACCACCCTGTGCCAGCAGCGCAGCCGCGACATCACCCATTGGCCGAAAGTTTTGTGTACCGTGCCGGGCCAGTCTTTGTTGTCGATGCCGGAAATCGCCGAATCGTCGTTGCGGTTGAGGCGTTCGGCAAATCGGGTCGGCCGCCACTCTTTGTCTCTCCTTTCGACGAACAGGGCCGGACGCGAAGGTTCCGGGGCATTGGCAAATCGGTCGGGGTCGATGCAGAAAGCCATGTCGGGCAGAAGCAGGATTCGCTCCGGCGGGAAACGGAGCCGGAGCAGATCGAAGGATTCGCGGTCACGGGTGCAGATCCACAGATCGGGATGGCGGCGCAGGCGCTCCATGTCCTGCTCCAGGAATTGCGGGTGGTCGTAGTGGACGCTTTGGGGAAAGACGATGATCCGGTGTCCGGGGTAGTGTTCCGCGACCCGTATCCGGAAATCCTGATAACGGGGATAGAGGTCGCCGAAATTCCCCCCCCCCGTGAAGTAAAATGACGGTTCCGGGTTTCAGGTCGGGGAACCGCCAGGTCTTGAAACAACCTTGTCCCAGGCACGTGAAGGGTATTGAATGCAGGAAGTCGCGTTCTCCCTGCCAGATCAGCGTGTCGCCGATGTTGGTGTGCAGGGGCAGATCGAGCAGCACGTAGTCGTTGTCGATGAGCGGCCGCAGCCGGGTTTCGATCGTTTGTTTGAGTCGGGAGATGTGGGAGGAGAAATCGGGCATAAGCTGGGGTTTGTCGTTTTTTTCGGGAAAGCGGTGTGTGAAAATGTTCAGGCGTCTGAAGGCGGGTTGCGGCGGCCGGGAAGTAGGATTTCGGGGGTATACGCCCCTGACTGCTTGTTTTCATCCGTCATGTGTCGGGTTGTTTGCGTCCTGTGAAATGATCCATAGTCGCGTAGATTCCCAGGCAGCGCCCTATCAGCGCATCGAACAGGGCCGTGGGCAGCAGGCCCTGCACCAGCCGGATCAGGCGGTAGCCCCAGGGAATGCCCCGGAACGTGCGGTTGCGTTCGACGGCGCGCAGGATTTTGCGGGCGGTCTTTTCGGGGTCGAGGATCGGCACGATGCGCGACGCGACCCCGCCGAACATGCCCGTGCCGATGTAGTAGGGGGCGACGGTGGTGATCCGCACGCGGCTGCGAGCTTCGCGCAGTTCGATGCGCACCGAGTCCGACCAGCCAATGACGGCCCACTTGCTTGCGGCGTAGACCGACATCCGGGGGTTGGAGATCATTCCGGCGGCCGATGCGATGTTGCAAATATGTCCCGAGTTGCGTGCCATCATATCCGGCAGTACATGCAAAGACAGGACCATTGGCGCTGCGGCGTTGACCGCCAGCGTGCGGACGATCTCCGCTTCGGTGAATTTGTCGAAGGTTCGGTTGCCGGTGATGATTCCGGCGCAGTTGATGAGCAGGTCTACGGGACCGCACGCTTCGACCGTGCGGGCATAGGCTTCGGCCACCGCTGCGGAGTCCGCCACATCGACCCGGTAGCCCCATGCGCGGTCGGGCGCATTGTAGCCTGCCAGAGTCCGGTCGATATGCGCCCCGTCGATGTCCCACACCGCCAGCCGCCGCGCGCCCTTTTCGAGCGCCAGCCGTCCCATGATGCGCCCGATGCCCGAGGCGCCGCCCGTGATCAGTACGCATTTGTCCCTGAGCCGTGTCATATCGCGTTGGTGTTGGTGGCGTGTAACCGTGTGGCACGGAACTCCTGCGGCCGGCGGATCCGCCGGCCGTGTGTGCCCTTCCCGGTCTACTTCTCGCGGAAGATGTTCAGGTGCGCGAGCAGCGGGTTGCGGCGGTCCAGCAGCAGGAATTCGAGCAGCAGGAGCACCAGGGCGATGCCTAACAGGTACTGGTACTGCTCGTTGAACTCCTCGAAGCGGACGGTCGAAAGCTCCGTCTGCTCCATGTCGTTGATGCTTTGGACGATCTCGTCCAGTCCGATCGACTGCTTCGACGAGCGGACGTAGGCGCCGCCCGTCACCTCGGCGATCTGCGAAAGCATCTCCTCGTTCAGTTTCGACACGACGATCTCGCCCTTCTCGTCCTTCACGAACTCGCCGCCGATCTGGATCGGGGCGCCCTCGGGCGTGCCGATGCCGATCGTGTAGATGCGGATGCCCCTGTCGGCCGCGCGCCGGGCTTCGGCCAGCGCGTCGTCGTCGTGGTTCTCGCCGTCGGTAATCAGGATTACCACGCGGCTGCGGTTCTCGCTCTCGCCCGAAAAGGAGAGCAGGGCCTGTGCCAGCGCCTTGCCGATGGCCGTGCCCTGCACCGACACCAGCGAGGGGTCGATCCGTCGGGCGAAGGCTTTGGCCATGCGGTAGTCGGAGGTGATCGGAAGCTGCACTTTGGGTTCGCCCGCGAAGACGATCAGTCCCACGCGATCCTGCTGCAGGCCTTCGAAGAGTTTGCCGACGGCGTATTTGGTGCGTTCGAGGCGGTTGGGTTCGAAATCCTCGGCCAGCATCGAGTTCGACACGTCGACCGCCAGCATCATCTCCACGCCCTGGGACTTCTCCTCGCGCAGCTTCGAGCCGAACTGGGGCCGTGCGGCGGCCAGGATCAGCAGCGCCAATGCCGTGCTGAAGAGGATGAATTTGAGCGTCACGCGCCCGGTCGACACTTCGGGGGTGAGAAAGCGCACGATCTCCGGGTGGCCGAAGCGGGCAAGGCGTTTGCGCCTGCGCTGTGCGGCGGCCCAGAAGAGCACGAGCAGCACGGGAAGCGCCGCGAGCAGCCAGAGACAATGCGGATTTGCAAATCGGAACATAGCGGTTCTATCGTTTTTTTATCGTTTCCGGCCTCCCCTGCGGGATCGTGCCGAATTTATCTGTTTTCAACCCGCCCCTCGCGGCGTTGCCGGAATGGCACGGCTTTTCCTGCCTGCAGGCGTCAGGTTAATCGGTTTAGCATCTACGGCAGCCGTCGCAGCACGAGCATCGAGAGCAGGAACTCCAGCAGCAGCAGCGCCAGGCCGGCAAGCAGCCACGGCAGGTACAACTCGTGGTAGGTGGTGAACTCGGATACTTCGATCTTGCTCTTTTCCAGTTGGTTGATCTGATCGTAGATAGCCTGTAGTTTGGCCTTGTCCGTGGCACGGAAGTACTCCCCGCCCGTGGTCTGGGCTATGGCTTTCAGCGTTTTTTCGTCGATCTCGACCTTCGCCTTCACCGTGCCGCCGTCGGGATTGCCGTAGATGTCCACCGTGGGGTAGGGAGCCAGGCCCATCGTGCCCACGCCGATGGTGTAGACCTTGATTCCCTGCGCTTTGGCGATTTCCGCCGCCGTCAGGGGCGCGATCTCTCCGGCGTTGTTCACACCGTCCGTCAAGAGGATGATGACCTTCGATTTGGCGTCGCTTTCGCGCAGGCGGTTGATGGCCGTGGCCAGTCCGTTGCCGATGGCCGTGCCGTCTTCGATCACGCCGCTGCGCACGCGCGACAGCAGGGTCTGGAGCGTGCCCTGGTCGGTGGTCAGGGGGCTTTGCGTGAAGGCTTCGCCGGCGAAGACCACCAGACCGATGCGGTCGCCGTAGCGGTCGGCGATGAACGAGCCGGCCACCTCTCTGGCCGCCGTGATGCGGTCGGGGCGGAAATCCATCGCCAGCATCGAGGTCGAAACGTCGAGGGCCAGCATGATGTCGATACCCTGCGTGTTGCTCTTCGAGCCGCGCTCCACGTCCTGCGGGCGTGCCAGTGCGACGATCAGCAGCGCGAAAGCCGCGCAGCGCAGCACGAAAGGCAGGTGGCGCAGGTAGTAGCGGACGGTTTTCGGGGCACGCAGGACGCCTTCGACGGTCGAAACCTGAATGGCCGCACCGCCCTGCAGCGTGCGCCAGACGTAGTATCCGATGATCGGCGCGAGCAGCGTCAGCAGCCAGAGAAAGTATGGGGATGCGAAATCCATTTCCAATTAAAAATTAAGAATGAAAAATTAAAAATTATTTTTCTCTTTCATTGTTTTGACGATACTTGCAATGATATTCGTCAGTTCCCGGCAGTCCGTATAAATGCTTTCGAACTCTTTTTGGTCGATATAATCTGTTTTGTAGAGCAATTCCAGCCAATATTCCGTTTCGTAAACCTCCTTGAGCGCAATATGCATCCTCGCTGTGAAGTCCGCTTTCGATTGTCCGCCATTTGCCTCCCGGATGTTCGCTCCGATGCTTGTGCCGCTTTTGAGCAATTGTCTCGCGAGTACGTATTCGTTCCCTTTTTCTGTCAAATATTTATATAACCTGACAATGCGAATAGCGAAGTCGAGGCTTTTTTCAAGAATGATATTGTCAGTCTTCAATTTTTAATTCTTAATTTTTCATTTTTAATTGGAAGAAAAACTGGTATTACCAGTTTTTCTTCCCCCGCACCACGACGCCCCGCTTCTCCTTCAGCTTGTCCTGGGTCTTGTCCTCCTGGGCCTGGATCGCGTCGAGCATCTGCTCCTGTTCCCGGGGCGAAATGCCCACGGGCACGGGCTGCGGCTGCCCCTCGCCCTGCTGTTCGTCGCCCTTGTCGCCTTTGTCGCCGTCCTGATCCTGCGGATTCTGCTGATCCTGATCCTGCTCCCCGGGATTGCCCTTGTCCTGCCGATCCTTGTCGGAGTTCTGCGGATCGTTCTGCCCGTTCTGATTCTGATCCTGCCCCTGCTTATCCTGATCCTTGTTTTTGTCCTGGTCGTCGTCGCCGCCTCCGCCTCCGCCGTCCTTGTTCCGGTCGAGCAGCCGCTTGGTGTAGGCGTAGTTGTACTTGGCCTCTTCGTCGGCGGGATTCAGGCGCAGCGACTGCTTGTAGCTTTCGAGCGCCTCCTGTAACTTCTGCTGCTTGAACTGGGCGTTGCCGAGGTTGTAGAATGCCTGTGCCCGCTCCGCGTCGGAGCGCAGCGAGTCGGCCGCAGCCTTTTGCAGCGTCTCGGCCGACTTGTCGAACCGCTCGGCTTTGTAAAGTGCGTTGCCGAGGTTGTAGGCGGCTTCGAACGATCCGGGAGCCGCCCCGAGGGCCTGCTCGTAGCGTTCGATACTCCGCTCGTAGTTGCCCTTGTTGTACTGCCGGTTGCCCTTGCGCACGGCGCTCCGCTCGGGCATCTGCTGGGCCGAAGCGCTGCCGGCTGCGAAAAGCAGGAATATATATATGTATAAGAACTTATACATTTTTAATTCTTAATTTTTCATTTTTAATTGCTTGTCTTCGGGAGCCGCAGGCTCCTCGGGGACAAGTTTCGTCTCTTCGACGAAGTAGTAGACCTTCAGGTAATCGGCTTCGTTCTGCTCGGCTTCGGGCGTCGCTTTGGCGAATTTCACCAGGTCGGCGTCGCGCAGCACGGTCACCAGATCCATCGCGGCCTTCCGGGGCAGCTCCGCGCCGCGCATCGCGCGGATGATCTCGTCGGAGGTCATCTCCATCGCGCCGATGCCGTAGCGTCCCTCGATGTAGGTGCGCAGGATGTCCGTCAGCCCCGAGTAGTACTGCTTGTGGCGGTTGTTCTGCCAGAGTTTCTGGTTGTGCAGCGCTTCGAGCGCCTGGATCGCCGCCACATGGGGCGGCAGGGGCGGCGCGGGCTTGAAGATGTCGCCCAGCCCCTTGCCGTAGCGGGCCAGGATGCGTTGGAACACATAGGCCAGCGCCAGCAGAACCAGGATGCCCAGCATGGCCCACTTGACGTAGCCGCTCACCTCGCGCAGGCGGAACGGCAGGTTCATCTGCGGTTTGAGGTCGTAGATCGACTGCGACGTGGAGTCGATCTCGAAGGTGGCCACCTGCAGGCGGAGCGAATCGCGCGTGTGGAGCGTGTCGACGATGTTTTTGTCGGCATAGAGCACCTCGCCCACCCCGAGAGCGTAATTGCCCTCCTCGAAGGCCTGCAGCGTGTAGCGTTTGCGCAGTTTCAGGTGGCGGCCTTCGCGCAGCAGGGTGTCGACGGGGTGGTCTTCGACCAGTTCGAGCACTTTTCCCTGCTTCCGGAAAACGGGGAAATCGACCTCCTGCACCAGGTCTTTGTCCACTTCGATCACATAGTCGAAGCGGTCGCCGATCAGGATGCTGTCGGGTTCGATGCGCGCCGTGACGGTGGGGGGCACGCTCTCCTGAGCCTGCAGCCCGGCGGCGGCCAGCGTACAGAACAGTAGCGCCACGAATTTTTTCATCGCTGTTTGAATAGTTTAATCAGTTCCACGACGTAATCGCTGTCGGTGGCGATCGTCGCTGTGTCGATGCGGTTGTGCCTGAGCGTCTCGTCGATCCCGGCGGAGCGTTCGAGCCACGTGCGGGCATAGTGCTCGCGCACGGCACGCGACGAGGAGTCGACCCACACTTTGCGGCCCGTCTCGGCGTCCTTCATTTCGAGGATGCCCACGTCGGGAAGCTCCGCTTCGCGCGGGTCGTAGACCCGGATGCCGACCAGATCGTGCCTGCCCCGGGCGATCTTCAGCGCGTCGTCGAACGCCGCGTCGTCGCCGTGCGTGTCCAGAAAGTCCGAAAGGATGAAGGCCGTGCAGCGTTTCTTGTTGACGTTCGTCAGAAAGCGCACCGCCTCGGAGAGTTTCGTCCCGGTCGATTCGGGCTGAAAGCCCACCAACTCGCGGATAATCATCAGGATGTGGCTGCGGCCCTTCTTCGGGGGGATGAATTTCTCGACCCGGTCCGAGAAGAAGATGCAGCCCACCTTGTCGTTGTTCTGCGCGGCGGAGAAGGCCAGCACGGCGGCGATTTCGGTGATGACGTTCTTTTTGAGGCGGTCGGTCGAGCCGAACAGGCGCGAACCCGAAACGTCGACCAGGAGCATCATCGTCAGCTCGCGCTCCTCCTCGTAAACCTTGATGTGGGGCTTCGACGAGCGGGCCGTCACGTTCCAGTCGATGTCGCGCACGTCGTCGCCGGCGCGGTACTCCCTGACTTCGGAAAACGACATGCCCCTTCCCCGGAAGGCCGTGTGGTACTTTCCGGCGAAAATCTCGTTCGACAGACCTCGGGTTTTAATCTCGATCTTGCGGACGCGCTTCAGAATATCGTTCTCGTTCTGAATCATTTAGGGTACGATTACGTTGTTGAGGATGTCGGTGATGATCTCCTCGGTCGAAATGTTCTCGGCCTCGGCTTCGTACGTCAGGCCGATGCGGTGGCGCAGCACGTCGTGGCAGACGGCGCGCACGTCCTCCGGTATCACGTAGCCCCGGCGGCGGATGAAGGCGTAGGCGCGGGCGGCTTTGGCCAGCGAGATCGACGCACGGGGCGAACCGCCGTAGGAGATCAGGTTCTGGAGCTTCTGGAGGTTGTATTCGGCCGGTTCGCGCGTGGCGAAGATGATGTCGATGATGTATTTCTCGATCTTTTCGTCCATGTAGACGTCCTCCACGACCTTGCGGGCCTTGAGGATGTCTTCCGGGGAGGTGACCTTGTCGACCTGCGGCATCCCGGCGCCCGAAAGGTTCATGCGCACGATGTCGCGCTCCTCCTGCTTCTTGGGATAGGAAATGCGGGCCTTGAGCATGAAGCGGTCGACCTGCGCCTCGGGCAGCGGGTAGGTTCCCTCCTGCTCGAGGGGGTTCTGCGTGGCCAGCACCAGGAAGGGCTGCGGAAGCGGATAGGTGCGGTCTCCGATGGTCACCTGACGCTCCTGCATGGCTTCGAGCAGCGCCGATTGCACTTTGGCCGGGGAGCGGTTGATCTCGTCCGCCAGGACGAAGTTGGCGAACACGGGACCTTTTTTGACGATGAACTCCTCGCTCTTCTGCGAGTAGATCAGCGTACCCACCAGGTCGGCGGGCAGCAGGTCGGGCGTGAACTGGATGCGCGCGAAATCGGCGTCGACGGCTTTGGCCAGCGTGGTGATGGCCAGCGTTTTGGCCAGACCCGGCACGCCTTCCAGCAGGATGTGCCCGTTCGACAGCAGACCGATCAGCAGGGTGTCCACCAGGTGGCTCTGCCCCACGATGACCTTGCCCATTTCCGTGCGCAGCGTATCGACGAATACCGATTCGCGTTCGATGCGCTCGTTGAGTTCCTTGATGTTGATGACTTCGCTCATTGTTTTATAATTATTGTATTGTCGTCAAGTTTAATCTTTTAACGAAGGTAGTGCAAAGATATTATTTTCTTTGAAAAAAACTTCCTCAATTCTTATTAACTTTGTCCGCATGGAATCCAACGAATCACCTATATTGCAAGGTTTGAACCCCGCCCAGCGCGACGCCGTGGTGAACTACGACTGCCCGTCGCTCATCATCGCCGGCGCCGGTTCGGGCAAGACGCGCGTTTTGACCTCGCGCATCGCCTACATGATCAAAGAAAAAAAGGTTGCACCCGAACGAATTCTTGCTATGACTTTTACCAATCGGGCTGCTGATCAGATGCGCGAGCGCATCGTTCAGTTGATACCAGATACTCTTTCGGAGGCGCAGGCACGCAGTATTTGGATGGGAACTTTCCATTCGATTTTTTCGCGAATTTTACGGAGTAATGCCCAGTTAATAGGTTTCCCGACATCATTTACGATTTATGACTCATCGGATAGTAAAAATCTTATATCATCTATTTTGCGGGAAATGAATCTATTACGGACAGGAAATGATGCTAAGTCTCCATATACGCCAGTACGAATTGCGTCTCGTATCTCCCTTGCTAAAAATAAACTTATAACTCCCGATGCCTATTTAGCCAATGCGTCTTATGCTACTGAAGATAAAGAAGCCCAAATTCCAGAATTTGGCTATATATATAAAGTTTATTGCCAGCGTTGCAAGAACAACGGAGCTATGGATTTTGATGATCTGCTATTGCAAACCAATATTCTGTTGCGAGATGTACCCGAAGTAAAGGCATATTACCAAAATCGATTTGATTATATTTTGGTCGACGAGTATCAGGATACTAATTATGCTCAATACCGTATAATTCGTTTTCTCACGGAACACAACAACAAAGTCTGCGTGGTGGGCGACGACGCGCAGTCGATCTACTCGTTCCGGGGGGCGAAGATCGAGAACATCCTCTCGTTCCGCAAGGACTACCCCACGGCGATGGTCTTCAAACTGGAGCAGAACTACCGCTCGACGCGCACGATCGTCGAGGCGGCCAATTCGGTGATCGTCCGCAACTCGAAACGCATGGAGAAGAACTGCTTTTCGGAGGGCGACACGGGCGAGAAGATTCGTATCCTGAAGGCGTATACCGACCGTGAGGAGGCCGAAATGGTCGTGACGGACATCCGCGAGCGCATCCGCGACACGGGCGATCCGTGGAGCGAGGTGGTGGTGCTCTACCGCACCAACAACCAGTCGCTGGTGATGGAGGACAACCTCCGCCGCAGGGGTATTCCCTACCGCATCTACAAGGGGTCGTCGTTCTACGACCACAAGGAGGTGAAGGACCTGCTGGCCTACATCAGGCTGGTGATCAACCCGCGCGACGACGAGGCGTTCAAACGCATCGTCAACTATCCCGCGCGCGGAATCGGCGACACGACCGTGCAGCGCATCGGCCAGCTTGCCGCCGCGCAGGGCGTGTCGATGTGGGAGGCGGTCGACCAGCTGGTTGCCGAACCCGCGACCGACCCCGTGCAGAAAACCATCGCCCGCAAGGTGACGGAATTCGTTCAGATGATCCGCGCCCTGTCGCTCGCGCGCAACGAGAAGGGCTTGTACGATTTCGGGCTGGAGATCGCCACCCGTTCGGGAATCATCGGGCTTTACCGCACGGAAAATACGCCCGAGGCGACTTCGGCACTCGACAATATCGAGGAACTGCTGAACTCGATGCAGCTCTTCCGGGAGCAGCGCGACGCCGAAATCCGCAACGGCGAGCGCCCTGCGGAGGAGGAGGCCACCATCGAGGAGTGGCTGCAGCAGGTGATGCTGATGACCGACATGGACAAGGACGATCCGGAGGATAACAACAAGGTGACGCTGATGACCGTCCACTCGGCCAAAGGGCTCGAATATAAATATGTGTATATCGTGGGCATGGAGGAGAACCTCTTCCCGTCGCAGCGGGCCGTCGAGTCCGTGGACGGCATCGAGGAGGAGCGCCGCCTGTTCTATGTGGCGATCACACGCGCGAAGGTCGCGGCGACGATCTCCTACGCCGAGATGCGCTTCAAGTGGGGCAACATGGAGTTTTCGCGCCCCAGCTGCTTCCTGCGCGAGATCGATCCCCGGTATGTCGAAGCCGGTTTCGATGCGGGGGAAGAGCGTCCGCGACGGCGGGCCGGCGACAACGACGGCCCGTCGGCCATCGAGGAGCTGCGCCGCCGGTTCGACTACCGGTTCCAGCAGAAACAGCAGGGCCGGGCTGCCGGAAACGGTTCGGCCGGGCGCGGAAACGGGGTGTATGACGGCGGGAATTTCAGGGGTGCTTCGCCCGATGGAGAATCCGGGCCGGCACGCCGGTTCGTGCGGCAGCCGCAGGGTGCCCGCCCGCAGTCCCCGCGCGCTTCGGCGCCCGATCCGGCGCTGGTGCAGGCTCCGCGTCCCTCGACCGAGGGGATGCGCCGCGTGGGCGTCCGGCAGGCGATGGACGGCGGACTGTCCGCCGGGAATCCCGCCCCGGTGAGCGGCGATTACGCCGTGGGGCAGCGCGTCGAACACCCGAAATTCGGCGTGGGGGAGATCCGCCGCATCGAGACGCTCGCCTCCGACCACAAACTGGTGGTCGATTTCGGACAGTACGGCGAAAAGACCCTGCTGGCGAAGTTCGCCAAACTGACCAAACTTTAAGTGGAAAGTGAAAGGGGAAAAGTGAAAAGTAAAAGTTTTCGATAAGCGAGGGAAGAGGCCGTTGGCGGACCATGCCGAGCACAGAAAACGAAAAGACTGCGCAGCAGGCTTAACCGACGGCAGGCCAGGGTAGAAGGTACACGCAGTTAGGACAGGGCCGTGCGGGAGCAAACTCACGCCGCCGAAAGCGGATTAAAGGGTAATAGGGATAAGTACGAAGCTATGATAAAGCGGGAGAAGAGCAAAAAATTTGCGGTTCGGATCATTAATTTCTATCAATATTTGCAGGATGAAAAACATGAATACGTTTTATCCAAACAATTGCTGCGAAGCGGCACGGCAATCGGAGCAAATATTGCCGAGTCTGTGAATGCTCAGAGCAAAAAGGATTTTCTCTCCAAAATAAATATTGCCCTCAAAGAAGCAACCGAAACAAAATACTGGCTCGAAATCTTATACGAAGCCGAAATAATAGGAAATAAAGAATTCGAATCATTGACGACCGATTGTACCGAACTGGAGAAGATACTGACAAGTGCGGTAAAAACGATAAAACATGAATCCTGACTTTCTCTTTGGTCGGCTTTCGGCGGTTTGATTTGGCTTCCGCCCGGCAGAACTCGAATGAATTCGATTCTGTTCTTGCTCATCGAAAACTTTTACTTTTCCCCTTTCACTTTTCACTTTATCGACTATGACGACCAAACAGCGTTACGACGGCATCGTCGCCTGGTTCTCGGAGCATATGCCCGTGGCCGAGAGCGAACTGCAGTACACGGATCCCTACCAGCTGCTGGTGGCGGTGATCCTCTCGGCGCAGTGCACCGACAAGCGGGTCAACATGACCACCCCGGCCCTGTTCCAGGCGTTCCCCACACCGCAGGCGATGGCTGCGGCCACGGCCGAGGAGATTTACCCTTATATCAAAAGCATCTCCTACCCGAACAACAAGGCCAAAAACCTCGCCGGCATGGCCCGGATGCTCTGCGAGGAGTTCGGGGGCGTGGTGCCCTGCGACCTCGACCAGATGCAGCGCCTGCCGGGCGTGGGCCGCAAGACGGCCAACGTGCTGGGGGCCGTGCTGTGGCAGAAGGAGGTGATGCCCGTCGACACGCATGTCTTCCGTGTTTCGAACCGCATCGGGCTGACCACCGATTCGAAGACCCCGTTGCAGACCGAGCTGACGCTCGAAAAGAACATCCCCGGGCATCTGCTGCCCCTGGCCCATCACTGGCTGATCCTGCACGGACGTTACGTCTGCACGGCCCGCGCGCCGAAGTGCGACGAATGCGGCATTGCGACCTGGTGCCGCAAATATGCCGCCGACCGGCGTGCCGCGAAGTCTGCGGAGCGGTGACGCCCGCTTCTGCCGGCGGAGTGCGCAAGCCCGGGCAAAATAATGCGCGCTACCGGGCTTCGGGCATCTGCCGCCCCCTGCAGCAGCGGCTCGGTAAAAATCCGGATGCCGCAGTTCCGCGCAAGTTCCGGTACAGCCCGATCTGCTGCCCCGATTCGTAAAATCCCGCCCGGTATTCTGCCGGCGTGAAAAACGGACGGATGTGACGATTTCACATCCGTCCGTTTCGTTTGCCGAAGGCTACCAGCTCGGCCGCAGGGGGCGCGTCACGGGGAATTCGACGATGCGCAGCGTCGTGCAGCCGTAGGGTACGAGAGTGATCTCCTCGGCGGGGTTGTCCGTCTCGTTGGTGCTGAAGGGCTGCGGGCCGGCCATCTCCTGATAGAGCGTCCATTCGTCGAGCCGGCGCCCGCGTGCTTTCAGCTCGAGCGGCGCGTTTTCGAGGTTCCACGGGTAGGCGCCGCCGACATCGCGCCGCACCAGGCGGAACGCCTCTTCCAATCGTTCGGGGCGCAGATCCTCCTCCAGAAGCGTATAATTCCACGGTGTCGTGGGGTAGACCTCGTAGTACCACGGGCCGTAGATCGGTTTGCCGGGGTTCTTCACCTTCCGCCACTGCTCGCCGACGCGCAGGGCATAGACCAGCGGCCCGCGCTCGACTGTGGCCGCGCGTTCGTACCAGCGGCTGACGGCGATGCGCATCGGCAGGCGCAGCGTCACGACGTCGCCCGTGCGCCACGTGCGGTCGATCTCGGCCACGGAGCCTTTCGCGGGCGTGGCGCACACTTCGCCGTTCACCGTGATCCGGGCGCCTTCGCACCAGCCGGGGATACGCAGCCGCAGGGGGAAGGCGGCCGATTTGACCTTGCGGCTGCCGATCTTCACCTCGATCCGCACGGTCTCGTCGAAGGGATATTGCGTGCGTTCGTCGAGTGTCACCCGGACGCCGCCCGCCACCACCGCCGTGACGCTGCACGGCGAGTAGACCATTGCGGCCAGGCCTCCGTCGGAGGTGGCGTACCACAGGTTCTGCGTGAATTTGGGCCAGCCCTGGTGCATGTTCGACGTGCAGCAGGCATAGCCCGTCAGCAGGCCGAAGACCTGATCCGTGCCGTCGTGGCTCTGCTCGAAGTTGCGGCGGTGGTCGGAGACCATCACCTGATTGATCTGCTGGTAGTACTGGCGCGCGTCGTAGGCGTCGGTGGCCTGCGTGGGCAGGGCGTTGAACGCCACGCGCTCCAGGTGGTCGGCAAAATCGACGTCGCCCGTGATCTCGGTCATCTCTTCGAGCGAGTACATCATCTCGACGGCCGAACAAAGCTCCGAACCCTGCGTGGGATTGGCTCCGTGCAGCGCCTCGTCGCCCCCGTAAAGTCCCGTCGGGAAGCCCAGGTGGCGGCGAATCTGAGCGAAGCCCGTCCGGACGGCTTCGACGTGGGCGGGATCGTGGCTGCGCTGGTAGTAGATCACCGGCTCCTTGATGCCCTGCGCGAGGTTCACGCAGTGCAGCGAGAAGGGGGTGGAGAGCGTGCGGCCGTCGGTGAGCAGGCCGGCCCAGTCGAGCGTCTGCCGGTGGATGAGGTCGCCCAGTTCGAGCAGGAACGCGTCGCCCGTGATGTTGTAGAGCCAGTAGACCGCCTGCAGGTTGTCGCCGCCGCGCTGCTCGCCCCAGAAGGTCCAGTGGCCCAGCGGGGTTTTGGGAAGTTCCTGCAGTTGATAGCGGAAGTAGCGGGTCATCAGGTCGATCACCCGCGCGTCGCCCGTCGCGGAATAGTATTGTTGCAGGACTTTGAGCATCACCATTTTGGGCCACCAGTCGCGGGCGTTGTCGCGCTGAATACCCTCCTCGGCCGGGCGGTCTTCCCGAGGCCCGAAGTAGCCGTCGGGTTGTTGACTCGAAAGCGTCCATTCCACCCAGGGGCGCACCTTTTCGATCAGCCGCTGGTCGTTGAGGATGTAGGCCAGCGGCAGCAGGCCGTCGATCCAGTAGGGACCGCGCTCCCAGACGTCGCCGTCGCCCCCGAGCCAGCCGTTGCGGGCGCCCATCACGACGGGATAGATCGAGTCGAGATGTCCCGTCAGGCCGTCGGCCTGGCGCTGCAGCTGGTCACGCAGCCACCCTTCGGGGCGGATGGCGCCCAGGGGTAGTTTGACAAGGGGTTTTTCGCGCAGCGGAGCGCGGTTGTTGCGGTAAGGGGTCTCGCCGGCTGCGGCTGCCGTGAGCACCAGCAGCCCCGCGAGCAGCAGAAAGGTTTTTTTCATATCCCGGAGTTTTTCAGGTTGTTTGTACCGCCGTTCGGTCAACGGCTTTTTCCGTATGCGAAAATAACCATTTCCCGGCCTTCGGGCTGTACGATTCCGTGCTATTTCAGTATGCCGGAGCGAACATACCGCCGGCAGTTTGGCGAAGTCGGCGTTTTTTCGTAACTTTGCGATCTATCCACAAGGAGGCTTATGAACATATCCGAAGAACAACTCGAAGCGCTGCGGGAGCTGCTTGCGCGGCCCGCACAGCGGATCGTCATCGTCTCGCATACCAATCCCGACGGCGATGCGGTAGGTTCGTCGCTCGCCTGGCGCGAGGTGCTGACCCGCCTGGGCCACAGCGTCACGTGCGTCGTTCCCAACAAATATCCCTACTTCCTCGACTGGATGACCGGCATCGGGGAGGTCGTGATCTTCAAGCACGACGCCGAGGGGAGGGCCGTGCGCGCCATCGCGGAGGCGGACCTGATCTTCAGCCTCGATTTCAACTCGATCGCCCGGCTGGAAATCCTCAGCGACACGATCGCGGCCAACACATCGGCCCGGCGGATTCTGATCGACCACCACCTGGCGCCCGATCCCTCGTTCGACCTGGCGTTCTCCTTTCCGCACGCGTCGAGTACCTGCTACATCGTTTACCGGCTGATCGACCGGCTCTGGGGCCGCGAGGCGATTACGCCGACCGTGGCCGAGGCGCTCTACGTCGGGATGATGACCGACACGGGGAATTTCTCATTCTCGTTCCTCACGCCTTCGCTCTACCGCGCCGTGGCCGTGCTGGCCGAGACGGGGATCGACATTCCGCAGATTCACAACAACGTCTACAACGCCTACACCGAAGGCCGCGCCCGGCTGTTCGGCTACGCCATCGACCGCAAGATGCAGCTGATCCAGGACGGCACGGTGGCCTACATGTCGCTGCTGGAGCGCGAGATGCGCCGCTTCCAGTTCCAGCAGGGCGACAGCGAGGGGTTCGTGAACTACGCCCTGACGATCAAGAAGGTCAAGATGTCGGCGATGTTCCTCGCCCACCGCAAATTCATCCGCGTGTCGCTGCGTTCGCGCGGCGACGTGGACGTGAACCTCTTCGCCCGGAAATACTTCAACGGCGGGGGGCACAAGAACGCTGCGGGCGGAAAATCGTTCGTCACGATGGAGGAGACCATCGATCACTATATCCGTTCGGTCGAGGAATTCGCCGCCGAAGGGGGCCTGGGTTGACGGCAATGGACGATTTCCGGCTGAGGGTGTTCATCGCGGCGGCGCGCACCCTGAGTTTCACCCGAGCCGCCGAAGAACTCTCCGTCTCCCAGCCCGCCGTCAGCAAGCACATCGGCGAGTTGGAATCCGCCTACCAAGTTTCGCTCTTCACGCGCAGCGGCAGCCGGCTGACACTCACCGCCGCCGGACGGACCATGCTCGCCTGCGCCGAAAGCATTGCCGCCGAATACCGCCGGATGCAGTACGAGGTGGGGCTTTGTGCCCGTCACGTCGCGGGCGAGTTGCGCCTGGGAGCCAGCACGACCATCGCCCAATACCTCCTGCCCGCGTTGCTGGCGCGTTTCACGGCCCGCTTCCCGGAGGTGCGGGTCTCGGTGATGTCGGGCAACAGCGGTCAGGTGGAGCAGGCGCTCGAAGCCGGTAGCATCGACCTGGGCATGGTGGAGAGCGTCAGCCGCCGGCAGGGACTGCACTACACGCATCTCGCAGACGACGAACTGGTGCTGATCGCAGGTACCCGGGGCGCCTACGCCCGCACCGAATCCGTCACGGCGGAAGGGCTGAAGCAAATCCCCCTCGTGCTGCGCGAGAACGGTTCCGGGACGCTCGAAGCGATCGCCGGGGCGCTGGCCGAAGCCGGCATCCGCCTCTCGATGCTCCGCGTGGCGATGCGGCTGGGTACCACCGAGGGGATCAAGGCGTTCGTGCGCAACAGCGACACGATGGCCATCGTGTCGGTGATGTCGGTGGTCGAAGAGCTGCGGGCCGGGACGCTGCGGATCGTGGACATCGAGGATTTGGCCCTTACGCGCGAATTCGCCTTCGTGCATGCGGCGGCGGAGCCTGTGCAGCTTGCGCGGCAGTTCGCCGACTTTGCCCGCGCGGATCACTGACTTTCCCTACCCGGAGGTCTCCCCGGTTCCGGCACGGCATAACCTCGGGTTATCCGGCATAACGGCTTCTTGTTCCGTATTCCGGAAAAAGGTGCGACCTTTGCCACCGAAATCGAAAAAATCACTACATCCCCTTTAAATTGCTCAGGCTATGTTGGAAAAAGGTAACAGGGCGAACACCCTGCACGGTATTTTATTGATCGCCCTGTTTTCGTTCGCGGCATTTTACATCGCCGAAATCCCCGTCGTGAGGGAACTCTCGTTCAGCCCCCTGATCGTGGGCATCGTGCTGGGCATGCTCTACGCCAACAGCCTGCGCAACAAGCTGCCCGAGACGTGGGTGCCGGGGATCAGATTCTGTACGAAAGAGGTGCTGCGCTGGGGCATCATCCTCTACGGATTCCGCCTGACGCTGACCCAGGTGGCCGCCGTCGGCATTCCGGCCGTCGCCGTCGACCTGGTCGTCGTGACGGTCACGATCCTCGGAGGCGTGCTGCTGGGCCGCCTGCTGCGAATGGACGGCGACACGGCGCTGATGACCTCCACGGGCAGCGCCATCTGCGGCGCGGCGGCCGTGCTGGGTGCGGAGCCGGTCGTCAGGTGCGAAGGCTACAAAACGGCGATCGCCGTCTCGACGGTCGTGATTTTCGGCACGCTCTCGATGTTCCTCTACCCCCTGATGTACCGCACGGGCATGCTCGACGGCCTGTCGGACACCGCAGTGGCCGTCTACACCGGAAGTACGCTGCACGAGGTGGCCCACGTCGCCGGGGCGGGCAACGCGATGGATCCGACCGATGCGCTGGGGATTGCCGGCACGGCGACCATCACCAAGATGATCCGCGTCATGCTGCTGGCTCCGGTGCTGGTCATCATGGGCTTCGTGCTGGCCCGCCGACGCAAAACAGCCGGGGACAGGAAGGAGAAAAGCAAGATCGCCGTGCCCTGGTTCGCATTCGGGTTCATCGGGGTGATCTGCCTCAATTCGCTGCTGCAATACGGATTCGGGGCGCAGAGCGTGAAGGAGATTCCGCTCAACGGGGCCATCGAGTACATCGACACGTTCCTGCTGACGATGGCCATGACGGCGCTGGGCACCGAGACCAGCATCGACAAATTCAAACACGCCGGGGCCAAGCCTTTCGTGCTGGCGGGGCTGCTGTACGTCTGGCTCCTCGTGGGCGGCTATTACGTCACGAAATACCTGGTGGCGGTTCTGTAAGAAATCCGTGCCGTGGCTGCAACGTGCGCACGTGCGGCACTCAGGGCAGTCTGGGCAATTCGGGCCGTTCGTGCTCCGAATAGCGGAGTACGACCTCCCGGACGAAGTCCGCGAAAAGGCGGGCCTTGTCGGGGGCGAGGGGATCGGGGTAGCTCATCAGTACTAACTTATGCGGGGTGAAAGGACGGTTGAACGAGGGGTGGATGTACTCGTAGGGATTCTCGCGGAAGCCCAGCCGCTCGTAGAAATGCAGGCGGCGGATCGATATTTCGTCCACGGGCGGGTCGATTTCCAGAATCACCTCCCCGACCTGCGCGCAGAAAGCCTTCAGCATCTCCGAACCCATGTTTTGTCCCCGCAGTGCGGGCGATACGGCCAGGTGTTCGACATAGTGAAAACCCTTTCCTGTCCAATAGAACAGAATCCCGACCAGCTTCTCTTCGCTCCATACGCCGGCAGCCGTAAAGGCCGGGTCGCCGAACGCACGGGCGTAATCCTGCTCGCGCCACTGTTCGTTGCGCGGGAAAGAGGCGGTGTAGAGCCGCCAGGCTTCGTTCCAACCTTTGTCCGCGAGCGAGCGGAAGGGGATGAACGCTAATTTCGGTGTTGTGTTGTCTGTTTTCATACGGGGTTTGGGGTCTGCCGGAAAATCCTCCGGGCGGTTGTCTGAGATAGGCTCAATGATAGTGCAAGCCGGGCGCAGAACCGAACGATGTTGGTGTTTTGCCGGGGCGCCGCCTGTCTCAAAGGCAGTTTCCCTTGCCGTAAAGATCGTGCAAATTCCGCGCAAATCCAATCGTTTTGTCCGCTTTACGGTAATGTATCCTCGATTCGGATGCCCAGCATCCGGGCCAGTTCCAAAGCCTGCACGGTACTCACGACGCAGCCGCGCAGTTCCTTCGATTCCGCCGCGCCGATGCGTATTCCGCCGATCTCGTTACCGACGAGCGAAATGCCTTCCAGCGGCGTGCGGAAGAATTCGGCCTGCGAGAGGTCACAGCGGTCGAATCGGGTGCGTTCGAGCCGGCAGGCGGCCAGTGCGCCGTTGCGCAGGATGGTCTCGCTGAAAAGCGCATTGCGGAAACGTCCCTGCGACAGGTTGACGTATTCGGCCTTGCAGCGAAGCAGCAGCGTGTGGTGAAAGGTGCCGTCGGGCATTTCGGTTCCTGCCAGGCGGCAGTCGACGAACTCCGTGCGGTGGAAGCTGCATCCCGCGAAGTCGGCGTTCGAGAAGTCGCAGTTGCGGAACGTGACATCCGCGAAATGCGATTTGCGGAGCAC
The DNA here is from genome assembly GCA_048465795.1 of Alistipes sp. Lineage (GTDB taxonomy): Bacteria > Bacteroidota > Bacteroidia > Bacteroidales > Rikenellaceae > Alistipes. Next base: position 25,468 of record DBFWKV010000046.1, read on the forward strand.
GCACCCGGTGAACGAGCAGCCTGCGAACAGCGTGTTTCTCACCGAGATGTGTTCGCGGTCGAGCGGCGCGAAAAGGGTCTTGCGGCAGGCGATGCCTTCGATCTCCTCCTCGTGCCGGAACAGCAGTTCGGGATGGACGGCTTCGCGCAGGGCGGCGGGGAGTTGCGGGGCTGTGACGGACATGGCGGTCGGGTTGAAGTTATACGGGGCGGAAGCCGGTTTCCCGGCCGGGACAAAGATAACGATTTCCCGGCGCTCCGATCGGAAAAAAGAGGTTTTTTCCATTCGCTTTTCAGGAGGGGGGCTGCATGCGGCCCGCTGCTCCTTCGGGACCGGAAATGACGTTATTTGTTACCCCGGAAAAAAATGCTTACCTTTGACAACCCAAACCGTAATGAGCCGGATGACACTTTTCAGACAAGTCATATGCGGGTTGATGCTGGCCGCCGCCGTGATTCCTGCGTCTGCCCGGATTCCCGAAACGAGCGGAGACGACCGCACCAGCACCATCGCCGATGGCCTCGTACAGGCCGTCCGTCCGGAGGTTCTGCCCCAAACTCCTCCCGATACGGCTGTTGTTACTCCCAAACGCCCGGGACTGATTAAGCGCATCATCAACTATTACAGCGGATCGAACGTCGACCGCACGTTCCAGAAGAAGATCGACTGGAGCATTGCTCCCGGTCCCAACTACTCTTCGGACGTGGGCTTCGGCATCGGGTTTCTCCTGGCCGGCCTGTACCGCCACGACCGTACCGACTCGGTGACGGCGCCCTCGAACATCTCGGTTTACGGCAACGTCACGACCAAGAAGTTCGTGCTGGTGCGTTTCTCGGGCGACAACATCTTCAACCACAACAAACAGAGGCTGAGTTACTCGGGAGCTTTCGTCTATTTTCCCGGGGCGTTCTACGGCGTGGGATACCGGGCCGGTCAGGAGGGATATGCACAGGAGCTGACCACCACGATGGGTATTTTCCGCGTTTCGTATTGCACGGCGCTCGTCGGGCGGTTTTATGTCGGCGTCAGCGGCGGGATCGATTACACGGGCGCGAAGTACAAAAGTTCCGGGATGGCCGAATACATGCGGCAGATCGACGAAGGCGCAATTCCCAGGCCCGGGGGGCAGATCGGCGAATTGTACGACCTTTGGAAAGACGGGAAGCGCTATGACCCTTCGAAGCAGGATCCCTTTACCAATTTTATCGGCGACACGGGCGACAAGCCCGACGCCTTCAATGCCAACCTGGGGTTTTTTGCGCAATACGACACGCGCGACGTGACCTACAACGCCACCAAAGGCATCTTCCTGAAGGCCGAAGCCAAATGGTACCCCCGCATGCTGGGTAACACGGGACGCAATTTCGGCCGTTTCACCTTGACCTTCGACGCGTACCGGAAACTCTGGAAAGGCGCCGTTTTCGCCTACGATCTTTTTGCCGACTTCACCGCCGGTACTCCTTCGTGGCACATGTATGCCAAACTGGGCGGCATGGAGCGGATGCGGGGCTACTACGAAGGCCGCTACCGCGACAAACGGCTGGTCGAGACACAGATCGAGTTGCGGCAGAAGATTTACCGCCGGCACGGTATCGTGGGATGGATCGGCGGCGGTCAGGTCTGGGGAACCGACAAGTTCCGTTGGAAGAACACGCTTTACAGCTTCGGTTGCGGCTACCGCTTCGAGTTCAAGAACCGGATGAACATCCGGCTCGATTACGGTTGGGGCGTCTACGGCAACCAGAATCTTCCGTGGGACCGCAAACGTTCGTCGGCGTTCCTCTTCACCGCTTCGGAGGCGTTTTAAGGGATCAGAGAATATACGCGGCGACCAGGTCGTCCGTGAAAGAGACGGAGAGCCGGACGGGCGCTCCGTTTTTTATGCGTCCCGTCGCGCAGCCCCGGGCGAAGTCGATCGTTTCGATCCGCAGGTCGCGCCGCAGGTCGAGACCCGGCTCACCGGCGTATTTGTAGAGCGCTTCCTTCGCGCACCAGACGACGGCTGACAGCAGGGGATGGTCGCCGAGCGCCCGCTCCGCGTCCGTCAGAAAGCGGGGTGCCGCCTTTTCGAAATTCCGCGACCGGAGTTCGATGTCCACTGCGCAGCGACGCTCCGAGACGCAGACCGCGACCCAGCCCCGGCAGTGCGAGACACCTATATGAAGTCCGTTGCGGCCGGCGACAGTGGGAGCACCGTTCCGGTCGTAGCCGATCTCCACCGCTCCGAGTTCGCGCCGCACGATCGCCCGCCAGGCGAGCCACTCGCGGCGGCGCTGTCCGGCGGGAAGCGCCCGTGCCGCCGTGCGTTCCGCTTCGGTGGCGGTACGCATCGTGTCGGCCTCTTCCGGGAGCGGCTCGATCAGGAGCCTGCTATCCATTGACGATGACTTTGATTTTGTCGATCCGGTGTCCTTCGAGCGTGTGCACCGTGAAGCGGATGTTGTGCGAGGTGAACGTGTCGCCCTTCTTCGGAAAGTCGCGCTTCAGCTCGAGGATCAGCCCCGCGAGGGTCTCGGCACCGCCTTTCACGTCGGAGAAGGTCTCTTCGTCGAGCGCCAGCACGCGCTCGAAGTCGCCGATGTGCGTTTTGCCGTCGAAGAGATAGGTCGTTTCGTCGACGCGCGTGTAAAACGATTCGTCGGCGTCGCTCTCGTCCGATATTTCGCCCACGACCTCCTCGATGATGTCCTCCAGCGACACGAGGCCCTGCGTCGATCCGTATTCGTCGACCACGATCGCCATGTGTACCTTGTTGCTTTGGAAATCCTCCAGCAGGTCGTTGATCTTCTTGTGCTCGGGAACGAAGTAGGGTTTGCGGATCAACTGCTGCCAGCCGAATTCGGCCCCCCGGTTGATGTGGGGCAGCAAATCCTTGACGTAGAGCGTGCCCCGGATGTTGTCGATGTCCTCCTCGTAGACCGGAATGCGCGAGAATCCCGAGTCGATGATCGTCTTTTTTACATGTTCGTAATCGTCGGTCAGCGCTACGGCGGCGATATCCACGCGGGGCTTCATGATCGCCCCGACCTCCGTGTTGACGAAGTTGACGATGCCCGACAGCATCTCGTGCTCCTCGTGCGAGGTGTTCTGCGCGATGTCCACGGCGTCGGCCAGTTCGTCCAGCGAGATTTCGCTTTTGTGCGACGCTTTTTCGCTGATGCGGCTCGACGTGCGCACGAGGATGTAGGAGAGCGGGTAGAAGAGCCACCGCAGAACCGCCAGGGGGCGGGCCACGAAGCAGGCGAACCGCACGGGCGTGGTTTGCGCCATGACTTTGGGCAGGATTTCGCCGAAGAGCAGCAGCAGGAAGGTGACGAATACCGTTTTGAAAAGGAATTCGAACCGCAGAAACGTAAAGACCGTGTCGATGACCGTCGCCGTGAGGATGACGATGCAGATGTTCACCAGGTTGTTGACCACCAGGATCGTCGCCAGCAGCAGATCGACGTTCGACAGGAGCTTCAGCACGGCTTCGCCCGACGGGGTGCTGCGCTGGCGGATGCCGTGGATGTCGTTGTGTGACAGGGAGAAAAACGAGGTTTCCGCGCCCGACACGAGTGCGGAAACCACCAGCAGGCAGAGCGTTACGGCCAGTAGCGCCACGCTGTGCGGCGAGATGCCGTTGAAGGTGATGATGCCTGTCAGAGTCTCTTCCAAAATGGCGGAATTAGGGGGTTAGTCGAAAAGCGACCCGCCCTTTGTTTCGGGGACCGGGGGCGTTTCGGGCGTTTCCTCTTTGAGCACTTCCTTGCGTACGGAGGGCATATCCACGATGAACTTCACGTTGCGCGTCTGGTACGACGGTTTGTTCAGCAGCAGGTCGATGTTGTTGTAGCGCGTCGGTTTACTGCCGAGCACCACCGGTTCGGAGGGGCCGCGACGTGACGGTACGGGGCGTTCGAGCGGGGAAGGTTCCGGCTTGATCGGCTCCAGGGCAGGGGTTGCCGCTTTTTCCGTCCGGACGGGCGTGACGATCTTGGCCGGCGGAATGATGGTTTTCAGCACCCCCTGCGGGTCGCCCTCGAAGCCCGTGGCCACGACGACCAGTTCGATCGCGCCGCCCAGCTGGGGCTTTTCGCTCGTACCCCAGATGATGTTGGCGTTGCGCACGGCGCCGTTCTCGTCGGCGACGCTGGCGTGCGACTGGATGTATTCCAGGATGCGCACGACCTCTTCGTACATCAACTCTTCGGCGTTCGAGACCGAGATGTTGAGCAGGATGTTCTTGGCCCCCGAGATGAGATTGTGATCCAGCAAGGGGGAGTGCAGCGAGGCTTCGGCCACCTTCTCCGCACGGTTGTCGCCTTCGGCGGTCGCCACGCTCATGTGGGCGCGGCCGCTGTTGCGCATGACCTTCGATACATCGGCGAAATCGACGTTCACCAGGTCGCTCTCCACCGTGATGATCTCTGCGATGCCTTTGGCCGCCGAGGCCAGGATGTCGTCCGCCTTGCCGAAAGCCTGTTTGAGTGCCAGGCGCCCGTACATCTCCAGGATGTTTTCGTTGTTGATGACCAGCAGCGAATCGACATTCTTGCGTAGCTCCTCGATGCCCCGGAAAGCCTGCTCGTAGCGGATCTGACCCTCCACGGCCAGCGGCGAGGTGACGATGCCTACGGTCAGCAGCCCCATTTCGTGTGCCAGCTTGGCGATGACGGGCGATGCGCCCGTGCCGGTGCCGCCGCCCATGCCGGCGGTGATGAAGAGCATCTTCGTGCCCGACTCTTCGAAAAGCTGGCGGATGTCGCCGATGCTTTCAATGGCCGCCTTGCGCCCGTTCTCGGGGTCGTTGCCGGCGCCGAGTCCTTCGCTGCCCAGGCGGATTTTCAACTCCACGGGACTTTTGTCGAGGGCCTGCTGGTCGGTGTTGCAGACCAGGAATTCCACTCCTTTGATGCCCAGGTTGCACATGTGGTTCACGGCATTGCCGCCGGCGCCTCCCACGCCGACCACCATGATGATCGAGCCTTCGGTGCGTTTCGCTTTCAGCTCGTTCATTAAATCGTCCGTCATATCTTTCGTCTCTTATTTTCTTGTTAATCCATCCGCAACCGGCTTCCGGCGATCCCCGGAACGCCGTGCGGCGTGTCGCTGCCGTTGCCTGCGGCGGTCGTCAGATCTCCTCGTCTTCGGCCGCCGAGAAACTCTTGTTGATCTTGTCGAGCGTTTTCTGGAAGATCGAACCCCAGTCGCGTTTGCGTTTGTTGTCGTCGCTGCGGCGTTCGGCTGCGGGGTTTTCCGGCTGTGCGTCGGTCTGCGGCATTTCATCCGCCTCCCGTTTGTCGGCGGGTGCCTCGACGGGTGCCTGCGGCCGGGGCTGAATGCGTTCGAACCCTCCGCGCAGGGGTTCCTGCCCCCGGGGCTGTGCCGGTTGCAGGGGTTGGAAAGGCCGCGCCGGGCGCTCCTCCTGCGGCTCGGATGCCGGACCGGCGCCCTTGAGCAGCAGTCCGACGGTCGTGGCATAGGCGGGATCGCCCGCTTTTTCCTTCGATTCCGCACTCAGTACGGCGTCGGGCTGAGCCAGGCGTACCTCCATGCCCGTGACCCGGCGGAAGAGTTCGTCGATATTTTTGAGTTTCGAAGAGCCGCCCGTCAGCACGATGCCGTAGGCCAGTTTGCCGGCATAGCCCGAGTCCCGGATCTCCTGCAGGACGAATTCGGCGATGTCCGTGGCGCGCGCCTCGATGACCGTGGCCAGGTTGCGCAGCAGGATTTCCGTCGCTTCGCGGGCCGTGCGGCCGTTCACGCGGATCATCTTGTCTTCGGGAGCCAGGTCGGCGACGGCCGACCCGTATTTCAGTTTGAGGTTTTCGACGTGCTTCTCGGGCACGCTCATCGTGCGGATGTCGCGGTTGATGGCCGCCGCACCCATCGGGATCGTGGCCACATAGCGCACGACGTTGCGGAAATAGACCGTCACGTCCGTCACGCCCGCACCGATGTCCACCACCGCCACGCCCTCCTCCTTCTCTTCGGGAAGGAGCACGGCTTCGGGGGCTACCAGCGAATTGGGGCATACGGCCGCCGCGCGGATTCCCAACCTTTTGAGCGCCATTTCGAGGCGCTGGATCGGAGTTTTGTCGCACAGGATGAAGTTGAACGTCGAGGAGAGTTTCTTGCCGAACGAGCCGACGGGATTTTTCACCTCCTGCGCGTCGTCGACCATGTAGAGCTGGGGTACGCGCTCCATGATGGTCTCGTCGTCGGGCGCCTGCACGTTGCGCATCCGCTCGAACAGGGCCTTGACGTCCACCTGGCTGACGGCATTCTGCGGGTCGTAGACGAATACGTGGTCGGTGTGCCGTGCGCAGCGCACGAACGTGCCCGAAATGCCGGCGTAGGCTTCGTTGATGCGGATGCCCAACGCGGCTTCGGCTTCCGACACCGCCTCCTTGATGGCTTTGCTGACGAGTTCGATGTTTTCGATCTTACCCGCGTTGACCCCTTCCACGGGTTTCGAGACGATGAAGGCGACCTCGAGCAGCCCTTCGGCGTTCCTGGCGCCGGCGGCCAGCACGACGTTCGACGTACCCAAATCGATAGCGACGGTATAACTCTTCTTTTCCACGTTACAATCTCTATTTCTTGCAGACCACCTGGTCGTTGTATTTTATGTTTATGATACTGTACTCTTCCCAACCGATGTTGTTCAGCCCCCGCCGGTAGAAGCAGAGCAGTTTGTCGAACTTCTCTTCGACGCGTTCGAGACGGCCGAAAAGGATCCGGTGCCGGCCGCTGCGGGGAATCAGGTCGACTTCGAGCGCACCGCTTACCGTCGTATGGGCGATGATCTGCACCACCTCCGACCGCCAGAAATCATCTGCCTCGACCTGCTCCACAAAGGTAAGGAGTTTCATGAAATCTTCGTAGCTTTTCTCCAACTTTTTTTGTTTGCTCCGCTCGGCCTCCTGCCGGGAGGCGATGCGGTCGAACTCCTCCGCGACCAACCGCATCCGGTAGCGGTAATAGCGACGGAAACGCTGTTTTTCGTCACGCAGTTTTTCAACCCGTTTTTCGAACGAATCTTTGCGCTCCATTTTCCACCATTTGCGGCGCGTGCGCACCTTGCGGACACTGTCCATCTCTTTGCGCAGCTTTGTCTGCTGCTTGTAGAGCGTGTCTTTTTCGCGTTCGATCTCCCCGATCCGTTCCGCCGTGCGCTGCCGCCGCGCCGCGACGTAATCGCCCGCCGGCCCCGTGTGATTTGCCGCGAAAGGGGGCTTGTAGGGACCTGTGACGACCGGCACGTAAAGCGACGAGGCGCGCGGGGCGGCAAAGACGTAACCGCTTGCCGTGACATACGCATTCATCCCGTCGGTCAGCAGACGCAGCAGGGGCCGGCGCTGGCTGATGTCGATGTGCAGCGTCCCGTTTCGGGTGGTGTAGGCGCGGACTTTGTCCACGAAACCGTTGCGGGCGATCAACTCCTCGATCCCCTGAAGGTCTGCTGCGTCAATTCCCGTGCCGACGGTGGCGATTCCTTCGCGGCGGAGCCATTCGCGCACGTTGCCTCCCGTAACCAGATGCCCCTGGGAAGTGCTGTCGACGATCCGGATTTCGAGTCGCCCGACCTGCTGCGCGCGGCGCACACGCCCCGTCGCCGTGGCCGACCACACGACGTAGGCGGCTACGGCGCTCCACAGGAGCGTGAGCAGCAGGTATTTAAGCCAGGGCTTCATCCAATTTAAAATTGAGAATTCAAAATTATTTTCGGCCGACGTTTGTCAGGGTGTTTGACGCGCTATACTTTTAATCCCTTACGGGGCTTTTCCTCCTTGCGGCCCGGCACAGCCCGAACAAGTTCGGCCCTGCCTTCGTTTACCCCAATTTTCACTTTTCACTTTTCACTTTTCACTTTTCACTTTTCAACTTTAAGCCTGCTCCGCAGTCTTTTCGTTTTCTCCGCTCGGCACAGCCCGAACAAGTTCGGCCCTGCCTTCGTTTACCCGCAATTTTCACTTTTCCATTTTAACTTTTAGCTTTTCACTTATTTCCTCGCAGCAGGCGTCGATATTGCCGGCGCCGAAGCTCACCACCACGTCGGTATCCATCGCAGCCACGGTGTCGGCCAGTGCTTCCCGCTCCGCGATGCGGCAGGGCACGGTGAGCTTTCGGGCGATCAGCTCGCTCCCGACGCCGGGAATCGGCTCCTCGCGCGCCGGGTAGACGGGAAGCAGCACCACCTCGTCGGCAAGGGACAGCGCCCCGGCGAACCCGTCGCACAGGTCGCGCGTGCGGGTGTAGAGGTGGGGCTGGAACAGCGCCGTGATTTTGCGCCCGGGGAACATGTGCCGCAGGGACGCGAGCGTCGCCGCCAGCTCGCGCGGATGGTGGGCGTAGTCGTCCATGTAGACCCGGTGCGGGGTGTTGAGGTAAAACTCGAAGCGCCGCTTCACGCCCGTGTACGAAGCCAGCCCCGCACGCAGTTTCCGCGCATCGAGCGGCCTTCCTTCCGCCTGCGCGGCGCACCACACGCAAGCCGCCGCCGCCACCGCATTCTCGATGTTGATCCGGCCCGGAATACCCAGCGTACACCCTTCGGTCACGCCTCCGGGCGTTACGAGGTCGTAGCGGTAGTAACCTCCTTCGAGCAGCGTGATGTTTCGCGCGCAGAAGTCGCACGGCTCGTCGCAGGAGTAGCGGTAGACGGTGATCCGGGGATTGTCGATCACCAGATCGACCCCCTGTTTGAGAATGAGGCAGCCGCCGGGTTTGATCTGGCGGATGAACTGCGCGAAAGCCTCCTTCACCGCCTCGTGCGTGCCGTAGATGTCCAGGTGATCCGCGTCGGCCGAGGTGACGACCGCCACATCGGGCCAAAGGCGCAGGAACGAGCGGTCGAATTCGTCGGCCTCGACCGCCAGCCGCCCGCTACGGAGGGATTCCCGGCCCGCCGAACCGTCTCCTGCCGCCGGGCAGCTTCCCCTTTCTCCGCCGTTGTCCAGCACGAGGTTGCCGCCGAAATTCTTCGAAATGCCGCCCAGGAAGGCCGCGCCGCCGCCCGTCAAAGTGCGATTGAGCCATGCCACGAGCGTCGAGGTGGTCGTCTTGCCGTGTGTTCCGGCGACGGCCATCACATATTTTCCCTCGGCGAGGTGCCCGAGCATCTGCGAACGCTTCTCGACCGTGAAGCCGTGCTGGCGGAAGTAGCGCAGTTCCCCGTGTTCATCCGGCACGGCGGGGGTGTAGACCACGATCGTCTCTGCGGGGTTGAGGAAAGGGGCGGGGATCATCCGCACGTCGTCCTCGTAGTGAATCCGGGCGCCTTCGGCGGCAAGCGCCTCCGTCAGGTGCGACCGGGTGCGGTCGTAGCCCGCCACGCACCTGTCTTCGTGCAGAAAATAGCGGGCCAGGGCGCTCATGCCGATGCCGCCGATTCCCAGAAAATAAATATTTTTGAATTCCATAAAATTGGTTCTGTTCGATCATTTGTTACCGGATGGGAACATGTCCCGTAGTCGTGGCTTCCGGCTGAAACAGGGCTGTCGTCCGATGCGGAGCGGGCATGGCGGCAAATCCGGAAGCAGGACGCAATGCCTCCCTGCTCGCGCTTAATTCTTAATTCTGAATTTTGAATTCTGAATTATTCTTTCGATCTGGTCGACGATCCGCTCCGCCGCGTCGGGCCGTGCCAGCCGTTCGATGTTCCGGCGCAGCGCGCCCAGTTTCTCCGCGTCGGCCAGCACTTCGGCCGCGTAGTCCATGCAGCGGCCGACGGCCTCCGCGTCGCGGATCATCAGCGCCGCACCCTTCGACACCAGTGCCTGCGCGTTCTTGGTCTGGTGGTCTTCGGCCACGTTGGGCGACGGCACGAAAACAGTCGGCTTGGCCACCAGGCACAACTCCGAGACGGTGCCGGCGCCGCTGCGCGAGATCACCAGGTCGGCTGCCGCGTAGGCGTAGTCCATGCGGTCGATAAAGGCCCCCTGCCAGACGTTTTCGGTCGGATGCGCCGCCAGAAACGCCTGCATTTCGCGTTCGTAGTACTTGCCCGTCTGCCAGATCACCTGCACCGGCGCTTTGCCCCCCTGCCTCGGAAGCCACTCCTTCATCATCTCGTTGAGCGTGCGCGTGCCGAGCGAACCCCCGACGACCAGCACCACCGGAAGACCCGCCGTGAACCCGTAGTGGGCCAGCGCTTCGGCGCGGTCGGCGCCCTCTTTCGAGAAACGGCCCCGCAGGGGGTTGCCCGTCATCGTGATTTTCTGCGGCGGAAAGAACCGTTCCATCCCGTCATAGGCCACGCAGATGCACCGGGCGCCGCGCGAAAGGATTTTGTTCGTGACGCCCGCGTAGGAGTTCTGCTCCTGGATGACGGTCGGCACGCCCATCCGCTGTGCCGCCCACAGCACCGGGGCGCTGGCATAACCGCCGAAGCCGACGACCACGTCCGCACCGAAGTCGCGGATGGTTTTCCGGGCCAGGCGGATGCTTCGCAGCACTTTGAACGGCACCAGCAGGTTCTTCGCGTCGAGCCGCCGCTGGAGTCCGGCGATCGGAAGCCCCGCGATGCGGTAGCCCAGTGCCGGCACCTTCTCCATCTCCATCTTGCCCTCGGCCCCGACGAAGAGGAGTTCGACCTCGTCGCCGAACCGCCTTTTGAGGGCCTCGGCGACCGCTACGGCGGGGTAGATATGTCCTCCGGTGCCGCCGCCGGAAAGGATGATGCGTTTCATGGTATGGTTTTTAATTTTTAATTTTTAATTTTTAATTTTTAATCGATTTTGTCGCTGCGACGGCAAAATCATCTTCCCCAGTTTTCGCGGTCGAGCGAGCGGTAGTTGATCGCCTCGGCGATGTGGGCCGCTTCGATCCCTTCGCATCCGCTGAGGTCGGCGATCGTGCGGGCGACTTTCAGGATGCGGTCGTAGGCCCGCGCCGAAAGTTGCAGCCGCTCCATCGCCCGCTCCAGCAGCGTCTGCGCCGCCGCGTCCGTGCGGCAGTAGGTGCGGAGCATCTTCGCATTCATCATGGCGTTGGTGTGGACTCCTTCGCTGTCCCGGAACCGGTCGGCCTGCACGGCCCGCGCCCGCATGACCCGTTCGCGGATTGCGGCGCTGGATTCCTCCGCCCGTTCGGCGGTCATTTCGCCCACGGCCACGGGCGTCACCTCGATATGCAGGTCGATGCGATCCATCAGCGGTCCCGAAATACGCCCCATGTAGCGGTGTACCGTGGCCGGCGAGCAGGTGCACTCCTTGCCCGGGTGGTTGTAGTAGCCGCACGGGCAGGGGTTCATCGCCGCCACGAGGGTGAAGTTGGCCGGGTATTCGACGCTGTATTTCGACCGCGAGACGGTGATCTTCTTCTCTTCCAGCGGCTGCCGCAGCACTTCGAGCACATTGCGGCCGAATTCGGGCAGTTCGTCCAGAAACAGGATGCCGTTGTGAGCCAGCGACACCTCGCCCGGGCGGGGCGACTGGCCGCCGCCGATGAGCGCCACCTGGGAGGTGAGGTGGTGCGGAGCGCGGAAGGGACGCTGCGTGAGCAATCCTTTTGCCGCCCCGGTTTTGCCCGCTACGGAGTGGATTTTCGTCGTTTCGAGCGCTTCTTCCGCCGTGAGCGGCGGCAGGATGGTCGGCAGCCTCCGCGCCAGCATCGTCTTGCCCGAGCCGGGCGCGCCGATCATCAGCACGTTGTGTCCGCCTGCTGCGGCGATCTCCAGCGCGCGCTTCACGCGGGCCTGTCCCTTCACGTCGGCGAAATCCTCGCCGAAGCGGCCCGATTCGGTCTCGGGGCAGGGGCTTTGCGCGCGTGTCGGGGCGATCTCCGTCTCGCCGTTCAGGAAGGCGATCACCTCTTTGAGCGAAGCGACTCCGATGGCGTCCACACCCTCCACCACGGCGGCTTCCGGAGCGTTCTGGGTCGGAACGACGATACGCCGCAAGCCTTCGGTTCTGGCCCGCACGGCCACCGGCAGTACGCCCCGCACGGGTTTGACCGATCCGTCGAGCGACAGTTCGCCCACGAGCATCGTCTCGGCGAGCCGTTCGGTCTGCACGCGGCCCATCGCCGCCAGGATGCCGACGGCGATCGGCAGGTCGAAGCCCGCCCCCTCCTTGCGCAAATCGGCCGGGGCGAGGTTGACGACGATCTTTTTGCCCGACATCCGCTCGCCCGAGTTCTCGAACGCCGCGCGGATGCGCTGCTCGCTCTCCTTCACGGCGTTGTCGGGCAGTCCCACCAGGTACAGTCCCAGCCCGCCGCCCGCGATGTTGACCTCGACGGTCACCGTCACGGCGTCGATACCGACGATCACGCCTGTTTGGGTTTTGACGAACATGTAGTTTTACGGATTATGTATTAAAATGGTGCTTCATCGTTGAGCGCGGGAGGCGCGATGTCGAACTCGCTGCCGCCCGTCGAACCGCCCAGTCCGGAGCCGGCTCCGGGCGCGCCGTTCGAGCCGCTGGCGTAGTCGTCGTAGGCCTGCTGGCTTTCGGAGGCTTGCGCGGGCGGAAGCATCGAATCGTCCATGTCGGCGAAGCGGGCCTGCTCCTTCAAAAAGCGCAGGTTCACGTCGCACACGGCGCCGTTACGGTGCTTGGCGATGATAATCTCGGCCATACCCGCCGTGGGCATCCCGTTTTCGTCCTGGTTGATGCCGTAGTATTCGGGGCGGTGGATGAAGGCCACGATGTCGGCATCCTGCTCGATGGCGCCCGACTCGCGCAGGTCCGAAAGCTGGGGGCGCTTCGAGCCGCCGCGCATCTCGGTGGCACGGCTCAACTGCGACAGGGCGATCACCGGCACGTTCAGTTCTTTGGCAATGGCTTTCAGCGTCCGCGAGATGAAGGCCACCTCCTGCTCGCGGTTGCCTTTCGAGTCCTGGTTGCCGGTCATGAGCTGGAGGTAGTCGATGACGATGATCTTGATGTCGTTGTGGATCTTCAGGCGGCGGGCCTTCGAGCGGAACTCGAAGACCGACAACGCCGGGGTGTCGTCGATGAACAGCGGGGCCGTACCCAGCGGCTTGGTCGCCGATTCGAGGTGGCGCCACTGCTCGGGCGTCAGACGGCCCGACTTGACGTCGTTGCCCGAAAGGCCCGTTTCGGCGATGATCAGACGCATCATCAACTGCACGGACGACATTTCGAGCGAGAAAAACGCCACGCCCTGTTCGTGATCGACGGCCATGTTGCGGGCCATCGACAGAACGAAGGCCGTCTTGCCCATCGAAGGGCGGGCGGCGATGATCACCAGGTCCGAGAGTTGCCAGCCCAGCGTCACGCGGTCGATGGCCATGAAACCCGACGGCACGCCGTTGAAGGCGCTGGTGTTCTTCGACGCCTCCTCGATCTGCATCAGCGCGCGGGCCAGGATGTCCTTCGACGCCTGGACGGAGCGCTTCACGTGGCCTTCGGCGACCTTGAAGATTTCGCCCTCGGCGTATCCGATCAGCTCCGTCACGTCGGTCGACTCGTCGTACGACCGCCGCTGAATCTCGGTGGCCGAGCGGATCAACTCGCGCTGCACGTATTTCTGAGCGATGATCTTGGCGTGGAACTCGACGTTGGCGGCCGAGCCGACCTTCTGCGTGAGTTGTGCCAGATAGGAGGCGCCTCCCACCTTTTTCAGTTCCTTTTTGGACTTGAGTTTCTCGGTGACGGTGTAGAGGTCGATGGGTTTCAACTCCATCGACAACTCTTCGATGGCTTTGTAGATCGTGCGGTGCTCTTCGGTGTAGAAGGCGTCGGGCGTGACGAACTCCTGCACGGTGATGATGCTGTCCTTTTCGAGCATCAGCGCGCCGAGCACGGCCTCTTCCAGCTCGACCGCCTGCGGGGGAACATTGCCCGCAGTATCGGTCAGCGCTTGGAACGCCTCGCGGTTGCGCGGGGAGGGGGTAAATTCTTTCGCCATCGGATCGGGATTGTTTCAGAGGTCAAAAGTAGGTAAAATAAGTGGAAAAGTGAAAAGTGAAAAGTGAAAAGTGAAGAACGGCTGACACGGCAGGTTTTCGAACCGCCGCAGGCGAGGGCAGCGCCGAAATTATTCGGGCCTTTCCGACCGAGTCTCCGAAGGGGAGCAAAGACCGGAGCATATCTCTTTACGGTTTACGGTGTTCGTGAAAAAAAGGGTCCGGTGGGGAAAATTTGCGGTGGGGAAAATTACAGGAAAATGCGGTAATGTCATTAAAAATGAAGAATTTATTTGGATGTGTAAAAGATTTTATATATATTTATACCGAAAGCAAGCCGGGATTTCGGAGAAGACGCATCGACCCTAAAAGGTGGACTATTATGTGATCTCGAAATTCGACGGCAAATACTGCCTGGCCGATACGGGGAACTACAATCAGTATATCTCCAAATGCGTGTATGAGGAACAATATACTGATACAAAGGATTTGGATAGTCTTAGAAATAATGATGACACACCCTACACCTGGGAATATAAAACGGCTAAAACGATGTTCTACGAGCTGGACGATTACCGGGCCGAATTCGAGAATTCGAGTTTCGACCTGCCGCAGTATACGTTCCCGGCATCGGTTAGCGACGCCGCGATTCTCAACAGTCTGAAGCAGTCGATCAAGTACAAGACGCCGCAGACCATGATCTATTCGAATTACATGGCGAAGGTATCGGTAATCTTCTATCCGAAAGCTCCCTACAACGACAAACCGATCCTGTCGACTAAAACCTTCAAGCCGATTATCCGATTGAGAACCATAAATCCCAGCCCCATATTCGTGTACAATCCCTACATGAAGCCGGAGTATGTGTCGAGTTACGACCTGTGGATGAAACGTTGGGACTGGGCGAAATAACCAAACTGAGGAAAAAATGAAAAAAATAGTATGGATCGTATTGACGGTCTGCCTTGCAGGGATTTTTGCGGGCTGCGACAAGGACGAAGAATGGAATCCGTTCGTAGGTACCACCTGGAAACACCGCAACGAGGAGGTGAAGTACGGGCAGATTGTTTATACCTACGATGTAATCCGTTTTATGTCTAAGAAGAAATTTGTTAAGTGGATGGAAGATGAAAGCGGAAATATTATTTCTCCACGATCCACCAACCTGTATGTGATTGATCGGTCACAGAGTTTGATTATCTTGGATCCGAATTATTTCGAACGACGGTGTACTTACGATACAGACAATCCACCTTCTTTTTTCTGGTATAAGTATAATGATTCCGATGAAAGAACCTATTATTACCGGCAGTAGCGCATGACTGAGTCGATGAAAAAACTGTTTTTAATTTTCTTATCCTTTTGTCTTATCGGGCTTTTTGCCGCCTGCGACAAGGACGAAGAAACGAACCCGTTCGTCGGTACGACCTGGGTGCGGAGAACGTCGCAGGTGGTTTACGAACAGTTGTACTATACCTACGACGTCATTTATTTCAAATCGAACCGCGCGTGCGTTCGCTGGGCCGAGGATGAACGGGGTTATATCATCCGCAGGCAGCGTTACGGAACGTATGAAATCACGGACCGACGATTGGGCGATCTGACGCTGCATCTGGAGTCGTCGGTTTTGCAGTGCCGTTTTGTGGACGATCCGCCTTCCTATTTTTATTTCGAGGAGGAGGGACAGGAAATGGTGTTTTACCGGCAGCGAAACTGAACTTCCCGAAAGACGGCAGTAATTCCGCCCGGAAGCGCTGCCGTCGTTTTCATCGGGCCAACAAGCCGGCGGTTTTTCGACGAACATGCCCCGCGAATATGATTTTCAACCTCATTCCGACATCCCGAACGGGGCCGTATTTTGCCAGTCAGCAGGTGTCGTTCCACTTCGTGCGGGATGAATTTTTAATTCTTAATTTTTCATTTTTAATTATCCCATGATTCCCACCTCGCCCGGCGGGACGGCCAGGGCCGCGATGCTGACGCGGCAGCCGGGAGCGGCCCGCAGGATCGCCTCGGCGCAGGAGGCCATCGTATGCCCGGTGGCGGCCTGCATCTTCGCTGTGCTGCGCTGCCGGCCTCCGCGAGCTGCGGTCCCAAACCGGAAGCCGGAATCGGCGACTGTGACGGATTGAGGTGAAAGGAGAAAAGAAAAAAGGATACCGACCCGGCAGACGAGGGCTGCGGGCACACGCAGTACGGATTCAGCCGGACCGCAAGGAGGAAAAGACCCCGAACGGGGATTAAAGGTGAAAAAACGTCATTCCGGATGCGGGTGCGAAATCTTCCGGTTCACGACTCTGTCCGGAGCGCGGAATTTGGAAATAGGGAAATTTTTACGTATCTTAGAAAAAACGCCCTGACAGCAGGCAATTTACCGCAACGTTATTCATCGTTCACCTGAAAAATACCCGAAATGAAAAAGAATCCATAACCTCCGCGACGATCAAGGCCGGGGACTGAAAGCCGGCACGCAGACTGCCATAGACGCTTTTTTAGGACGATAGTTTTCCGATAAAACAAGATGCCATGAAACAGCCGATCCGATTTCTGACAGCAGCCCTGCTGCTTGCGACTGCTATGGGTTGCAGCGCACAAAAAGCGGCCGAGCCTTCGCGCGGTGTTTGCATCGAACATGCGCAGGCCGTGAAAGCCATTGAGCAGAGACGATTCCGGATAGATATCGACGAGTGCTTTTCCCACTCCGACAAACCGCCTGTTCCGGTGACGGGGAGTTATCTGATTCTCGATCGAACGCAGGGCACCATGCGTTTGGTCCCGATTGTTTTTCCGCGTTATTCGCTCAGTGCCCTTTTTGTCGAAGATCCGAATGCCGTATTCCGCATGGAGAAAACAAAAAAAAGAGGTCGTCTGCGATTCACTTTACAAATCAACGGCAAAAAAACGATGGAGGGAGGCACAGCACTCGTAACGCTCTATGCGGGTTCGAACCGGTGCCTGATTCAGTTTTACAAGAACGATTTCCGGGGTCGGATTTACCCCCTGGACGAATAGCTCACGACTTTACGCCCACCTCGCCCGGCGGGACGGCCAGGGCCGCGATGCTGACGCGGCAGCCGGGAGCGGCCCGCAGGATCGCCTCGGCGCAGGAGGTC
Source organism: Alistipes sp. (assembly GCA_048465795.1). Taxonomy (GTDB): domain Bacteria; phylum Bacteroidota; class Bacteroidia; order Bacteroidales; family Rikenellaceae; genus Alistipes. The sequence continues at coordinate 42,442 of DBFWKV010000046.1, forward strand.
ATCGTATGCCCGGTGGTGAGTACGTCGTCGACCAACAGCACCCGGTGCCCTTCCAGCCGCTCGGGGCGGCGGACGGCGAAAGCGCCTTCGACGTTGCGTCCCCGCTCGCGCTTGGGCGTGCGGGCCTGGCTGGAGGTGTTGCGCCGCCGCCGGACGCTGCGCGTGTCGAGGCGGGCGCCCAACTCTTCGGCGATGCCCCGGGCGATCAGTTCCGACTGGTTGTAGCCGCGCAGGCAAAGTTTGATCCAGTGCAGGGGCAGCGGCACCACCGTGTCGATCAGGTCGTAATCGCCGCTCTCGCGCAGACAGCGCCCGTACCACCGTCCCATTTCGTAGGCCCGCCGCCACATGCCCCGGTATTTGAAGGCGTGGATCAGTCGGCGCCAGCGGCTGCCGTGGACATAGAAAAGAAATGCCGAAGCCTGCTCGACGGGCAGGTGGCCCCAGAATTTGCGGGCGACGGGGTTGTCCCGCTCCCGCCAGTAACCCGTGAGCGGCGCCGTGGTGCGGCACAGCGTGCAGACGCACTGCTCGCCCCGCTCCATCCGTTCTCCGCAGACAGGGCACACGGAGGGGTAGAAGAGCGCGCGGATGTCGCCGAGGATATCACTGAGGATCGACATTGCAGACGACGGTGATCGATTTGTATTCGGGGTTTTGGGTAAATGCCTTTATCTCGCGCTTCAGGATTTCGCGGGCACGGGCCGTCGAGGCGCCGCTTTCGATTTTGAGCAGCAGCCCCGCGAGGTATTCGCCCCGGATGCGGTCGACCGGAGGCGCGATGGGACCTAACAGACGCCGGCCGAAGCAGGTGCGCAGGCGTGCGGCCAGGTCCTGTGCGCCGCGCCGCAGCAGCATCGGGTCGCGGTGACGCAGGGTGAGGGCCGTCAGGCGCGCATAGGGCGGGTAGAAGAAAGCCTCGCGTTCGGAGAGTTGCGTGCGGGCCATCGTCTCGAAATCCCCGTCTGCGACCTGCCGGATCACGGGATTGCCCGGATCGGAGGTCTGAATGATCACCTCGCCTTCGTCGTCGCGCCGTCCGGCGCGGCCCGCCACCTGGGTCATCAGTTGGAAGGCCCGCTCCGAAGCCCGGAAGTCGGGGTTGTTCAGCATGTTGTCGGCGTTGAGGATGCCCACCAGCGCCACGCCTGCGAAGTCGAAGCCTTTGGTGATCATCTGCGTGCCGACCAGAATGTCCGTCTCACCGCGTTCGAACGCACCGACGATGGCGTTGAACGCCCGCTCCGAAGTGACGCTGTCGCGGTCGAGGCGCGCCACGCGGGCTTCGGGAAAGAGGCGGGCGATCTCCTCCTCGATCTTCTCGGTGCCGAAGCCCATCGGCACCACGTCGGTCACCTTGCACGAGGGGCATTTGGCCGGCACGGGTTCCGTGTGGCCGCAGTAGTGGCAGACGAGTTTTTCGCCGCCCTTGTGGTAGGTGAGCGTAACGCTGCACTGGGGGCAGCGGGCCGTCCAGCCGCACTCGCCGCACGCGACGTAGGGCGAAAAACCCCGGCGGTTCTGGAAGAGCATCGCCTGCCGGCCGCAGGCGAGCGTGTCGCCGATGCGATCCAGCAGCAGTTTGTTGAAGTGGGCGTGCCTCTCGCCGCGCCTGGCCGCGCGCAGGGTGTCGGAGATGAAAATCTGCGGGGGCCGGGCGTCGCCGTAGCGCTCGGCGAGCACGGCGTACCCGTATTTGCCGCTGCGGGCGTTGACCCACGTTTCGAGCGAGGGCGTGGCGCTCCCCAGCAGGGTGCGGCCCCGGGTGAGACGCGCCAGCACGGCGGCGCAGTCGCGGGCGTGGTAGCGGGGCGCGGGGTCGCTCTGCTTGTAGCTCGCGTCGTGTTCCTCGTCGACGAGGATCAGTTGGAGGTGTTTGAGCGGCAGGAACAGCGCCGAGCGGGCACCCACGACGAATTCGCCGCCGTCGGAACGGTTCAGGCGCAGGTAGGTTTCGGTGCGGCGCTGCGGGGTGAGTTTCGAGTGGTAGGCCGTCACGCGGCTGCCGAAGATGCGCTCCATGCGTTCGATCAACTGGGCCGTAAGGGCGATTTCGGGCACCAGCATCAGCACGTCGCCGCCCCCGGCAAGCACTTCGGCGATCAGGTGGATAAAGATTTCGGTTTTTCCGGAACCCGTCACCCCGTGCAGCAGGACGGTATTCTTTTCGGCAAACTGCTGGCGGATCGAGTCGAGCGTCCGGGTTTGGGCGGCGGTCAGCAGGGGCAGTTGGAAGGCGATCTGCTGCGGGGATTCGACCGAGCGCTCGTGCTCCTTGAGTGTGATAAATCCCTTGTGCGCGAGGGTGTTGAGCACGGGGCGGTCGGCACGCAGCATCCGGCGGGGAATTTCGCCCGTCGCCACCCGGCCTTCGTCGCCGAAGGAAGCGATCTCGAGCAGGGCTTCGTACTGCTTCGGGGCGCGGCGGGCGAGTTTTTCGAAGACTTCGTTCAGCCGGGTCTCGTCGTGCAGTTCCGCCGTGAGGGCGACGTAGCATTCGGTGCGGGGCCGGAACTCCTCTTCGGCAAACGCCTCCTCCGTGTCGCCCGAGGGCTTCATCAGCGCCGGCAGCGCCGCGCGCATCACCTCGCCTGCGGTGCACATATAGTAGTCGGCGATCCACTCCCAGAACGCCATTTGTTCGTGCATGAGCAGCGGCCGGTCATAGAGAATGCGGGAGATGGTTTTGACGCTCTTCACCGGTGGTCTGCGGTCGTGAACCCGCCAGACGATACCCGTGTAGATTTTGTTGCGGCCGAACTGCACCGCTACGGCCTGCCCGGGCACGACTTCGATCCCCTCACCCAGAGCGAAGGTGTAGGCCGGCTGGGCCAGCGGGAGTACGATGTCGGCGAAAAGCAATTGAAAATTAGGAGTTTAAATGAAAAATCGGGCCAGTATGTCCGGCAATACGCAGGACTCCTGCAATCAATCCGGCCGCCGGAATAAAACGGCTGTCGCACGGTTGTATTCGAAATTCAGCAGCGGAGTCGCTGATCTTCCTTTTGCAGTCTAAATCTTGGTCAGCGTCTGGAATCCCTTGCCGTAGACGCCCATCACCGAGCCTACGCTTATAAAGGCGTCGGGATCGATCGTCTTGACGAACTTGAGGATCATGGACGTTTCGCGCTTGCGGCAGACGACCATGACGATTTTCGACTTCTTCTTCGAATACCACCCCTCCGAGTCGATCAGCGTCACGCCCCGGTGGACGTTCTCGACGATGGCGTCGGCCATCTTCTCGTAGTCGTGCGTGACGATCATCATCTGGCTCGACTGCTGGTTGCCGGCCATGATCATGTCGACCGTGTAGCCGAATACGGCGGTCATCACATAGCCGTAGATCACCGTGTCGATATGGAATCCCACGAGCATCGAGGAGGCGATGATCACGAAGTCGGAGTAGATCACGATCCGGCCGTAGCTCACCGTGCGGTACTTGTTGATGATCATCGCCACGATGTCCGTGCCGCCTGTCGAGCCGCCCTGCTTGAAGCAGGTCGCCACGCCGATGCCGGCCAGCAGACCGCCCAGAATCACCTGCAGCACCGCCTCCAGTTCGTGCAGTCCGGAGAAGAGATCCCGGAAGGCCGGCCACGGAGTGGCGGGGCCGAGCATCGTCTGCCACAGGTTCATGGACACCGAGATGGCGAAGACGCAGAAGACCGTTTTGATGCCGAAGTTCCAGCCGACGATGAAGCCCGCGCCGAGCAGCAGCACGGCGTTGAGCAGGAAAACCATCGTGCCGATCTGGATGTCGATGCCGAAGTATTGCTGGAGGGCGTGGCAGACGATCAGCGAGAAACCCGCCGCACCGCCGCCCACGCCTTTGGCCGGCAGGATACAGCCGATCCAGGCGAACGAATAGAGGAACATACCCAGCGTCATCAGCAGGTATTCCTTGATAGTCACGAGGATGTTCTCGTTGGTCAGTTTGATCATCGCAGCACGGTATTATGGCATTGGGCCGGTACGGGCCGGAAGCATACCCTGTACCTTCCGGGGTATGCCCGGCGGCGTTGCGGCCGGCCGGAGTTTCTTCCCGGTGTCCGGTCGGTGCCTCACCGGGCGGAACCGAAGATAATCGGGTTCTGCCTCCGGCACCTTTCCCGGGCGGGGTTTACCTGTGCAAAGGTATAAAAATTTCGCCTTGATAGGCATTGCGTTCCTCCAATCTTTTTTCGAGGCGTGCGAGCAGCGTTTCGTTGCGGATGAGGCCCCAGTTGCGACCGTAGTGGTAGCGGGGCGGCGCCTCCGACGCGAAACGCTCCACGACCAGGTCGGGCCGCAGGCGGCGCAGGATGTCGACGAACAGGTCGATGTATTCGTCCACCTCCCAGAAGCGGAACCGGGCCGGATCGGCGTCGTACTCGGCGGCCATCGGCGTCTCGCGGAAGACCTGCAGCTGGTGGAATTTCACCGTCGTCAGGGGCAGGGAGTTGATCGTCTCCGCCTGCCGGAGCAGCATCTCGTCCGTCTCGCCCGGGAGTCCCAGGATGAAGTGGGCGCCGACGTGCAGGTCCCTTTCGGCGGTCATCTCCACCGCCCGGCGTGCGCAGGCGAAGTCGTGACCCCGGTTGACGGCCCGCAGTGTGGCGTCGTAGCAGGATTCGATGCCGTACTCGATCGCCACATACTTGTCGCGGGCCACGTCGGCGAAGAAATCGAGTTTTTCGGCGTCCACGCAGTCCGGGCGCGTGCCGACGACGATCCCCGCCACGCCGGGGTGCGCGAGGGCTTCCCCGTAGAGTTCCCGCAGGCGCGGGAGCGGTGCGAAGGTGTTGGAAAACGACTGGAAGTAAACCAGGTAGCGTTCGGCCGTGCGGTAGCGGTTGCGGTGGAAGGCGATCCCTTCGTCGATCTGCTGCGTGACGCTCTTGGCGGGCATACAGTAAGAGGGGGTGAACGCTCCGTTGTTACAGAACGTACACCCTCCTCTTCCGATCGTGCCGTCGCGGTTGGGGCAGGTGAAGCCCGCGTTCACGGCGACTTTCTGTATGCGTCCGCCCAGCGTGCGGCGGAAATACCCCGAGTAGGAGTTGAATCTCCGGTTATCGCCCCAGGGATACATCGGTCAGAATCCCCAGTCCGACGTGTTGTAGGTATCCTTCGGTGCGTTGGGCACGTTGGGGAAGAACGTCATGCCGGTCATCTCCTCGATTTGCTTCACCGAATAGAGCATCCCCTTCGACTGGTATTGCGACGGTTTGGGAACCTCGTTCTTCGAGTAGGTGCGGTGCTCGACCATGATGGCGACGCACTGCAGCTCGTCGCGCGTGCAGTTCACCACCCACTTGTTCTTGTGGCCTTTGGTGCGCAGCAGGATTTTGTAGAAATGGGTCGGGATCGTGGTGCCGCTGACCTTCTTGGGGCTTTTGGCGGGATCCCAGTAGCAGCCGATCACCTGATAGGTCGTGTCGCTGCTGCCTTCCCACTGCGTGTCCACCCAGTCTTCGAGCGTGTTCCAGGCGCCGCCGCCCGTGTTGAAGTAGGTCTGCAGCTGCGGAGCGATGTTCGAATGATAGAAGACCTGGCGGTTGGTGTTGTTGCTCACCAGACGCTCGGCCGAACCCAGCATGTGCCCGCGCGTGTAGCCCGTCCATTTGCCCGGCTGCGAAACCGGAATGTCGGGATCGGTTTTGTAGGCGTCGGTACGGTTGGTGTTTTTCTTCGAATAGAAGGGGTGCATCGGCGCTGCGACCCAGATGGCGCATTTCTTTTCGTTGCTGTAACATACGCCATAGTTGCGGGCCTTCTGCCCATTGGAGCCGTTGACATCGGTGATGTGATACGCGTAGTAGTAATCACCGGATTTGACCTTCTCGGCGGGAAGTTCCGCCCAGCCCGCATATTTCGCCGAAGGACCCCCCCCCTGTTGGGACTGGGTGGTAAAGGTCGACTCGGCGCTCTGGTAGGTCTTGCCGCCGATGACCGTGTAAAGGTGGAACACGTAAGCCGTGCCGGGGGTCAGTCCGCTCAGCGAAGTACTCTTGTCGCCCGGGGCGGTGGAGAGCGTCACTTTCGTGTAGTCCGCAGCCGAGGCCGTCTTGTAACGGAAACTTACCTCCGTTATTTTCGATACATCGTCGTTGTAGCTGAAACTGCAGGCAATGCCGGCCGTGTTGGTGGTCACGCTGTAAGAGGTCGGAGTGCCGAATACGGGCGTTACTTCGCCTTGCTCGGTTTTGGTCGAGAAGGTCTGCTCGGTGCTGTTGTAGGTCTCGCCCCCGACGATAAGATACGCATAATAGTTATAGACGGTACCTGCCGTCAGCCCCGTCAGTTCGCAGGCGATCGGCGACGTGGTGCCTGCTGCCTTCACCTTGTTGTAAGCCGTGTCGCCGGCCTTCTTGTAGAAGAATCCGGTCTCGTCGATTTTCGCATCGCCTTTGTAGGTATAGGCGCAGGAAACCGATGCCGAGGTCTGGGTGTAATCTCCCGAAGCCGGCTTCTGGAACACGGGCTTCGGTTTTGCGGGGTCTTCGCCTTCTGCGGCCGTCGTGAAAGTCATCGCCAGGGAGTTGTGCTGTTTGTCTCCTATCAGTACATAGCAGTAGCACATGTACTCCGTGTCGGGCTGGAGTCCCGTGAGCTGGACGTACACGCCGTTCTGATCCCATTCGTCGCTGGCGACTTTGGTGTACTCGTCCTGGCTTTGGCGGATTTTGTAGGCGAAACCGGCGCCCGTGATCGTTCCCTGACCTTCGTAGTCGTACTCGGCATAAAGCCAGGCGCCGTCGGAGGTCTCCTCGTCCGACTCCACGATCTCGAACGAAGGGGGTGTGGGATTGTTGACAGTGTTGTTGTCATCGCTGCAGGCCGCGAAGGCCATTGTCAGCAGTGCCGCGCAGCAAATAAAAATCTTCTTCATTACGGTTAAAAATTTATCTTTTGGTTATTCTCTGTGCTTCGAATCGATCCAGATCGTGACGGGGCCGTCGTTGACCAGCGCGACCTGCATGTCGGCTCCGAATTCGCCTGTGGCGACCGGACGCTCCAGCAGGCCGGCGACCGCCGCCGCGAACCGCTCGTAAAGCGGACGCGAGACGGCTTCCGGGGCGGCTTTGATGTAGGAGGGGCGGTTGCCCTTTTTCGTGGAGGCCATCAGCGTGAACTGGCTGACGATCAGGATTTCCCCTCCCGTCTGCCGCACGTCGCGGTTCATCACCCCCTGCTGGTCGTCGAAAATCCGCAGCCGCGCGAGTTTCCCCGCGAGGTATTCGATGTCCTCCTCCCCGTCTTCGGGACCGATGCCCGCGAAGACCAGCAGGCCCGCCCCGATGCGGGAGCGGACATCGCCGCCGATGGTGACGGAAGCGCTTCGGACGCGCTGGATCAGGATACGCATGGTTCGGGGAATGATCAGTTGTTCTGGAAAAAGGCCCACAGGTTGTCGTTCGCGGGCACCGGGGCGGTGACCGAGACCGTTTCCCCGCTGACGGGGTGCGTGAACTCCATGCGGCGCGAGTGGAGCGAAATGCCGCCGTCGGGGTTCGAACGGCGGGCGCCGTACTTCAGGTCGCCCTTGATCGGACAGCCGGCGGCCGTGAGTTGTGCCCGGATCTGGTGGTGGCGGCCCGTGAGCAGTTCCACCTCGACCAGTGTATAATTCGTGCTTGCCCCCAGCGTTTTATACCGCAGCCGCGCCTCTTTCGCGTCGCCTTTGGGCGACACGCAGGCTTTCGAGCGGTTGGTCTTGCCGTCGCGCAGGATGTAATGGCGCAACTCCCCCTCCTCGGGGTCGGGAGTATGCTCCGTGACGGCCCAGTAAATCTTGCCGATATGCCGCTCGCGGATCATTTCGTTCAGGCGCGCCAGAGCCTTCGAGGTCTTGGCGAACAGCACCGCGCCGCTCACGGGCCGGTCGATGCGGTGCACCACGCCCAGGAACACGCCGCCGGGTTTGGCGTCGCGTCGCTTGATGAAGGCTTTGATCTGGTCCTCCAGGGCGCTTTCGCCCGACGGGTCGGGCTGCACCAGGTCGCCGCAGCGCTTGTTCACCACAAGCAGGTGGTTGTCTTCGTAAAGTATGTCTTCGGGTTCGAACATCGGGTCTTTCTCCGTGGCTTGGCTGCCCGTTACAGGGTGAAGGTGAAGGGCAGCAGCAGCGAGGCCGATTCGACTGCGGAAGCCGATCCGTTACCGCTCATGATCACGCGCATGGGCGATTGCTGGCGGCGTTCGACGTCGACCATCACCTGGCGGCACTGGCCGCAGGGATAGCACTCCCGCTCCGAAGGGTTCGACGCGATGGCCAGGGTCTCGATCGGGTCGTCGGCGAAGTTGGCTTCGGCGTAGAACATGAGCGACCTTTCGGCGCACAGTCCGGCCGGATAGACCTCGCTTTCGAAGTTGCTTCCGTAGAGGATTTTTCCGCTGCGCAGCCGCGCCGCCGCGCCCACCCGGAACTTCGAATAGGGCGCATGGGCGTTGGCCGTGGCCCGCTCGGCTTCGGTAATCAACTGTCGGTCAGTCTCGGACATCTCGCCGACCGCCTTGTAGTGCTCGTAATTGAAACAGAACTGCTTTTCCATACCTCCTCCTTTTTTAGGGGTAAAGTAAACAAAGGTAATAATATTTTTTTGAAATATGCAACCGAAATGCGGTTTTTTGTGCCGCAACCGAAAGCTGCCGGGGCAAAAAAGAGGATAATCCGTAAGGACATCCTCTTAAATTGCAGCCTGCGAGCGGATTACTCCAGGACGAACTTCGCCTGCACGTTGTACTGCAGTTTGATCGTCTTGAAATCGAGCGGCTCCTCGTCCGCCGCGCCTTCGGCCGTGTCGGCGTTCATCTTGGCGCTGCGCATCACCGCGAAGTTGTTGTAGTAAACGGGCATCATGTCGCTGTTCGAATCGTAGATGTAGAAGCACTTGCCGATGCTCTGCCCGACGGCCTGGGCCATCGTGCGGGCGCTCTGCTGAGCGTTCTGCATCGCTTCGACGCGCACCTGCTGCTTCATTTCGTCGATCTTCGAATGCGAGACCTTCAGGATCGAGACATTCGAAATACCGATGCCGTCGAGGATTTGGTAGACCTTCATCACCTGTGCCGGCGACGCGAGCTGGAGCTGGTATTTGGCCGTGGCGACCGACGTGTTCTTCTTGAAGAATTCGCTCGACATGTTGGCCACCTTCAGCTGCTTTTCGGTGTTGATGCCCATGCGCTTGAGCGCCGCGACCATCTCGCGCTGCTGCTGTTCGACCGTGATTTTGCCTTTCGACTCGCGTTCGTTGATGGTGATCGAGAGGTAGAATTCGTCGGGAGTGATCTCCTTCTCGGCCCGTCCGTTCACCTGGATATAGCTGGGATACGCCTCCTGATAGGGTTGTGCCATAGCGGGGAGGGCCATCAGCGCCACCGCCGCGATTAAAATCAGTCTTTTCATGTTTTTTCGGTTTTGTAAGGTATCTGCCTGCAAATAAAACGCCAGATATTCCCCGATACTGCATCCGCGCCGTCCGTTTTTTCCGGGGCGCGGGATCGGGCCGGTGTAAAAGGAAAACGTCGCAAGCCGCCGGTTTATTGCCTCCGGCGTCTTTCGCCCGTCCGGGAAAGGGGCGGGGGGTTATCTGCGCACCAGCTTCACCACGTTCTCGACATGGTGCGTGTGGGGGAACATGTCGACCGGCTGCACGGCTTCGACGCGGTAGGCGCCGTCCATGAGCGCCAGGTCGCGCGCCTGCGTGGCGGGGTTGCAGCTCACGTAGACGATCCGCTCGGGCGCGGCGCGCAGCAGCACGTCGATCACCGGCTCGTCCACGCCCGCGCGCGGCGGGTCGAGAATCACCACATCGGGGTGCCCGTTGGCCGCGACGAACGCGTCGCTCAGCACCTCTTTCATATCGCCCGCGTAAAACGAGGTGTTGCCGATGCCGTTGAGCGCTGCGTTGACCTTCGCGTCCGCGATCGCCTCGGGGACGTATTCGATGCCCACCACCCGCCGGCAGCGCGCCGCACAGAAGTTGGCGATGGTGCCCGTGCCGGTGTAGAGGTCGTAGAGCACTTCGTCGGGTTTGAGACCGGCGAAGTCGCGGGCGACTTTATAGAGTTCGTAGGCCTGTTCCGAATTGGTCTGGTAAAACGATTTCGGACCCACCTTGAAGCGCAGCCCCTCCATCTCTTCGACGATGTGGTCTTTGCCCCGGTAGCAGACCGCGTCGAGGTCGCCCGTCGAGTCGTTCCACTTGGTGTTGACGACGTAGAACAGGGAGGTGATCGCGGGGAACGTCCCGCTCAGGTGGTCGAGCAGGGCCGTGATCCGGGGCATGTCCTCTTCGCCGAAGACCACGATCACCATCACCTCGCCCGACGAGGCGGTGCGGATCACCATGTTGCGCATCAGACCCCGGTGTTCCCGGGCGTTGTGGAAGGTGTAGCCGTGCTCCTCGCAGAAACTTTTGGCCGCGAGCCGGATCGCGTTCGAGGGGTCTCTTTGCAGCCAGCATTTGCGGATGTCGAGCACCTTGTCGAACATCCCCGGGATGTGGAATCCCAGGGCCGGTGCCGATGCGATCTCGCCTCCTTCGGCAACCTCCTCGCAGGTGAGCCAGCGCCGCTCGGCAAAGGTGTATTCGAGTTTGTTGCGGTAGAACCGCGTGTGCGCGGAGGCCAGGCAGGGGGCGATTTCGGGAAGGTCGATCTTGCCGATGCGGGTGAGCTGGTCGCGCACCTGTTCGGTCTTGAAGCGCAGCTGCTCCTCGTAGGGCAGATTCTGCCATTTGCAGCCGCCGCAGACGCCGAAGTGTTCGCAGAAGGGTTCCGCGCGCAGCGGCGATTTGCGGACGTAGCGCACGACGAAGCCCTCCATGTAACGGCGGCGTTTGGAGCGGATCTGTACGTCGACCACATCGCCCGGAACGGTCAGGGGAACGAACACCACCACGTCGTTCCAGCGTCCCATCGCCTTGCCTTCGGCGGCGAGCGTGGTTATTTCAAGCCCCTCGATCAGGGGGTAGTTTGCTTTTTTGCGAGCCATAGGTTTCTTACTTTGCAGCGGCAAAGTTAGAAACAATTCAAAATTAAGAATTAAGAATTACGAATTATTTTGACGCGGATCGGAATGCAAACCGTTTTGCCGGCTTGCTTTCACCCTTTGCCGCAGCCCGCCGAGCCAGAACCCCAGCAGGAACGGCAGTCCCAGCAGGACGAGAAGCCCCAGCACGAGGTAAAAGACCGCCTTGCCGATCAGCCCCGGCACGGCGTCGAGCGCCGACTGGACGGTGTTGTCGGCGGCATGTTGCAGCTGGTCGATCACCGCCTGCCGCTCCGCCGAAAAGTAGTGTTGCAGGGCGTCGCGCTGGCGGTCGAGGTTTTGGAAGGCGTTGTCGAGGCTGTAATTGAGCGTGTTGATCACCTGCGTGGCCTGCTCGCGCAGTTCGCCGAGCATCCGATCCGAGATTTCGGGCAGGTGCTCCGCCACGACGACCATCCGGTCGAAGTTACGCTGAAGCGAGTCGAGCTGCCGCCCGACGCGCGAGCGGAGGCTGTCCTGCTCGAATTGCAGTTCCAGCAGGTCTTTCGACCAGCCGATGCTGTTCGAAAGCTGGCGGCTCTGGCCCGTCACCTTGTCGCTCACGTCGGAGAGCACCTCGGCGATGGTGCCCGTGTTGTAGCTGTTGTCGATCCCTTTTTCCTCGAGGTATTCGATCCAGGCCAGCGACGTGTCGGCCGGGGCGATCCCTTCGGCGGGCGGGTTGTCGCGCAGGTAGCGCTCCACGAACTCCCGCATCAGGTCATAGCGGTCGTCCTCGAGTGTGCTTCGGGCCAGTTTTTCCGCCCGGTTCGCCAGGCGTTCGGCCGCGTCGCGCGCCAGGGGGCTTTGCGCCCCGAAGAGCAGCGAGTCGGGCCGTGCGGCGAAGGCGGCGTCCATGCGGCGGGTGAGGATCCACGTGTCGGCCAGCGCCACCTCCGGGATCGTCTGCATGGCGGCCGAGAGGGCCGCGCGCGTGGCGGCGAGCTTCCAGCGAATCGCCGCCAGTTTGGTTTTTGTATCCGGAGCCTCCGCCGCGATCGAGTCGGCCGTGCGGGCCACGTCGTCCGAAAGGTCGTAGTAGAAACCCCGGGTCATGGTCCGCGTGCGCACGTCCTCCTTCGGCAGGGGGTCGCCCGTCGATACGGAAACCTTGAGCAGCGAGCAGCCCGTGAGCGTTGCGGCGCAGAGCAGCGCGGCAAGGAGTCGGAGTGTCCGGAATCGGTTCATAATCGGACGTTTCACAAATTCGGTGCCCCGTTTTTCAGGGCTTTCAGCCGCTCGCGGATGTAGCGCACGGCGACGTAGTGGCCGGCCTGGGGCATCTGACCGTGGTCGAAACCGTCGAATTCCAGCAGCTCCACATCCCTGTGGCCGGCGACGCGCATCATCCGCCAAAAGTAAGCGTTCTCCTCGTAGCGGCCCAGCATCTCCCGCTCGCGGTCGCCCGAGAGGATCAGGATCGGGGCGCAGTCGGGCCGCACGTAGGTCATGGGCGCCATGTCGTCCACCACGGGCTGCGTGTCGGGAATGCCCAGTTCGCGCCGCCGGGCGAAGTGGGTCACCACCTGTCCGCTGTACGGGATCAACGCCACGAACGTCGTGTCGGGGTCGATGCCGTAGCGGGCCAGCCAGCGCTTGTCCAGCCCGATCATGGAGGTGAGGTAGCCTCCGGCCGAATGGCCTGCGAGGAAGACCTTCTTCGCATCGCCGCCGTATTCGGCGATATGTTTCACGACCCAGGCCGCCGCAGCCGCCGCATCGTCCACGCAGTCGGCCACTGCGGCGCGCGGCGAGAGCCGGTAGTTGGCGGCGGCGACGGCGAATCCCTGGTTCTTCAGTCCTTCGGGAATCTCCTTGCCGCCGCCCGTCAGCCCGCCGCCGTGGAACCAGACCACCGTGGCGAACCCTTCTTCGGAGACGGGGCGGTACAGGTCGAGCCGGCACCGTTCGGCGGCATAGGCGTCCGGCGCCTCGCTGCGGTAGGGAATGTTTTTCGTGGTGACGTAAGCCGGGTTTTCGGCCCGTGCGGTGCCGCAGAGTGCGGCGCAGAGAAGCAGGATCGGGAACAGTCGTTTCATGCTAAATCGGTTTATTCGGGTCATAAAGATAGGTAAAATCCCGTAAAATGCACTATCTTTGTCGGAGCGGATATCTGTCCCGTCGTATAACGGGGGTTACGAATTAATGGAAATTATGAAAATAGCTTGTTTGCAATTCAATCCCATCCAGGAGAACACCTATGTCGTGTGGGACGACACCAACGAATGCATCGTCGTCGACGCGGGCAACAGCTCCGAAAAGGAGAACGCCGCCCTGGCGAACTTCATCGACGGCCACGGCCTGAAACCCGTGCTGGCGGTCAACACCCACGGCCATTTCGATCATACGCTCGGTGTGCAGTTCCTCAAGGAGCGTTACGGCGTGCCTTTCGCTCTTTCGACGAAAGATCAGTTCCTTCTGGACAATGCCTCGACGAGCGGAAGCATCTTCGGGGTGAAGGTGGGGCAGATGCCTGCCGTGGACATCGACCTCGACACCACGCCCGAAATCCGGTTCGGGAACACCTCGCTCCGGGTCATTCCTACGCCGGGCCATACGCCGGGCCATGTGTCGCTCTACGAGCCGCAGTCGCAGTCGCTCTTTACGGGCGACACGCTTTTCCGTGAGTCGATCGGCCGCACCGACCTGCCGGGCGGCGACTATTCGTGGATCATGCGCTCGATTCTCGAACAGCTCCTCCCGCTGGGCGACGGGGTGAAGGTCTATCCCGGCCACGGGCCGGAGACCACCATCGGCCATGAGACGATCTACAACCCCTTCATCGTCGAGGTGCTCAACGACGAGGTGAACTACCGGAATTGAATTCCGGCAATTAAAAATGAAAAATTAAGAAGTAAAAATTGACTAAAATCATCCATAGGATCCTCTACAAAACCCTGTCGCTGGAGCGTTACCTGCGCGTGGTGAGCCGGATGTTTTTCATCTGCCACCGCCTGGGGATCGGGCGGCGTTCGCCCGCCACGGAGTATGTCTTCCACCTGCCGCAACTGGTCGGCAAGGGGGATACGGCGATCGATATCGGGGCCAACCTGGGCTATTACGCGCGTCCGCTCTGCGAGCTGACCGGCCCGGAGGGCATGGTCTGGGCCGTGGAGCCCGTGGCGCCCATCCGCAAGGTGCTGAGCCGGAATCTGCGGCGCTGCGGCAACGTCGAAATCCTCCCCTTCGCGTTGGGAACGGAGGACAAACCGATCGTCATGGCGAACGATTCGGCGCGCGAGACGGGGTATTTCGGCACGGGGCAGAATTTCGTCAACGAGACGCATGTCGCAGCCCAGGCGGAGTTCACGGCAGAAATGCGGCGGGGCAGCCGGCTGTTCGCCTCCCTCAGCCGCCTCGACTTCGTCAAATGCGACATCGAAGGGTACGAAGTGGTGGTGATGTACGAAATGCGCCCGCTGCTGGAGAAATTCCGCCCCACGGTGCTCATCGAGACGGGCGGGGAGAACCGCCCGCAGATCGTCGCCCTCTTCACGCAGATGGGCTACAAAGGTTATACGCTCGAAAACGGGACGGAGGTGCCCTTGACGGAAGGTTCCGCGAAAGATATCATCTTCCGTCCGGAAACAAAGTAATTTTTAATTTTTCATTTTTAATTACGCCTTGCGTCATGCGCATCGATCTTATTACCGTCGTACCCGAACTGCTCGTATCGCCGCTCAACGAATCGATCCTCAAACGGGCTCAGGAGAAGGGCCTGGTGGAGATCGTCGTGCACAACCTGCACGACTATGCCCACGACCGGCGCAAAACCACCGACGACTACCCCTTCGGCGGCGAAGCGGGCATGGTGATGAAGTGCGAACCGGTGTTCGAGCTGGTTGAAAAACTGCAGGCCGAGCGGTCGTACGACGAGGTGATCTACACCTCGCCCGACGGCATCCGGTATGATCAGCACGAGGCCAACCGCCTCTCGACGCTGGAGAACATCATCATCCTGTGCGGCCATTACAAGGGCATCGACCACCGCATCCGCGAGCACCTCCTCACGCGCGAGATTTCGATCGGCGACTACGTGCTCACCGGCGGCGAGCTGGCGGCCTGCATCATCGCCGACTCGGTGGTGCGGATCATCCCCGGGGCGATCGGCGACGAGGCTTCGGCCCTGACGGATTCGTTCCAGGACAACCTCTTGGCGCCGCCCGTCTACACGCGGCCGGCCGAATTCCGGGGCTGGCAGGTGCCCGACGTGCTGCTCTCCGGGAATTTCGCCGAGATCGAAAAGTGGCAGGACGCCCAGGCGTGGGAGCGCACCAAACGACTGCGCCCCGATTTGTTGGAAAAATAAAATTGCGGCATGCAGCTCTTCGACTGGCTTTTTTATCAGTTTTTTCTGCTCGGCAGGTGGGGTAAATATCGTACCGACGGCCGGGTTGTGTCGCTTGCCTGCCGGTTTTTCGGCTATTTACTGGCCGTGAACTGTCTGTTCCTGCTGCTTCCGGCTTTCAAAGTGTCGGGGGACGCGCCGGGGGTCAAGTGGTTGCTGGTTTCGTTGGCGCTGATCCCTGTCGCTGCTGTCGTATATTGTTACGATTACCGGAAGCGTTACCTCGAAGTGCTGCAAAGATACCACGATCCGGGGGTCGAAAGGAGTAACCGGGCCATGACCGTGCGGTTTGTGCTGACGATGGTGCTCGCGCTGTCCGAGGTCATGCTGGTCGGCTTGCTGATGATCGTGTGGAGTGAAAAAATCGTTTCCGCCTGACGGATGCAACTTGCGGCGCACTGCCCCGGCAGCTTCGCGGGGAGCGGGAAGAGAGGGGGCGCGCAGGTTTGCCGGCGGAGGAAACGGCTTGTATCGATTGAATGAATGAAACCATGAAACGATTGCTTTTGATGCTGACCCTTCTCGCCGCTCCGGCCTTTTCGCAGGAGCGGGCGCGGCGGTTGTGGGTCGCGGGCGAGATCGCTTACGCGGCGACATCCCCCGCCGACAGGACGAAAAGGCCGTTCGGAAATCTGATCCTCGGGTTTACCCTCGAACAGGAACTGCCGTGCAGGCTGTCGTTGGTGACGGGCTGGAAATCCCGGAACTACAATGCCTGCATCCCCGCATCCGACCTGCGGACACGTACTTCGTGGGACTACGACGGCATCGGATATTCGCGCAAATACACGCTGGTCCCCCTGCACTTGCGCTGGCAGCTGCCGATCGTTACCTGGGATTCGAAAAACACGATCCAGCCCGGGAAAAACAAGGTGTACGTCATGCCGCACGGGGGTGTGAATCTCAACTTCGGAAGGGACGGCTTCTTTTTCGGCGATGCGGAAGTCCCTCGGGAAGCGGTGATGATGCATCGATCGCCCCGGGACTTTTTCGCAGACGGCGAAGCCGGATTATCGTTGGGATTCGAAGCGATGGGACTGCTCCGGCTGGAAGCATTCGCGGCCTACACGTTTCGCGCAGGGCGGTCGATCGATTTCTCGCTCGAAGCCCCGTATTCCGCTCCTCGCGTTTACTCGCGCTACAACACCTTTCAGGCCGGATTTCGTATCGGCATCTGTCTGATCGACTGGATGCGGACGGCCGCCGACCGTGCTGCGGCCCGGGCGAGAACCGCAGCCGCCAAACAACTCAAGAAACGCAACCGATGAAATACTACCTCATAGCCGGCGAGCCTTCGGGCGACCTGCACGGCGCGAACCTGATCGAAGGACTCAAAAAAGCCGACCCCCGCGCGGAGTTCCGTTTCTGGGGCGGGGACAAGATGGCTGCGGCGGGCGGCGCCGGCAACCTGGCGAAGCACTACCGCGAAACCTCGTTTTTCGGCATCGTGCAGGTGCTCAAAAACCTTCGCACGATCCGCCGCCAGATGCGCGAGTGCCGTGCCGACGTCGCGGCGTTCGCCCCCGACGTGCTGATCCTGGTCGATTACCCGGGGTTCAACATGAAGATGGCCCGCTGGGCGAAGCGGCAGGGCATCCGTACCTTCTATTACATCGCTCCGAAAGTCTGGGCGTGGCGCGAGTGGCGCGTGGAGGCGATCCGCAACTATGTCGACCGGCTTTTCATTATTTTTCCTTTCGAGAGAGCCTATTTCCCTAAGCACGGCATCGAGCCGCTGTTCGAAGGCAATCCGCTCGTCGACGCGATCGAGGCACGCCGGGCCGCGCTGCCGACGGGCGAAGAGTTCCGACGCAGACACTCGCTCGACGCGCGGCCGATCGTCGCCCTGCTGGCGGGCAGCCGCCGGAGCGAGATCCGCGACAACCTGCCGCTGATGGCCGCCCTGTCGAAGAAATTCCCCACGCATCAGTTCGTGGTGGCGGGCGTGGGGTGGCTCGACAAGTCCCTTTACGAGCAGTACATGGCGGGCAGCGACATCCGCTACGTGTGCGACGAGACCTACGAAACGCTGCACGCGGCCGAAGCGGCCGTGGTGACTTCGGGAACGGCGACCCTCGAAACGGCCCTGCTGGGCATCCCCGAGGTGGTCGTCTACCGCACGCTGTGGTTCCAGGTCAAGCTGCAACCCTATGTGCTCAACGTACCCTGGGTATCGCTGGTGAACCTCAACCTGGGCCGCGAATCGGTCCGGGAGATCATCCAGTCGGATCTTTCCACCGACCGTGCCGAGCGGGAGCTGCGGGCGATCCTTGCGGGGGGCGCCGAACGCGAACGGATGCTGCGCGACTTCGACTCGCTGCGTACGATCATCGGAGGTCCCGGCGCGAGCGAACGCTTCGCGCGGCGGATGGTTGAACTGTTAAAAGCAGAATAAGAGGGAGGAATGGCGCTGTTGGCCGTCCTGATTCTGGCGGGCAGCTGGCTGTTGTTGGTCTCCGGTGTGGGCGAAAGTACGGTGACGGTATTGCGGATCGTCGCGGTGTTCGCAGGCGCAGCGGTCATCATGGCCCGCGTCGAAACCTTTAACAAAAACAAATTAAACATGACGATACGTCCCGAAAAACCCGCCGAGTTCGCGGAGCTGTACAAACTGATCGAAACGGCGTTCCGCACGGCCCGTGTCGCCGACGGCGACGAGCAGAACTTCACCGCCCGGCTGCGGGCGGGTACGGGCTATATACCCGCCCTGGCGCTTGTCGCCGAAGAGGACGGCAAGTTGACCGGTCATATCATGCTGACCCGGTTCGCGGTGAAAACGGAGGATGCGGAGGAGGAGATTTTGCTCGTGGCGCCGCTTTCGGTGGTGCTGGAATACCGCAGCCGGGGTGTCGGGGCCGCGCTGATGCGCGAGGGACTGCGCCGGGCGGCGGCAATGGGATTCCGGGCCGCGCTGCTGGTGGGCGATCCGGCTTATTACGGCCGTTTCGGATTCCGCCGGAGCACGGAGTTCGGTATCCGCAACACCGACGGAATCCCCGACGAATATGTGCTGGCGGTCGAACTCGTGCCGGGCGCGTTGGACGGAATGAACGGTACGGTGACGTTCGCCGGAATGTGAACGCGGTACGATCGGCACGTTGTCCGCACCGAAGGTTTTTTTGCCGCGCATACCGGGAATTCGCTCCGGGATCGGTTCGTTGAACGGAGGTAAGGTATGCCCGGCCGGAAATGTGGAACATAAAACAAGTTCGAAATGGTTTGGTTCTCGTGTCTGCTGATGGCCGGAATTTATGCCGGCGTGGGTGTGTTTGTAAAACATTACCCCGAACTGCTGTCCGGATATACTACGATGTCTGCCGAGCGGAAAGAGCGGGTCGACATCCGCGCATTGGGCCGCTATTGCACCCGGCTGATGTACCTGCTCGCCCTGCTTTCGTGCGCCGGTTTGGTTGTTCGGGCCTTCGGTGCCGCGAAGGAGACGGCTGTCGCATGGACGGTTTTTCTTCCGATTCCCGTGCTGGTCGCAGGCTGGATATGGGGATGGCGGAAGTATGACAAAAAGTTTTTGAAAAAATGAAAATCATCTGCATCGGACGCAACTATGCCGCGCATGTCGCGGAACTCCACCGCGCGGTGGGCGGGCCGGACGGCTGTCCGGACGAACCGGTCTGGTTTCTGAAGCCCGACACGGCCCTGCTGCGCAACAACGATCCGTTCTACATCCCCTCGTTCTCGCGGGAGGTGCACTACGAATGCGAGCTGGTCGTGCGCATCAACCGCGTCGGCAAGAGCATCGCCGAGCGTTTTGCGCACCGCTATTACGACGAGGTAGGGCTGGGCATCGATTTCACGGCCCGCGACCTGCAGCGGCGGGCCATTGCCGGGGGGCTGCCCTGGGAGTCGGCGAAGGCGTTCGACCACGCGGCGGCTGTCAGCCCGGAGTTCGTGCCGCTGGCCGATGTGGGCGGCGACGTGCGGCGACTGCGTTTCGCGCTCGAGGTGAACGGTGAGGTGCGGCAGGCGGGCGATACGGCGCAGATGCTTTTCGGCGTTGACCGGCTGATCGCCCACGTGTCGCAGTTCATGACGCTGCGCATGGGTGACCTGCTTTTCACCGGTACCCCGGCGGGTGTGGGTCCGGTGACGGCAGGGGACAACCTGCGCGCGACGCTCGAAGGACGGGAACTGCTGAACTTCGACATCCGGTAAGGTGAAAGTTGAACCGACGCAGCAGGCGAGGGCAGAGGGCGCATGCAGTGCGGACTATGCCGAGCAGCAAGGAGGAAAAGCCCCCGCAGGGGGATTAAAGTGAAAGTTGAAAAGTGAAAAGTGAAAAGTGTTGCGCCCTATGCCCTGCGGCCAACGGCGGTACCTTGAATTCCGCACTGCAAAATCGCGGGTAAAGGGTGCGCCACAGGACGTGTCCTTCCTTAGGCTCGGGAACCACCCGGAGCGGGATGTGCTTCGCGCGAGTCTGACGCCGCCCGCCCAGACGGAGACGCTGCTCCCGCCTGTTTTTGCCTTGCGGATGCTTTGGGTGTCTGTTGGCGATAAAGGTACAAAATAACGCTGAATCAATAGGATAATGTTACTACGGGATAAATTGAAGAACTACCGCCTGCTGCTGGCGTCCCATTCGCCCCGGCGGCAGCAACTGCTGCGCGATGCGGGCATCGCGTATGAGCTGATCGACAAATACGAGGTCGAGGAGGTTTACCCCGCCGACCTTTCGGCCGGGCAGGTGCCCCTCTACCTTTCGCGGCTCAAAAGCGAGGGCTACCCCCTTCCGCTGGTGCCGGGCGAGGTGCTGCTGACGGCCGATACGGTCGTCGTGCTGGGGGATCGGGTGCTCGGGAAACCCCGGGGGCGCGAAGGGGCGCTGACGATGCTGCGCAGCCTTTCGGGACGGCAGCATACGGTGGTTTCGGGCGTAACGCTGCGGACCGCCGGTGCCATGCACACATTCGCGGCGAAGACCCATGTCTGGTTCCGGCCCCTGACCGGCGAGGAGATCGCCTACTACGTCGATACGTTCCGCCCGATGGACAAGGCCGGAAGCTACGGCATCCAGGAGTGGATCGGCTACACGGCCATCGAAAAAATCAACGGCTCGTTCTACAACGTGATGGGTCTGCCGGTGCAGAAACTCTATGTCGAACTCGATAAATTTCTCAAATAAATGAAACGCATACTATTAACCCTATTCTGCACACTTTTCGCCTTCGCGGTCTTCGCCGACGAGGGCATGTGGCTCCCGAGCCTGATTTCCGAGCGCATCGGCGACATGCGCGCCAAAGGATTCCGCCTGACGGCCGAAGACATTTACTCCGTAAACCGGGCTTCGATGAAGGACGCCGTGGTGCTGTTCGACGGCGGATGCACGGGCGAACTGGTCTCCGCCGAGGGGCTGCTGCTCACGAACCACCACTGCGGTTACGACGCGATCCAGGCGCTGTCGAGCGTCGGGAACGATCTGCTGACCTACGGATTCTGGGCCGGTTCGCGGGCTGAGGAACTGCCGGCCGAAGGCGTGAACGTGCGCTTTCTGGTGCGCATGGAGGAGGTGACGGACCGCCTGGCCGCAGGCGAGACGGCCGAGGCGATCGTGAAAGCCGCCCAGGCCGAAGGCAAGGGGTACAGGGCCGCCGTGGAGCAGATGTACTACGGCAACCAGCAGTTCCTGTTCGTCTACCGGCAGTTCGACGACGTGCGGCTGGTGGCGGCTCCGCCCTCGTCGATCGGCAAGTTCGGCGGCGACACCGACAACTGGATCTGGCCCCGCCATACGGGCGATTTCTCCGTGTTCCGCATCTATGCCGGAAAGGACAACGAGCCAGCGAAATACGCGGCGGACAATGTACCCTACCGTCCCAAACGCCACTTCACGATCTCGACCAAAGGGGTGAAGGAAGGGGATTTCACGATGATTTACGGTTTTCCCGGCAATACGCAGCAGTACATTCTTTCGGACGCCGTGGCCTACATCGCCGAGCGTTCCGACCCGGCGAAGATCGCCATTCGCACCGGGCGGCTGGATTTGATGGGCGCGGCGCAGCAGAGCGACCCTGCGCTGCGGATTTACTACGCCGCCAGGCACGCCAACGTGGGCAATGCCTGGAAAAAATGGCAGGGCGAGGTGCTGGGAATCGAACGCCTGGGTACTGTGGCCAAAAAGCGCGCCTACGAGGAGGCTTTCGACCGGTGGGCGCAGGACAAACCCGAATATGCGCACGTCGTGGCCGACCTCAAACGCGAGTACGCCCGCATTGCGGACGCTTATTTCGCCCGCGAAATACTCAACGAGACACTGCGCGCACTGCCCCGGAAGTTCGAAGCGGAGGGGCAGTCGCCGGAACTTTTCGAAAAGAGGATGCAGACCGAACTGGCCCTGTACCGCTTCCTGTTCGAACAGTACGGCCGCTATTGTCCGGCGGACTTCGTGATCCCCGCCTTTGCGGCGGGTGCGGGCCAACACGGCGGCCCTGCGGGCTACGCCGAATACCTGTTCGGCCGGGTGCGTACGGAACCCGATCATCCCGACATTGCAAAACTGCAAGAGGAGATCAAGCGGATGAACGAGCATATCGTCTGGCTGCTGGGAACCGCGTCGCTGCGCAACCTCAACAGCGGCCGCCTGAACGAACTCTATACGGTTTACGTGCGGGGCCTGCGCGAGTGGGACCAGACACGCGCCTTCTTTCCCGATGCCAACCTCACGCTGCGCGTGGCCTACGGCAGCGTGGCGGGCTACGAATATGCCGACGGCGAGTATCACAAGCCGCAGACCACGCTCGACGGCATCATCGCCAAAGACGATCCGAACGTATACGATTACGACATCCCGCAGGCGCTGCGCGACCTCCATGCCTCGAAACGCTACGGCCGCTGGGCCGCGCGGATCGACGGCCGCACGACGGTGCCCGTCTGCTTCCTGGCGACCAACCAGACCACGGGCGGAAACTCCGGATCGCCGATCCTCAATGCGAAAGGCCAGCTGGTCGGCATCAACTTCGACCGCACGTGGCGCTCGACGATGAGCGACGTGGAGTTCGACCCCGCAATCTGCCGCAACATCTCGGTGGACATCCGTTACGTGCTGTTCGTGATCGACCGCATCGGCGGGGCTTCCTACCTCTTCGACGAGATGACGTTCGACTGATCCGGCAGGGCCGGAAGCGCATGAAAAAGGGAGTGCCTGAAAGCACTCCCTTTTCCTATCTCCGAAGGTATCCGGTTCAATCTTCCGTGTCGTCGCTGCCGGCCTGGAGAATCTCGTCCGGAATGGAACTCTTCACGTAGACCGAGACATCGTCGGGGTCATCGGCCGCCACCCAGACCATTCGCTTTTCCGAGAGATCCCGGATGATGTAGCGGTGGCTCCATTCCTCGCCCATCGTATAGTCGTAGACGCCCCGGATGACCGAACCGGTCGAGGGGTCGGACTCGATCTGGAACCGGCCTGTCCGGTACCGGGTGCCGAAGCTCTCCATGTTATCGTACTGCTTGAATTTGCGATCCCGGCGGATGAACTCGATATACACGTAGCTGCCCTCGGCCAGGGGGGCGTTTTGCCATTCGGTCAGTTGCCAGGTGCCCGCGATGCTGTGCGCGGTGACCTCCATACCGGGATCGGCGTAGCTTTTGTCGTCGTCGCAGGCCCAGAGACCGACAACGGCCAACGAAAGGGCGGCGAATTTTAAAAATCTTTTCATATCGTTTTTTTTGTTGTTTACTTGGTTTCTCCGATGCGGACACGGATCGTGCGGCGGCTCGGCGGGGCATCCACACCTTCGAGGATCACCGGAACCTGCTCGGGAAGGGTCTCCGGAGCTTTTGCCGGATCGAACCGGATCACCAGATCGGCCGTCGTACCCGGCCCGAAGGTTGCGGGCTCGCATTCGAATGCGATGTAGGACGGCAGGAAATGGCTGTCGGCGGTGATCCTGAGCGGCTTCGAACCCGCATTGAGACATTCGATACGCTCGGTTTGCAGCCGCTGGCCCCCGATGCGGACGCTTTGCTGTTTGAGCAGCAGGTCGCCCATCGCATAGGGATAGGCCGAAGTCGGCATGACCGACGGTTCGACCTGCCCGGTGAGTTCCAGCACGGCCGTGGGGAGCTTGTCGGAGAGCTGCGTGTATACGAATATCTTACGCTGGAAACTCCCCGGATGTCCTTTGGGGTGATAGGTGACCCGGACAGTCCCGCTACCGCCCTGCTGGACGGGCTGTCTGTCGTGTTCGGCCACCGTGCATCCGCAGGTCGTCTGTACGCGCGTGACGACCAACGGCCTGTTGCCGACATTGCGCCAACGGAACGTGTAGCTGCTCGGGGCGTCGTCCTCACCGATGCGTCCTGTGTCGATGTGCTTCTCGTAGAAGTACATCACGCTGCCGCTCGTTACCGTCGGCGGATTGTTCAGGCTGTCCAGCAGCTCCTCGGAAATGACGCGCATCTGTCCCCGGAGCGGCGTGGCGGTCATTGCCGCCCACAACACTCCCAGACAGAGAATCGCTATTTTACCGTTTTGCCGCATAATCCGTTTACAACCAGCCGTTACCGCCCGTACGCTTGCGCACCGTAATGTTGAACGAATGTTTTTCTCCGTTGCTGGCCGTGATGGCGGCCGTCGTAACGCCTACCTTCAGACCCTTGAAACGCAGCTTCGTGCCCTCTTCCGTGACGGTAGCCACCGACTTGTCGGCGATAGTGACGGTATAGGTCAGCGACTCTCCGCCCAGGAAGTAGTTCGCGGGAACCGACACCACTTCGCTGCCTGCGGCGATGTAGAGGTTGGGGAAGCTGACCGTCGTGCCGTTCTGGGCCACCGCGTTGAGCAGCTTCGTGGCATTGACCTGGCCCGTACCCATCTGGTAGCGGAATTTGGAGAGCGGCATCTGCATCGGCTGGGTATCGCCCAGGTCAGAAACATACTGGCGGTAACTCTTGATGCCCGTCATGTAGCTGTCGATGGGTGTCACCGTCTGATAGAGAAGCTGCTTGAACTCTTCGGCCGTGAAGTGGCGGCGTAACTGCGCGGCGTAGGAAAGCCCGAGGGCCACGACGCCCGATACGTGGGGGCAGGCCATCGAGGTGCCCTGCATATAACCGTAACCCGTTTCGCTCACGTGGTAGGGAAGTGTCGAGAGCACGCAGCCGATCTGTCCGCGTGTGAACTTTTCGTCGAAATATTCGTAGTAGTAATCCTCGTCGCCGCCCGGAGCCGCGATGGTGGTGCCGGGGCCGTAGTTGGTGTAAACCGCAGGCGTGAAGTCGGCCGCCGTGGCGGCAACCGAGATGCAGGCTTCGGCCGCTCCGGGGTAACCCGCCATAGGAGCGTACTCGTTGCCCGAGGCGAAAACGGCCAGACCGCCTTCGATCGGCCCGTTGGGTGAACCGGCGTTGTGAATGAAGTAGTCCAGCACCTCTTTTTCGAGCGGGCACATCTTGATCCACATCTCTTCCGAATCGAAGCCCGGATCGCCCCAGTCATAGCTGTTGGCCCGGCCGGAGGTGTAACCCCAGCTGCATTGCAGCACCACGGCGCCGTTGTCGGCAGCGTACTTGATCGCCTTCACCGAGGCCACCGAGTTGCTGGCCATGTTCCCCGAGAAAATCTGGCACGACATGATCTTCACGCCCGGTTTCCGGGAGGTGCCGCCGGCTATCGAGCCGATGCCGATGCCGTTATCGTTCTGCGCGGCGATCACACCGGCCACGTGCGTGCCGTGTCCCGTGTCGTTCACGTCGTCCCAGGAGATGATGCCCGAGTCTTTGACGAAGTTGTAGCCGTGATAGTCGCCCTTGTAGCCGTTGCCGTCGTTGTCGTCATGCGAACGGTAGATTTCGTCCTCGTTCGTCCAAAGGTTGTCGCGCAGGTCGGGATGCTCGAGGAAGACACCCTCGTCGAGCACCGCTACGATGATCGACGGATCGCCGGTCGAAAGTTCCCAGGCCTTTTCGCACTGCACGTCGGCGTCTACGATCGACTTCACGGTCTCCTTCACAAACATGTCGCCCCGGTTGATCAGGTGCCACTGCATCGGCAGTAGCTCGTCGTTGTGGGGGTATCCCGCCTCGGCGCCCCGGGTGCTGCGTCGGATGCGGGCGAGGTCTTCGCGCAGAATCGGCGAAGCCTTCCGGCCCGTGTCGTAAGCTCGCTTGATCGTGCGGTTGATGCTCACCTTCTGCACCTCGCCCAGTTGGGTAAGGCGTGCGGAAACCTCCTCCACCGAATGTTCTTCGCTGAAACGAACCCGGTACCAGAGATGCAGTCCGGTTGCCCGGGTGCGCTCTTCGGTGCTCTTGTCGAGCGGGAATACGCGTTCGATTTCATAGCCTCCGACCAGGTCGAGAACCTCGTCCACGGAGAGAATTCCCGAACGGGTAGCCAGGCCGCTGCGGGTCTTGGCGGCCTGCCGGTCGAGGATGTCGCTTACGTAGGGTGCGAATTTCACCATCAGTTCGCCGGCGATAGGCTTCACTTGCTCCTCCCGGTCGGGACCGGCAGGCTCCGTTGCGGGAAAATCGTCGGTTGTACAGGCGCTCAACGCAAAGAGCGAAAAGGCGAAAATGCCGAATATGTGTCTTTTCATCTTCATAACTTATTTGGTGCCGGGCGTCTGTTCATCCTCGTCGTCCTCGAGGTTGGGGTTCTTGAAGCCCTTATAGAATTCGTAGTAATAATTCAGGTTCGTCGGTTCATCGTCGAATCCGGCCAGTTTGCCGTTCGCATCCTTACCTTCCTGGCTGAATACCAGTTGGAAGGGGGCCCACCAGTCGAGTGCGGGGTGGTAGAGCAGCCAATCGGGGATCTTGCCGGTCAGGCGGTTGAGGTTGATGGTGAACCGCTTGGTGTGCGGCATGACTTTCGGGGTGCCGATCAGTGCCCGGGGCAGCGTGTCGGCGTCGATGATGTCCTGCTCGGTATATTTCTCCCAGTCATCCATTTCGGGAAGCGAACCCTGGAGATAATTCACCGAAAGCACGAGCGTGTCCAGGCCCCATTCGATCATGCGGCGGGGGAAGCCGTCCTCATCGTAGAAACCGCCGAAATTGGTCTTTACGGTGTTGCTCAGGTCGTAGATGTTATGCCGCGTGTTGGCATTCATTACCAGCGACCGCAGTTTGGGGAAGTTGTCTTTGCTCAGCTCGGCGGGAATCTTCTGGAAGTTGTTGGAACTCAAGTCCAGGAATTCGAGGTTCGTGAGATTCGTGAATTTGTCCGACAGCTTCGTCAAACCGTAACTCGAAATGGTCAGGCGCCGCAGCTGCGTGAGTTCGCAGATATCTTCGCCCGGATCGAGGCTGTAAAGGAATGCATTGGAGTTGCCGAAGAAGACAAGTTCCTCCGCAGCCGTCAGGTACTTCACCTCGAACGGCAGCGCTTCTTTGGTGGCGAACTGGGAGAAATAGGCGTATTTCACACGGCCGTTCTTCTCGGGGGTATAGCCTTCCATGCCCTCTTCCCAGAGCGTGACACCGTCCCAGAGATCCATGCGCTCCGATGCGCTCCAGCGTGTCCCGATGTCGAGCGAGCGGGCAATGCTGAGCAGTGCTACCGAGTCGCCCGAGCGGGTGTTCTCCTCGATGGGTTCCGCAGCTTTCTGTGTCACGACGAGATTGTCCTGGCGGCTCAGCACCACCTCGCTTTTGGGCTGGAAGGCCACATCGGCGATACGCGGCTGGGGAGTCGAGCTGATGTCCCAGTTGAAGCGTACGGTCACCTCGCGCGGACGGATTCCACGGTCCAGCTCCACCGAGTATTTGTCGTATGTCAGCCACCGGGCGTTATCGGGAACCTTTATGTCGAAATCGACATTGGTTTTGATCCTCACATCGAACGAGCGTTTGCCGTAAGCGGCATAGTTCGACACGGCGACCTCCTGTTCGTCCAGCTCGATGGCGTACTGGTATCCTTTCTGGTCGATGGTGATCTCCCGTTTTTCCCAGGTGGCCTGGTTCTGGATGCGCACGTAACCGCGCCGGGGCTGGTCGGTGAGCGCCGAGTCGATGAGCAGTTTGACGTCGGCCGTACCGTGGCCGTTGGCCGGTGAGACCGCGATCCACGGCTGGTCGGAGGTGGCGATCCAGTTTTTGTCCGCCGTGATCCGGATTTCACGCGTCCCGCCGTCGGCGTCGAGCGTGAACGTGTTCGTGTCGAGATTGAAGCCTACGTTTTTGTCCGCATCGGAGCATCCGGCGACAGCCAGTGCGCAGAGGATGATCGGTATATAACTTTTTATTTTCATGTCTGATGTTCTTTGAATATTACTTCAGCATTTCGTCGCAGCCGATGATGTTCTGCGATTTGTCGTAGATCAGGTTGTAAACGCCGTTCTTCCAACTGTAACAAACGTCCGAAGCATCGAACGTAATATTCGGGTTGTCGCTGATTTCCAGATGGAAAATCAGGGTTGAGATCGTGTCGTCGATCTTGCGCAGGTCGTTCGATCCGATATAAAACCCGCGCAAACCCGTATGCTGGGCCAGTCCTTTGGGCCACTCGCGCAGGCAGCGTCCGCCGTTGGCATCGCGCTGGCCCCGGATGGCGTAGACCGTCAGGCCGGCTGCACTGAGCGGTTCGAAGGGGAACGAGCTGAACGAGTTGAACGAGATGTCCAGGCCGTAGAGGAACGGAAGATCCTCGGCCGTGAAGTCCTTCGGGAACTTCGTGAGCTTGTTGTAGGTCAGGTCGAGCGATATCAGCGAACTCGAATACTTCCCTTTGAACGATCCTTCCGGTATCTCGTCGATCTGGTTGGCGCGCAGGATGACGTAGGCCACATACGAGTTGGTTTCACCGAAGCATTTGGGGAACTTGGTGAGCCGGTTGCCCGACAGGGTCAGCGTCGTGACGTTGATACCCTTGAAGTCGGCGGGGAAGCTCCCGATCTGGTTGCCGGCGAAATTCACATCCTTGATCGTGAACTTCGTCTTCGACGAGAAAATATTGGGGAACTCGGTCAGTTTGTTGTACTGCACCGACATGCTCTCCAGGTCGTCCATGTTGCAGAAGATGCCGTCGCTGTTGACCGGGAAGGATTCGATCTGGTTGTTGTCGAGGAAAAGCTGTACGGGAGCGACCTCCTTGCCCAGCGGGGAAAGCTGCGAAATCCGGTTGCCCGACAGGTCGAGCAGGCCGATCTTCTTCAGGTTCGAGAACGATTCGGGAATGGCCGTGAGCTTGTTGTCACGGGCATAAAGTATCTGAAGCTCTTTGGCGGCTTCCCCTTTTGCCAGCGCATCCATGCCCTCGTCGATATCCGTCCACTGGGGGTTGCACCCGATGTTGAGGGAGATGAGTTTCGGCATCCGGGTGAGCGGCATGGGGAACTTGGTCATCTTCGGGCAGTTGTATACCTCCACATCGGTGCACGATTCCAGCAGGGCCAGCTCTTCGGGCAGCTCGGTGATCTCGCCGTTGGCGATAAAGAGGTATTCGAGTTTCTTGAGCTTCCCGATCGACTTGGGCAGCGACCGCAGGCCGTTGCACAGTTTGCCGGGATTCATGTCCTTCGGCCGGATCTGGAGACCCGTGTTGCGGTCGATGATCTCGTCCTCTTTAAGCCCCTTGTCATAAAGCGACGTGGCAGGAATGTGGATGCCGTGCAGGCGCAGGGCGTGCGCACAAGGCTCGGACATCTGTGTGGCCGGGTGGATCATCGAAAGGTACTCCTTGTGATACTGGAGGCGGTTGCGGTTGCGCTCCGACAGACTCTTGTCGGGCGACAGCGACGGGTCGTATTCGAGCGTGTTGGTGTCGTTGTGGGTGCCCAGATACAACTCGATCAGCTCCGTGAGCTGGCCCAGTGCCTCGGGCATGTCGCCCCGGAAACCGAAATCACTGAGCGTGATCTTGGCCACACGACCGTTGGAGTGGACTTCGACGCCGGGCTGTGCATACCACATGTCGGGGTCTTTGTTGAAGTCCCAGTTGATGCCTCGCGGGAAGTTTTCGCCGTCGTAATACCAGTTTTCGCCGTCGAGCGCTTTCCAGATCGCATAGAGGGCATAGCCGTCCTTGATATATTCGTCGGCTTCGTAGAGCGTGACCGTCATCTCGGCCTGCGTGGTTTTGTTGTCCGCTACGGTGAAGTCCGAGTTCTTGGGCCGGGTATTGTTCTCCAGCAGGATTTTGTTCTCGTCGTAGGTCTCGTAGGAGAGGATGCGGTAGTCTCCCGCAGGCAGCGAGAGCAACGAGTCGCAGCGGCTCGACGAGGTCTGGTAGCCGTCCGTAGTCTCGTCGTCGTCGAAATGTACCGAAAACTTCATCGGCAGCCGTTCGAACTTGGTCAGTTCGTTGGTGACCTTGTTCTGTACCGTGATGGTAGCCTGAACGATTTCGTCGAAGGTGTACTGACGCTCCACGGCCCGGGTGTCGGGACGGTTGGGGAGATCCGCCGCAATATCCTTGACCAACGTGAACTGCACCCTCCCGCGCGGAGTGACTTTGGCCGTCAGGTCGTGCTGGGTCAGGCCGCCGGCCACGATCTGCAATTTGCCCCCGGCAGCAGTGCCGTAATAGAGCAACTCGTCCAGAGCGTCGTAAAGCGAATAGGTGACTACCTCGTACTCACCCGTCTGCAGGCGGAGTTTTTCACTGCGCATCCCGAATTCGGCATTCTCCTTGTCGGCAGCCGAAAGGATGAGCGTCTGGGTGATGGTCGCATCGCCGTAGGTGAGGGTAACCTTGACCTTGCTTGCCTGCGAGAGGTAGTCGAGCTGGGGTTTCGCCGCACGGGACGGAGCCTGCTCGGGCTTTTCGTAGGAGGCCTCCTTGTAAAGTTTGAATTGAACGTATCCGTACTTCAGATCGCGGTTGTCGACGCCGTCGTCGTCGGAGCATCCGCCGAGGAAGGCCGACACGAAGAGGGCGATCGTAACCGTTACGGAAAATTTTATAAGTCTCATAGTAAAAAACTGCTCTTGTTTCTCAATTAATTATCGTCGTATAACGGGAACCCCGCCCCTTGTGACGAGGCTCCCGTTCGTGGAAAACTCGTTTAGAAGGCGGGAATACAGTAAATGAACCCGATCGTTTCGCTGCCCGCTCCGACAAACTCCGCCTTGGCCGTCTGCTCCTGGTCTGCGGCCGGTTTCTCCATGGAGAAGAGCACCGAGGAACCCTGCGGTTCGTAATTGCACCATTCGGCGCCCGACATCGGCATGATCATAATCTGCTGGAAGCCGGATGTGCTGATCACCGCATTGTAGGGTTCTGCCGTAGTATACACCAGTATGTAGAGCGGTCTGTCCATGCTGAGGTTCTCGCGCATGTCGTCCTCCAGGTCGGGATAGGCTGCGGCCAGCCGGTCTATATTCTCGTAGGTGATCGCTTCGAGCGTAGCTCCCTGAACCAGTTCGGGATAAGCGAACTCGGCCGTGAAGCCGCCGCCGCCGATCTGGGCGTTGGGATCGTAGATGCAGTAGACCATGGCGAATACGCCCTCGGCATCGGAGAAGACGATGAAACTTTCCTTCTGGCCTGCGGGTTTTTCATATTTGTCGGGATCCATCCGGATGACCGTTCCGCGTTCGCTCTTTTCGATGGTGATCCAGCAGTTCTGCGGATCGAGTTTTTCGCTCGTCCCGTCGTATCCGTAAATCTCATACGTGTAGGTTTCGCGGTCGATGTGCAGGTAGGATTCCTCCCACGACCAGTCTTTGGTGTACGTGAGCTGGAAGTTGCTCGGGGCACCGAAATCGGTCGAGGGCCAGTCGGTAGCGGAGATGGGCTTGAACTCCGCACCCACGCCCAGCATGGCAACCGGATCGAGTGCCTCGATCACACCTGCGGCGGCAGTCTGGTTGACCTTGGCGAACAGGAAGGGGAGATACTCCTCCTTGATGGATTTGCAATCGCCGGAGAAAAGATCGAGGTCGGGATCGGAGATCTGCTGCGCCAGCGAAGGCGGCAGAGCCAGCAGCTCGGCCGAACGGGGCGCCTCCGCAGGGTTGGCCTCGGCGGTGACCGTGAACTCACGCTGCTGCATCACATCGCCCGAAACCGTATTCCAGGGCTGCGGATCGATCACGACCCAATCGGTCATTTCAGGCGACCCGTAATAGAACCCTTTGTCATCCTTTACGACGGTAAAGAATTTTGCCTCTTCGCTGCTCGTGATATAGCCGAGTGCACCGCCGTCCACCCAACTGTTGTTGGCGTAGAACTGCCCCCTGCCGTTGAATTCGAGCGGCGTGTCCAAAGAGATGCGGTCGATGCGCAGGATGTCGCGGCAGGCCGGAATAGACATTCCGAACTCATAGCTGGCTTCGGGGTTGTTCCGGTCGCAGAAGACGATCTTGCCTTGATCGTCGCCGTCGAGCGGGTATTTCGAGACGTCTCCCTGCAGGCGGATTTCGAGTTTCCGGCCGGCTCCGCCCGATGCGATTTCCGGCGCGGACAGCCATTCGGGCATCTGCTTGATATGCCAGTCGAAATTGGCCTCGATCAGGATCGGAAGCATGAACCCGTTGCGGCCGTCGGGCCACCGCAGGTCGATAACCGAAGCCGTTTGCGTTTCATAGTCGTAGGCGATATCGCTGTCCGGTTCGGGATTGTAGGCGAAGTCGTTGTCCTCCATCTTACAAAGACGCAGGGAGAACTCCCGTTCGAGCGTGCCCCGGGTAATGGTGGCGATGACTTTGGTTTGGCCGCCCATGCGCATCGTCACTTCGCAGCTGCGGTTTTCGTCGAACTCCTCGAGTGCCGCCACGCCGATCTTCACTTCGGCCTTGCCGGCGGCGCCCCGGATTTTGTAGACGTTCTGCGATCCGTCCTCGATCCAGAAATAAGGTGCGAAGGAGGTCGAAATGCTGATCTCCCACTCCTGATTGGGTGCGGGGTCGATTTCGAGCAGATACGTATCGCCGGCAGCCACCGTCGGGGTGACGGGCTGCGGGAAGTTGGGTTCGGGAAGGTTGCTTCCCGTATCGGTGTCGCTGTCGGAACACGACGCAAGTGCGAGACAGGCTCCCGCAAGCAGGGTCGTTACCAGGTATAATAAGTGCCTTTTCATAGCTGTGCGTTGCTTTTTGATTAAAAAGAGGACGGTTACATTCCTTCTTCGCGCTGGAGCCGCTCGGCTTCCTCGTCGCTGACCCATTCGAGGATGTTGTAATAATCGCCCAGTGCGCCGACGGTTTCTCCCAGATTTTCGACGTAGACATAGATCCACAACCGGACATTCTTCTGGCATGAGTTGAACCACGAACTGCTGTAAGGACTGTTGCGCACCAGGATTTTGTTGTCGCCGTTGATCTGTCCGAATACCATCGCTTCATCGCTGAGCACCTGATCCTTGTCCATCGTCACGCGCGGAGAACTCATATCCTCGGGATCCAGGCGCAGGTTGATGTCGTAACCCGTGAAGAGCATGTTGCGCAGAATGATCGTATTCGGCTCGGTGGGATGCTGCTCGGTGCGGATCAGACGCTGGATGCTCGTATTCTCCATGCCCGGATATTCGTTGAGGAAGGTCGAGGTTATCACGCACCATCCCGTAAAGTCCCCGATGTCGTAGGGGCAGCTCTTGTACATGACGACTTTCGTTTCGTCGGAGTAAAGTTCCTTGTCCCAGACGATCTGTTCGGGCAGCACCAGTTTCAGACGGAAACCCGTCGAGTCGGTATTTTCGAAGTTGTCATAGAAGCCGTGTACGAGCACGTCGGCCTTGCGTTCACCCGCTTTCAGGGTGATCGTGTTGGATTTGAGCCTGTAATGGATGCCTTCGATGGCGTTGCTGCCCCGGTCGATCACTTCCACGCCGAACGTGCGGTCGTAGTCGCACGCCGTCGTGGCGGCGACGGGTACTTTGAAGTAATCCTGGCCCTGAGTGACCATGTTGACCGACAGCGTATCCGCGAACATCACGTATTCTGCGTCGGAGTAAGTCGTGTAAACCTCCTTGCAGCCGGTGGTAAAGGCTGCAAGAAGTCCCGTCGCAAACAAAACCGTTGTAATTCGTTTCATTGTTTATCTCTTAATTCGTGTTTGCTATTTGTTGCTTTCGTTGGGGAGCACCTGCGAACCGGGAACTTCCAGTTCATGCTGCGGAATCGGCCAGACGAAAAGCGGATTGTCCGCTTTGACTTTCAGCGAACTGCCTTCGCGCAGCGTACTGGTCTGCGGCTTGCGCTCGAAGCCCATGCCCCAGCGTTTGAGGTCCTGCAGGCGGAACCCCTCCATGTAAAGTTCGCGCATACGTTCTTCGGAGAGCTGCGTCTTCCAGTTCTCTTCGGAGACGTTGAGCGTCCCGCCCGAAGAGAAACGGCTCGCGCGCAGGGTTCCCAGGTCTTTGCTCGCGGCGCTGAAATCGGGGGCGTCCTTGCGGCAGTAGGCCTCGGCACGGATCAGGTATTGCTCGGCCAGACGGAACGGCTTGGGCATCGTTACATGCATGAAGGTGGTATAGCTGGTGTTCATCAGCGAGCGGTTGCCGTAATATTTCACCAACAGAGGCCATTCCAATCCCTGGGGCGTACCTATGTTGATTCCCGAATCTTTGCCGGCGAAGTATGCGCTGTAACGCGTGTCGCTATCCTCGTAGGCATTCAGTGCCCAGGTGGCCGGAACGAAGTCCGGATAAAAATAGGTGTAGTCGCGGCGGAAACCGAGGAACGGGGTACCCAGCGGGCTTCCGTAGGCGGATGTGGTGAAACCCACGCGCCAGATCACCTCCGGACCCTGGTCGTAGGCCCACATGTGGGAGAATTTGTCGGCTCCGTCGGAGGCGGTTTCCTTTGCCGAGGCGAGCTGGTAGAGACTCTTCATGTCGTCGATGAGTACCGACGAATGCTTGATGGCCGCTTCCCAGTCCTGCATGTAGAGGGCTACGCGGGCACGCAGGGCATGTGCCGTCGCCCAGTTGATGAACTCTGCGTTGGCCACATTGTCTTCGTCCTTGTCGGAAAGGAGTTTCAGGGCGCGTTCGAGGTCGTCGGTCACAAACCGGTAGGAGTCGTAGAGCGATGCCCGCACGGAGGGTTCCTTTTCGAAGTATTTCGTGCGCAGTACGACACCCAGTTCGGTCTGGGCCGTAGCCGGGTCGTAGGCTTTGCAGTAGCATTTGATCAACTCCGAATAGCAGAGTGCGCGGATCGTATAGACCTGGCCTTTGTAGTCTTCCAGATCGTCGATCTTCGTGTCGTCGGATTCGTTGGCAATTACGTTGTCGATGCGGTCGAGGAAGAAGTTGCAGTTGCCGATCACCTGGTAAAGTGCCTCGTAGACCCCTTTTATCTCCGCATCGGTCGAACGTACCGTCCATTGCCAGAAGTTGCCGTAGGTGTTCGAGAAACCTTCGACGGCGTATACCAGGTCGGTCTGGATGTCGGGAAGGAGCGTCAGCAGCCCGCTGTAAAGGTTGGAGTTGAGCATGCTGGCGTAGATACCGATCAGGTGCTGCTCGGCATCGCTGTAGGTTTGCAGGGACTCATCTTCCGGGATGGCCGACTGGGGGTATTTGTCCAGACACGAAACCATGCCTGCAAGCATGACGAATGCCGTGAGCCGGATTATGAGGTGGTGTAAGATGTTTTTCATGTTTCTCCGATTAGAAAGTTAAGTCGAGTCCGAACGTGAATTGACGCGCCATGGGGTATTGCGCGATGTAAATATTGGACGTTCCCTCCGGATCGAGACCTGAGAAGTTGGTGAAAGTCAACAGGTTCTGTGCCTGTGCGAAAATGCGCACACCGCTGATGAACCGCGAGCGTTTCAGCAGTTCTTTAGGCAGCGAATAACTCAGCATGAGGTTTTTCAGGCGCAGGAACGAAGCGTCCTCCAGCAGGCGGCTGTCGAACTCGGTGTAGACGCCGTGACGCGGAATATCGGTATGGTCGCCCGGTTGCTTCCAACGGTTGAGCAGCCGCTTGGACTGGTTGTAGGTGGCGAAACGACCGTTCGATTCGTTGAAGTAGCGGTCGTTGTTGATTACCCAACGGTCGGCCACCCATGAGAATTGTGCCGTCAGCGAGAGGCCCTTCCAGTCGAGGGTCGTGCCGAAGCCGCCCTGCCAGGGGGCGTTCTGACTCTTGCCCATCATCACTTTATCCTCCTCGCGCAGCTCGTTGGTCAGCTTGCCGTCTTTGGTGTACCACAGAGCGTCGCCGTTCGCAGGATTGACCCCAGCATAGCGGTTGATGAAATATTCGCCGGAGTCGTGGCCGATGACCAGTTTCTTCTGGGTGTTGGACATTTCGAACTCCGTGCCGCCGTTGTAAAGCTCCGTGAGTTTGTTTTTATTATAGGAGACGTTGGCGTTGAGCGTCCAAATGAAGTTCTTGGTCGCAATGACGCTGCCCGTCAGGTTCAGTTCCACGCCCCGGTTGACCATAGCGCCCACATTCTCCCAACGGAAACTGAAACCGTTGTCCGAGATCAGTTTGGGAACGTACATGAGCATGTTGCTGGTCTCCTTGTTGTAGAACTCGATATCGACGTTCAGGCGGTTCCAGAAGCCGAGATGGAGCGCGATGTTCGAAGTCCAGAGTTGCTCCCAGCCCAGTTTCTCGTTCCCCTGCGACGCAGGCGCTACGCCGGGCATACCGGCATACTCCATGCCTCCGGCAATCAGGGCCAGATGTTCGTAGTTGGGGATGGACGAGTTGCCCGAGGTACCCGTGCTGAGGGCCAGCTGCGCGGTGGTGAGCCAGCGGCGGCTGTTCTCCATGAATTTCTCGTTGCGCAGGTTCCACATGAAGCCCACCGACCAGAAACCGGCCCAGCGGCCCGACTTGCCGAAGCGCGACGAACCGTCGGTACGTGCCGAGAAATCGACATAGTAGCGGTCGCTGTAACTGTACTCGCCCCGGCCGAAGAACGACAGGAACGCGTAGTCGTCGTCGGTCGTGTCGTTCCACGAACTGGCGAACGTACCGTTGGACAGCGTGGTCAGCTTGTTGCTGCGCTGGCCTTTGGTGAACACTTCGAAATCCTCGTAGTGGTAGTCCAGCCCCTCCTGTCCCACGAGGAAGTTGAACGAGTGCTTGCCGCCGACATTGAACCGGTAATTGAGCGTATTGGAGACCTGCAGCGTCAGCGCATCGGTCGAACGGCGCCGGGCCGAACCGTCGTTGAGGTTAGGCCCGTATTCGGGATAGGCGACGCCGAAGGCGGTCGTGTGGGAATAGTCGGCAGAGAACTGCGACTTGAACGTAAGTCCTTCGATGATGGTTGCCTCGGCAAAGACCGACGAAAGAATTTTGTACTTCTTGTAATTAATGGGATTGTTCTTGATCCACTCCAGCGGGTTCTGGCCGTCGCCTTTCCACGTTCCGTCGTCGATGGAGGCCAGCGAACCGTCGGGACGGTGCGGATTCCAGTAGGGCATCATGAACTGTGCTGCGGAAATCGGCGCTACGGTCGAAGGCTCGCCCTCGTCCGCTTTTGCGATTTCCTGGTAGTTCAGCATCGTGTTGGTGCCCAGCTTGAGCCACTTGGCTGCCCGCTGCTCGACATTGGTGCGTATCGAATAGCGTTTGAAACCCGAAGCTACGGCCGTACCTTCCTGGTTGTAGTACCCGCCCGAGACATAGTAGTTGGTCTTTTCGCTGGCTCCCGAGACCGAAATCTCATAGTTCTGAAGCAGTGCGGCGTCGTTGAACACCTCGTCGAGCCAGTTGACATTGGTTTTGCTCAGCAGGTTGTAGTCCTTGTTGTCGGTCAGGCCGATCTCCTTCTCATACCGGATACGCTCCGGGGTGTCCATGATGTTCCAGTTGTTGCGGGCGATCTGCGAGAAACCCAGCTGCATGCGGTACGTGATGACCGGATGATCGGCAAGGCGTCCGCGTTTGGTCGTGATGACCAGCACGCCGTTGGCCGCGCGCGCACCGTATATAGAGGTGGACGAAGCATCCTTGAGCACCGAAATCGATTCGATGTCTGCGGGGTTGATGGCATTGAAATCCGAACTGGAGATCGCCGTACCGTCGAGAATGTAAAGTGGCGAGGTGCCCGAGTTGATCGAGTTCGTACCGCGAATCGACATGGCTGCCGCCGCACTCGGCTCTCCCGTATTGGAGAGAACGGTAAGGCCCGGAACCTGACCCTGGAGGGCCTGGTCGAAGGCGGCAGCCGGGGTGCTTTCGATCTTTTCGGCCTTCACCGTCGAAACCGATCCGGCGATAGTGCCTTTTTTGCGGACGCCGTAAGCGATGACCACCACGTCGTCGAGCGTCTGGGAGTCGCTCTCCATCGCCAAATCGAAGGTCACCTTCGCCTGTCCGGCCGGAACCGTGTATTCCGCAGGTTTATAACCCACGTATTGAAAGGATAGCTTGGTGCCGGCAGCAACCGTGATGGTGTAACTGCCGTCGGTCCGGGTGGAAACGCCTTCCGTCGGTCCTGCGACGACGTTGACACCGATCAGGGGTTCGCTGTTCTCAGCTGCGGTAACCAGACCGCTAACGGTAACCTTTCCCCCCCCCTCTCCCTGAGCTTGTACGGCTACCGGAAGAGCACATAGGAAAAGTGCGAGAATGTTGAGTAGAGTTTTTGTTTTTTGCATAAGGAAATAAACTTTCTTACAGGACAAAGAAAAGGATTAAAAATAACTTTTCCAAATATTTAAAATGTCCGAAATGTAAGCATGCATACCTGCATGAAACACAATACCCCTGTTTTCCGCCTCAGAACAGGCTGTATAGTGGTTGTTATTCAGTATTTTATGCTGCGATTTCAAATTGTTATCCGATTGGCAGGAGCGTATTCGAATATATTTTCGATAAAAATGCAATAATATTCATTCGTTGTTTAATTTTATGTATAATGGAGGCGCAGATGATATACTCTGTTTGCGTTTGACACAGGCTCAAGCAATATTCATCCTTTTTAACAGGGATATATTAATAATATTTAATAAATACGACGTTTATTTGCCCGTCGTTTAAAAATTCTGTTTGTATCTGAAAAAAATCGAATTTTTCGTGTTTTTTTGCACGAAAAACGACCGAAATAACAGTTTTATCCTTCCGGCCTTTTGGTGTAAATGAGCATAAGCAGGTGTGGAATTGGTCTGAATAGCTGTTTTGTGTTTGTATTTTGGGCTGAAACGGGAAATTTGTTAGTACTTTGAAATTTATTTTCGGATTATAAGTTGTAATTTGTAATCAAATAAACATGTTTACATTTTAGAATGTAACTTGTGAGGCCGTTTAAGGCTTTCCTGGATTTTGTTGTTTTATCCATTTTCGTGGCGCTGCTTTCACTTTTGATTCGTTGCAGACATCCCCGAAAGTTAAGCGTCGAAAATCGCGGTAGACCGCGAAGGAAACATTCCGAATGGCGAATTGCCGGAAACGGTCGTACAATTTTACGTCAAAATTTGGCGGATTGGAATTTATGCCCTATATTTGCACACCCTAAATCCGAAAAGGGGTCGATGCCCAGGTGGTGAAATTGGTAGACACGCTACTTTGAGGGGGTAGTGAACAATTACGTTCGTGCAAGTTCGAGTCTTGTCCTGGGCACAACAAACCGCGTTACAGTCATCTGTAACGCGGTTTGTCATTTCATTAAACAGTGATTCGGCGAAAAGAAACCGGAATGCATGAAGCAGTCCGGTTTTCAGTACTTCGACAAGGGTCTGCTCGTCGTCGCTCATGCCGTAGGGACAACCGGGTTCCGGGGCGCGGGAGAATCCGATGCGGTTGGGGCAGTATCCCGAGAGCAACCCCGCGCGCGATGCGCCGCTTATGGGCTGCGCGGTGCAGAGGTCGGTCATCCGCACCTCTTCGCGCGCCGGGCGGTCGATGCCGGGCGTTTTGTAGCCCGAAGCTCCCGTGAAGGAGAAGTCGCCCAGGCCCGCGTCGCCGGGTCGGTCCGGACGAAATTTATGTGGCCGGGCGGTATCGCACGCGGCAGGCCCAGCGCAGTGGCTGTCAGACCAGCAAGGATTCGTATCGTTTCGGTGTTCGGAGTTTTCCTGGTTTTCCGGCTTTTACGCGCCTCGTTCCGGGTCGTACCAGCGCTTCATGATCTCTTCCATACGTTCGGAACCTTCGTCCGTGTCGCCACACTCCCGGCGCAGTTCCAGCATCTCGCGTTTCATGCGGCGGATCACCTGCGCATACTCCGGATTTGCGTACTGGTTCCTGTTTTCGTGCGGGTCGGCCGCAAGGTCGTAGAATTCCCACGACGGTGTGGAAACGTAGTCGTCCGAGCCGGTCATCCCGAGCCGGTCGCCGTAGAAAAAGATCAGTTTGTAGCGGTCGTTGCGAATACCGATATGGGCCGGCCGGATCTCGTGCTGCGTCCAGTAACGGTAATACATGCTTTCGCGCCAGTTGCCGGGGGTGCGGCCTGCGAGGTTTTCGCGGAAACTGCGGCCCTGCGAGCCGGCGGGGGCTTCGGCGCCGGCATAGTCGGCCAGCAGCGCGGCGAAGTCGGTGTTCAGCAC
This sequence comes from Alistipes sp., assembly GCA_048465795.1. Taxonomy (GTDB): domain Bacteria; phylum Bacteroidota; class Bacteroidia; order Bacteroidales; family Rikenellaceae; genus Alistipes. The sequence goes on from DBFWKV010000046.1 coordinate 82,169, forward strand.
GATGTCGCGGTTGCGGCTTGCTGCCGGAATCTCCTTCGGATAACGGATGACGAAAGGCATCCGCAGAGGCTCTTCGTACATGACGCGTTTGTCGAAGAAGCCGTGTTCGCCCAGAAAATATCCCTGGTCGGAGACGTAGACGACGATGGTGTTTTCGGCCAGACCCTCGTCGTCGAGCAATCGGAGCAGGCGGCCGATGTTGTCGTCGATCGCGGCGGCACAACGCAGGTAGTCGCGCACGAGTTTCTGATAGATGGCCCGGCGGGTAGCGACGGAATCGGGACCTTCGCCGTCGAACGGCAGTTCGGGATAGTACGTCCACCAGTTTTCGGGATCGGTGTAGGCTTTGTTCCAGCGCCACGCCATCGTTTCGAGCGGTTGCCCGGCGAACGTCCGGCCCGACCGCTCCGGCCCGAATTCGAGCAGGTTTTCCGGTTCGGGGAAGACCACGCTGTCGTAAAGGTGTGCGAAGCGTTCGGGAAAGTCGCAGGGTTCGTGCGTGGCCTTGAAGTGGCAGAACATCGAGAAGGGTTTGTGCTTGTCGCGCCGGCGAATCCAGTCGATCGCCTTGCCGGTTACCAGGTCGGTCGAGAAGCCCCGCTCGACGTGTCCGCCCACCCCTTTGTCGTCGTCGATCCAGTCGGCAGCCTCTTTGAATACCGGATCGCGGTAGGTGCCCTGGTCGTGGAAGACGCTGTAATAGTCGAAGCCCGAAGGTTCCTTTTTGAGGTGCCATTTGCCCACCAGGGCGGTCTGGTAGCCCGCTTGCTGCAACTGCTTGGCAATGTTGTCCCGCCCGGGTTCGAGCGCGTCGTCGAGGGTGTAGACTCCGTTGAGGTGGCTGTACTGGCCCGTGAGGATCGCAGCCCGGCTCGGTACGGAGATCGAGTTGGTGCAGAAGGCGTTGTCCAGTACACACCCTTCGCGCGCCAGGCGAGCGATGTTCGCGTTGGGGGCGTAAGGCTCCAGGATGCCGCCGTAGATGCCCCAGCTCTGGGAGGTATGGTCGTCCGAGAGGATAAACAGGATGTTGGGTCGCTGCTCTGCGGGAGCCTGGGTGCATCCCGTCGCTGCCGGGACAAGCCCCAGCGCGGCGGCGCAAAAGTTGATTCTTCGGTTTGCTGTCATATTTTCAGTTCGTTTTCAACTGTCTTTCCGGCGCCCGGCCTATGCCGGACTTCGTTTGGCCGCCGCCTTGAATTTTGGCGATAAGCGGAGCGACCTGCCTGTCCGCCCGGCAGACGCTCGGCACTGCGACGCGGACACGGCGGCGGTCTTGCGGGATAATCGGGTGCAAACTACTGCTGATGACGTAAAATTACGAAAAATAAGCGAGATTTCCGCATTTGTAAAAGGTTGCGGCACCATCCGGTCTGTAAAAACGTCGGATTTACCCGGTCGGCCGGCTCTCGCAGAGGCGGCTGTGAAGCGGAAACGGGCTTCGGCACTTCGTGCGGGAGGCGCCGTTCCATCCGCCGTTATGCGATAGAACATCCGAAAAGTAAAATATACGGGTTTGGAGTTTGTCGTTTTGCGTATTTTTTACATCTTTGCCAAAACAGGATTGCCGGAACGGAATTCATGGTTAGGTATTTCGCCCGGATTCCCTGTTTTATTTCTCAAATGTTTTATTAAAATTGCGAAAATGATGAAAATTTTGACAAGATCACTTTTCCTGACCCTGTTGGGGGGGATACTCATCGGTTTGGCCGGATGCTCGGACGACGATAAGGAGAAGACCACGCCCGGTGGCGGCGGGGACGACGGTTATATTGCCTATCCGAAAGCCGAAGGAGTTTATATGGGCGACGAAATGGAAATGGGGGTTGCCCACTATTCGCTGATTCTCTATTCGGAAGGGCTGACGCTCGACGACGGATTCTTTTTGAACGGTACAGGCGACGGAATGTATCTGGAGATGTATTCCAAAGTTGCGGCCGATCCCAGAAACTGTGCGCTCGAACCGGGTACGTACAAACCGGTGGCTTCGGAAGAGGACGCCGTCGAATTCACATTTACGACGGGCGAAGCGGATATGCCTTCGTACCTGGTCACTTGTGTGAACGACGAGCCGACGGAAGATAATATCGTCGACGGCGAGATCGTCGTCGAACGCAAAGGCGACGATTATGTGATCAAAGTGACCCTGAAGAGCGAGGGCGGGGTCGAAAAGTCCTGCAAGTACGAGGGGAAAATCTCCTACTTCTCCTATGTGGCTTACGGTCCCGATCCTTTCGGGGGGACGTTTGCCGGGGCGCAGGCCAACTATTTCGGCGACTATTACAAAACGGGTCTGGGCAGTATCGAGCTGGCCCTGACCGACATCGAAGACGAAGAGGCGTATCCGGGGCATACGCTCTACCTCGACCTCAACACGACGAAATTCGCTTCGCAGTCGGCCATTACGCTCGTGCCGGGCACCTATACCTGCGACAAGAACGCTTCGGCTTCGACGCCGTCGACCTTCAATGCCGGTTCCGACGACGGCGAGTACTACTACGGCAGTCTGTGGGTCGAGACCGATTCCCAGGGCGGTGAAAACGTGTTGCTGGTGACCGACGGTACGTGTACGGTGACCAAAAACGGAGCGCAGTACAAGGTGTCGGTAAGTGTGAAACTCGACAACGGGGAAACGCGCACGGGTGAATTTTCGGGCGCGGTCGGCCTGAGCGACGAGTCGTGCCTGTCGCGTCTTTCGGGCGACGTGTCTCCCGCCTGCACGAAGGGCATGGCGATTTTCTACGGCGATGCGCAGTATTACCAGAACAATTCCTACAACTGGACAGTCCGGCTGGCTACTTCCGGCATCGACCTGAACACGCTGACCGGTAAGGGCGAGATGATGCAGTTCGTCATCAACACCACCCGCGAAAGCACCACCGAGATTCCGACGGGCGACTACGAGGTGATCGAGGCGATCAATACCGACTACCTCGTGCCGTTCACCTATGTGCCGGGATATATTGACAACCTGCGCGGCCTGTCCGGCTCGTGGTACACGAAGGATCTGGTGGCATTGGGACCTTGCGTGTCCGGAACGATCCGTTTCGAGAACAAGGGCGGCGGCAACTATTCCATTCGCTACGACCTGGTAGACGACTATTATTATACGCCCCAGCCCAATAAGATTTCGGGATCGTATGAGGGCAAACTCGAATATGTCAACGATTCGGATTATACTGAATACGGTGCCCCCGCCAGGGCCGGCAAAAAAATACAGGCGGAATCGCAGGCGAAGTTACGTGCTGAAAAGTGCGGGCGTCCGGCCCGTTCGGCTGCGCGGCGGTAATATCCGCGCATGCTTTCGTAAAAAGTCAGGCTCTCTTCGAAAGAGAGCCTGACTTTTCTTTGTTACTTGTATGCTGCTATTCGACGATAAGCTCGTCGGTGAAGATCCAGCCGCCCGGCCGACCGTTGCTGAGGGCTTTGATCCGAACGTAACGCGCCTGCGTTTCACCCGTCCATTCGAACGTTTCGTAACAGTCCTGCTTGAATTCAACGGGAATGTCGTGCGCGACTTCGGCCAGGGTGCGATATTCGGCTCCGTCGTCCGAGACGGAAATTTCGACCGTGCGCGGCATCCAGATGTCCGCATAGAATCCCTGCATGAAGTCGGCGGCGATCCGCCGCACGGGCTGTACCTGCTCCAGATCGACGGTCAGGCTGACGTCCGTGTCGCACCAGCCCTGCCAGCGGTGATCGCCGTAGTTCCAGCCGCCGCGCAGTCCGTCGGTGAGCGAACCGACGCCCGCAGCGGGATATTTCCCGCTGTAAATCGGATCGTACTGCACGGTTTTCCCGGTCGAAAGACATTGGACGGGGCGGAGCGATTCGGGACGCGGCCCCACTTCGTTTTTCAGGTCGAAAGGATGGTAGCCGCGCGTCTGCATCCAGGCGACGGCTTCGAGCGCGCGGGCGTGGAAATCGTCGTAGTCCTTGCGTGCGGGGTCGCTCCACGCCACTTCCGCGATGGCAAGCATGCGCGGCCAGAGCATGTGCTCGGCATGTTCGTCGGTCGGTACGTGTTCGCACCAGAGGTTGCCCTGCACGCCGAGGATCATGGGCTTCACGTCCGCCGGCAGCGAGTCCGGCACGGGGTCGTAGGAATAGGCCGTGCGCAGCGTGAGAAAGGCAGCCGCAGCGACCGGTTCGCGCGTGGGGTCGTCCTGGCAGAAATCGAGGTAGCAATAGGTCGTAGGCGACATCACGGCAGGATGTCCCTGGCGGGCTGCGGCGATGCCCCCCTCGGTGCCCCGCCACGACATGACGGTGGCGTTGGGTGCCAGTCCGCCTTCGAGGATTTCGTCCCAACCCAGCAGGCTGCGTCCGTTCGCGTTGAGGAATGCCTCGATGCGGTGGATCATGTAACTTTGCAACTCATCGACATGCTCCAGCCTCTCCTTTCGCATCCGGGCTTTGCAGCGCGCACAGGTTTTCCATCCCCCTTTCGAGGCTTCGTCGCCGCCGACATGGATATACTGCGACGGGAAAAGCGCCATTACCTCGGTCAATACATCCTCCAGGAAGGCGAAAGTCTGCTCGCTGCCGATGCAGAAATCCGAATTGACATAGGGCCTGCCGCTGCACGAAAGGTCGGGATAGACGGCCAGCACCTCTTCGCTGTGGCCGGGCATTTCGATCTCGGGGATCACCGTGATATGGCGCAGGCGGGCGTATTCCACCACTTCGCGGATCTCCTCCTGCGTATAGTAGCCGCCGCGTGCCGCCGGGTCGTCGCGGTGGCAGTAGCGTTTGCCGCCGAAATTCCACTCTTCCCAATTTTCATAAGGTCTCCAGGCCGCGATGTCGGTCAGTTCGGGGTGGCTTTTGATCTCGATGCGCCACCCGGCGCCGTCGGTCAGGTGCCAGTGGAAGCGGTTGAGTTTGTAGCGGGCCATCAGGTCGATCTGCCGTTTTATGAAGTCTTTGCTGCGGAAATGACGCGATACGTCGAGCATCATGCCCCGGTAGCCGAAGCGCGGGGCGTCGTCGATCGTGACGGCGGGAATGCGTCCCTCGTAACGATCGTTCATCTGCAGGAACGACTGCAGGCCATAGAACAGACCCGCTGCATCCGCAGCCTCGATCGTGACCCGGCGGGGAGCCACCGTCAAACGGTAAGCCTCGGGAGCGCCTCCGTCCGTAAGGCGGAGACGAAGATCGGTGGCGGTGCTGTCCGCCGCTTCGGCGAAAGCGACCGGGCAGGAGGACATCCACATGCGCAGATCGTCTTTTTCCCCACCGCTCAGGTCGGTGGTGTAACGCAGGGTCCGGGGCAGGACGAAGGTGCCGCGCTCGCGGATCACCTGCTGCGGAACGGGGATAAGTCCTGTGGAGGCAGGTCCGGAATTCCCGCAGGCCGTACAGAGGGCGGCTGCGGCACATAACAGAAAGGTGGTTTTTTTCATTGGGTTGGCTTTTAGTGCAAATATATGAAAAAAAGCCGTGCGGGGACGCTGCTTTCGCAACGACACACCGCACGGCTTCCGGTTATTCAGCCGCCGGAGCGGCCGTGGGGGTTACCACCATATGGCATCGAGGAAGCGCGGGTTGCTCACCGCACCGACTGCGTCGTAGCCGTGACCCGTTTCGTCCTTGATGATGTTTCCGCTGCCGTTCGGGTTCGGTTCGCAGGAGTTCATGCGCCAGTAGGCGACCAGACCTTCCGTTGCGGGGTCGATGTAGTTCATGTTGTTTTTCAGTTCGGCGGCGGTGCGGGCCGTGTTCCAGACACGTGCCTCCGCGATGTAGCCGTCGAGAGGACGTCCGCCGTCCCACGTGCCGAAGGCGCCGATACCGAAGCCGTAGTCGTCGGTGTTACCCGAGATATTCACCGTGCGTCCGTCGGTGGCCATACCGCCCGCGTAGGCTCCGTTGATGAACAGATCGAGCGTTTTGCCGTCCCAGACCGTCGCCACATGGTACCACTGTTTGGTGTTGAAGTGCTCGGATGCGGCGGGCTGGAATTCCTGGCCCACGCAGACCTGCATCTGGTCTTTTTCGATCTTCACGTCGCCGAAGCGCAGACCGAGGTTGCCTTCGACGCCGATGATCGAACTGATCTTGTTGCTGAGGGTCGAGAATCCCTCGACATAGATGCGGCACTCGAGCGTCACTTTCGACATCGCCTGCAAATCGGCGAGATCGCGGAATCCGGGAACCGAATATTTGTTAGCGCCATAACCGGTGCCGATGTATACGCCCTTGCTGAATACGGGAGTCTGAACGACCAGGTAGACCGTGCGCGAAGGTTCCAGTACGGGCATTTCGCCGTCGGTGGCCTTGATGCTGATGGGCATGCAGTAAGTCGTACCCTCCGCAAAGTCCTCGAGCGACGTAACGGTGAATTTCACCGAATTCGACTTGATGAATCCCTCCTCGATGACTACCGTATTTTCGAGAAACTCATAGCTGTCCTTCGGCAGTACGGCATAGGCTTTCCCGTAGGTGGCGTTGTAGGCTTCGAGCAGTTCGGGCCGCATTTCCAGTTCGATGGTCGTATTGCGTTTAACCTTCTCCGAGGCGGATACGGAGACTTCGACGCTGGCGGGCGTCTCCTCGACGCGGATGGCTTTGGCGGGGATGCCCTGGGCATCCGACATGTAGATTACGGGATGGTATTCCGCACTCTCCTGGCATGCGCACAATGCGGCGGCGGCAAGTGCCAGCGGAGCGATCAAATATCTGATTTTCATAATAGTGTCCATTTAAAAGTTGAAACGTTGATGTGTTAGTTTTTCGGAGCGTAAATCCGAATTTCCGCCATGCCGCAGTAATCTCCGTAACCGTCGGAAATCGTGATGCGTATATACCGCGTCTCTACCGGGTTGATGAACGAGAACCACTGCAGGGAATTTTCACCCTTCGCCAGACTTACGTCGCCGTGATTCTGACGAGTCCAGACTTTTCCGTCGAGCGAGGTTTCGATGATGGCGATCGTCTTGAGGGCATACAGCGTGTTTGCGTAACAGATGCTCCAGAGTACCGTTCCGACGGTGTTCACATTCTTCATGTCGATGGTCACCTCTCCGTCGGGCTGGCCTCTGCGCCAGCTCCACTGGTTGCCGAAAAAGGCATACCATCCGTTGGGAGCCTTGTCTCCGAGGTTGCCGTCGAACATTTGATTGCTGTCGAAGTTCCACACGCCGTTGCCGCCGACCGGGCCGCGGTTCACGATACCGACCTCCCAGCCCAGCGCGTTGTTCGTATTGTCGATCAGCGTGCTGTTGGCCTCGTAATCTTCGAGATTCTGGGCAGGCTGTACGTTTTGCGCCGATTTGCCAACAAACAGATACTTGATGCCCGCATTTTCGTCGGCCGTATAGTCCGTCAGTTTCGACAGGTCGGGACGCAACGCGATCAGCGTATTACCCATTTGGAGTTGGTCGAGCGCCGTAACTTCGACTGCCACCGTATTGGAGCTGGTATTCGAATTTCTGGCAATGCTGAGCTTGCCGGTAACCGTGACGGCGGAAACGGGAAGGGTCTGATACTCCGTAGAGTGTTCCGCGTTGTAGGTTTTCACCAGATCGTTGTCCATCACGTAACCGAAGCTCAGCTCCTCGATCGCTTCGCGGGAAAGCGTGACGCCGAATGAGGTCTTCACTTCACCCGCCTGCGAGCCGTCGAGCAACTGCATGACGGCGAAACTGCTGCTGTTTGCGCCTGTGACGGAAACCTTGATATGGGTGGCTTTCTTATTGACGATGAGGATCTTCTGCGCCGCCTTCTCATTTGTTCCGAACTCCTTGCTTGCGGCTACGTCGGGTTTGACGACGATCATGTAATCGCCGTTCTCGACCGTGTTGATGCCGGGAACCGAGATCGAAACGGGAGTTTCGGTCATCTGTTTGCCTGCCGGGAAATGCAGGGCACCCGAAAAGACTACCAGCGAGGGATCGAGCGTCTTGTATTCGGTGTCGTTCTGCGTGTTGTAGGCTTTGACGAAATCGTTGTCCACCGTAAGTTTGATGTCCGTATCCGCCGTGGCGAGAGCCGATATTTTACCGGTAATCTCGGTGGTCACTTCGCCGTACACATGACCCGAAGGGGTCTGGTCGATCTGGAAAGTTTCCATGTCGGCAGCCTCGTTGATCGAAATCAGCGTTTTCGTGAGGTCGCCGGCGGGAGCCGGGTTCACCAGCTGGATGGCCTGGCGCATGAATTTGTAAACCATGTCGTTGTGGCCGTACTCGTACTCCATGTGGTAGGCGCCGAAGCCGGCACCCGTACCCTGATCGGGATCGAAGAGCGCCATGCCGTAAAGCGAGGGAACATACTCTCCGTTGCGCAGCTGGTGGGTTACGCCGCCTTTCTGCCAACCCTTTTCGAAGTCTTCGGCGAAGATGTACTGTTCGGGTTTCCAGCCTTTCTTCCAGGCTTCGTCGAAACGGCTCTGCAAATCCCAGTACCCCGAAGAGTAGTAAGCCTGCACGATGCCATAGTCGAAGCAGTCTGCGATCTCGGTGTGAACGGCATAGGGTACGCCGTCGATTATGAACAGCCGGTCTGTCCCCGATCTGGGCCCTACATACTTGCTCATAGCGAGGATCAGCCGCTTGAAATTCTCGTTGTTATGGCCGACGAAGTCGCCCGACGCACCGAAACCGGGCTCGTAGTCGATGTCGATACCGTCATAGGCGTATTTATCGATCGAATCTTTGCAGTAGGCTTTGGCATAGGCTTCGATCGCTTCGTCGGAATAGGAATCTTCGAACATCGAAGCGAACGGCTCGGGCATGTTGTCCGTAAAGATCGTGAAGGTCACTTTGGTTCCCTTGACTTTCTGCACGAACTCCTTGTCGGCCATCTGGCTCGGGGTCAGCGAATGCCACTGGCTCCAGATCGAGATGATGTCCATCGAGTCGGGGGCGTGGTTGAGCGTGGCCATTCTGGAGGCGTTTTCCGGATTCCACGATCCGAACCAGCCGAAAGCCACTTTATGTTCGGTCTTCTTGTAAGCGCGCAGGCGGGCGTAGTAAGCGTCGTCGCGCAGGATGGGCGTCTGCTGGTCGGGGTGCTGAACGACCTTTCTTTCGGGCATGTTCTCCGTCTCGCAGCCGGTCAGCGTAAAGCCGGCAAGAAGGAGTAACGCCGCGTATTTCAATATGTTTTTCATAACGGTTCTAAATGTTTAGGTTTCGCATTGTTATTTATTGTCCCACCACAGTTTGGTCGCACCGCTGTCGGGGCCTCCGAGCAGGGCGATGGCCTTGTTCACGGCCGTCAGGTTGCCCGAGTATTCCGACTGCGGGAAAATCACGCGGCGAATCTGTTTTTCCGAGTTGATGTCCGCGCTGCCGTTGTAGCGTACGGGGAAAATCCGGGGATAACCCGTGCGGCGGAACTCCGACCAGGCCTCCTGGCCGTTGGGGAACATGGCGATCCACTTCTGGGTGATGATGCGTTCGAGTTTCACTTCGGGATCGGCACCTTCATCCCATTTGATCGTGATGGTACCGCGAGCCGGAATGTCGTATTTGGTGGCTCCGTCCGATTGGTCTTTGAAGTCTGCGGGTTTGGCGCTGTCGTTCTTGGCATACTCATCGGCAGCCGCTGCGGAAAGCCCGTTTTCGGCGAACGAGAGTTCGATACCTTTCTTATAGAAGGTCTCCGCGTCGCCTTTCATTTCGGTTTTCCAGCCGCGCATGGCTCCTTCCGCCCGCAGGAATGCGACCTCGGAGGCCATCAGCCAGCGTACGGGCGTTGCCTCCACCACATTGGGTGCCGACAGCGCTTTGTAGTCATTCTGCTTGGGCTCGTAGATACCGTTGGCAACACCGTGGTAGCCGCCTTTGCCCGAAACCTGGAAATAGGCCGACAGGCGCGGATCGTTGTAACCGTTCATGTAGGAATCCATCGAAGCACCCATGCGGGCGTCGTTGTAACCGTCCCAGATCGTCTTGAGCGGGTGGTTGACCACGATATTGCGGTAGCTTTTCAGCATGGCGCTCTCGTCGGCACTCTCGATGACGCCCGATTCGACGGCTTCGGCCGCGTATTGCTTGGCCAGGCCCGGTTCCACGTAGACGATACGCATGGCCAGACGCAGCTTGACCGAGTTGGCGAGTTTGAGCCATTTCGAGTAGTCGCCGCCGTAAACCGCATCCACCTTTTCCAGCGGTTTGGAGTCGGGCGAGCCGGCTACGAAATCCTCCAGGATGGAGATCGACTGGTTGAGAACTTCGAAGTAGTGGGCATAGCACTCCTCGGTCGAAACATACGGGTTCTTCGATTCGCCGAAATGGAGTACGGGAGCGGGGCCGTACATGTCGGTTACCCGGTGCAGGGACATTACCTTCAGCACGTTGGCCACGGCAAAGATGTCGTCGCTGATCTCGCCCGTGTTATGCGCGTATTTGAGGGTCAGCCAGGCCGGCATGACGCGCAGGAAAGCCACCTCGAAGTTCGTGTTGCGCCAGGCGGCCGAAGCGTTGTCCAGCACGTAGCTCAGCGGATTGCGGCCTGCGCCCCAGTTGGGGTTGTAGCCGGCCATGTAGCCTGCGTAGTTGTCGCCGAGCAGGTTGAAGCCGGTTTGGTAACGGTTGACGGGATCGGTGTCCGAACCTCCGCACGGGAAAACGGCGTCCATCTCCATCGTGGTGATCAGCATGGTGAGATCCAGCTCCTGCGCGGAGTTCGAGTCGGTGTTGAACTGCTCGAAATCCCCCGTACAGCCCGTGGCAGCCAGGCAGGATGCTGCGAGAGCCAGGCAGGCGGTTTTTATCTTGTTGATATTGAATCGTTTCATGGGTCTTTGGTTTTAGAATTGGAGTCTTACACTGAATCCGAGCGTGCGGACACTGGGTTGCATGAAATAATCGACGCCCTGATAGTAGGTGCTCGTCGATGCCGTGATTTCCGGATCGAACGGAGCCTTGTTGTAGAACATGAACAGGTTGCGTCCTACGAACGACACGCTCATGTTCACCTTGTCGTTGAACCACTTCGAAGGCAGATCGTATCCCAGGGTGAGTTCGCGCAGACGTACGTTGGTCAGGCTGTACACATAGTGCGACAGCATCGACATACCGTCGCCCGAATTCGCATAGAACGTCTTGGGGTCGGTGATCTTCTGGGTCGGGGAAATCCATACGCCGTTCTCTTCGCGGGCGATGGCCGAAGCCTCCGATACGCCGAAGCGGTCCATCATGGCCTGCGTGGCCGATACGCCGCGACCGCCGATACGGGCGTCGATCAGCACACCCAGCGAGATGCCCTTGTAGGCGAACGTGTTGTTCCAGCCCCAGCGGAAGCGGGCGTCGGTGTTGCCGCCGTAGATGTAGGTTTTGGGGTCGAGAACCACCGTGTTCGAGTTGGGATCGACGTAAATCTCACCCCGGTCGTCGGTCTTCAGACCGGTCACATAGAAGTCGCCGATCGAGCCGCCCTTTTTCAACTGCATGCGGTAGCCGCCGTAATCGAAGTTCACCTCTTTCAGGTCGACTTCGGCGCCGGTTACGGGGTCGATCGATCCCTCGGGAACCAGCTCCTTGATCTTGTTGCGGTTCATCGAGAAGTTCAGGTTCGTAGACCAGGAGAAGTCCCGCCAGGTGTTCTTGTAGCCGATGACGGCCTCGATACCCCAGTTGTGGATCTTGCCGGCGTTGATATAGGTATTGGCATAACCCGTCGAGGGAGGCGTGGGGCAGAGGAACAACTGGTTGTAGGTGTTCGTGTTGTAGTAGGTTACATCCGTCCAAATCTTGTTCTGGAGGAATTTGGCGTTCAGACCGACTTCGTACGACTTGGTGCGCTCGGGCGTCAGGTGCGTGGCGGGCGCCGTGTTCTCGGTGCTGATGACGCCGGCATAGAGTCCGTAGCGTTTGCCGGTGATGAAACGGTCGGGTGCGTTGCCGACTTCGGCATACGATGCGCGTACTTTCAGGAAGGAGATACCGGCCTTCGAGAGGTCGGCCATCGACGAAATCACGGCCGAAAGACCTACCGAGGGGTAGAAAATGTTCAGCTTGCGGGTGAACGCCAGGCGCGAATCCCACTCGTTGCGGGCCGTAACGTCCACGTAGATCATCCCTTTGTAGCCCAGTTGCAGCGTTCCGTAGATAGCCTGCGTCTGGTCGTGGTAATTTTCCTGGATCGGAATGCTCTGCGAGTCGGTCGGCAGGATGTTGTTGTAGGTGAATTTGTTGGCAATACCCGCCAGGTGACCTTCATAACCTACCTGCGAGTTCTTGTCGTCCATCAGGCTGGCACCGAAGTTGAATTGCAGCGAGAGGGCGTTGTCGAAGAAGGTCTTGTCCACCGACATCAGGACATCGGCATAGAGGTTGTTGTGATTAACCTTGTGGTTGAGGTAGTTACCGTACTCCGAGGCAAACAGTTCGATGGTCGAAGCGTAGAGTTTGCGCGTATAGTTCATCGATGTGTTGTCGGTACGCACACGACCCGTGAAAGTCAGCCAGTCGGTAGCTTTCAGCACCATCGTCGCATTGAACGTGTACCGGTGCGTATTGTTTTCGTAAATCTGGCGGTTGGTGATCCACCAGGGGTTCTCGACGCCGTTCATGAAGTTCAGCCCCCAGAATTGCTCGGCATACTTCTTACCGTTGTTACGCTCGTAAATCTGATATTTGCGAATATCGTCGCCGCGCGGGAAGAGGTAGGTGCCGATCAGCGGGTTGTGGTAGGTACCCTGCACCAACTGGTTCCGGTCGTACTGCTTCATGTACGTGGCGCCCAGATCGAGGGTCAGGCGATCCTTGATCAGGTCGGTGGTCATGCGGGCCGAGAAGTTGTAGCGGTTGTAGACGTTGTTGGGAATGATACCCCGGGAGTTGAGCGAAGAGGCCGAAGCGTACATCTGCGTGCGCTCGGAACCGCCCGATACGCTGACCGAGTTGTTCTCGTTGAATCCGGTCTGGAAGAAATCCTTCGGATCGTAGGAGGTGGGAGTGGTCAGTTTCGAGCCCCAGCTCATCAGCGGCGAGTCGTCGAAGTTCGTGCCGTAGGTGTTCTGGAAGCGGGGCATTACGAACGGATGGGAGAACGTCGTGCTGTTCGAGTAGTTTACCCGCACGCCGCCTGCCTTGCCTTTCTTGGTGGTGATCAGGATCACACCGTTGGCACCCTGCATACCGTAGAGGGCTGCAGCCGTGGCACCCGAGAGTACCGACATCGATTCGATGTCTTCGGGGTTGAAGTTGGCGATACCTTCGTGGTCGCCGCCGTCGGGAGTTTCGAGCGTGCCTTCGGTCTGTTCCGAACGCAGGCTCGGCAGCGGAATACCGTCGACTACGTAGAGGGCGTTGTTGTTGCCGTTGATCGACTTCACACCGCGCATTACGACGCGGGTCGAGCCGCCCGCACCCGATGCGCTGGCATTGATCTGCAATCCGGCCACCTTACCCGAAAGGGCATTGACGAAGTTGGCGTCCTTGACCGTGTTGACCAGGTCGCCGGTGACCTCCTGTACGTTGTAAGTAAGTGATTTTTCGGCCCGTTTGATACCGAGGGCCGTTACGACCACCGCGTCGAGCACGGCGTTGTCCTCGCTGAGGACGATTTGCAGAGGAGCCGATCCCCGGACGGGTACCTCCTGCTTCGTGTAGCCGATCAGCGAAACTTCCAGTACATCGCCCGATTTGGCCTGGGGCAGCGTGAAGTTACCGTCGATATCGACGGCCGTACCCGTCATTGTTCCCTGAATCAGCACGGTCGCACCGACCAGGGCCATTCCTTTTTCGTCTTTTACACTACCGGAAATTCCCCCCCCCGTAGCGGTTGCTGCCGAGTGGGCTTTTTTCGAAAGGACGATGTGTTTGTCTTTGATGGTGTAAGCGATGTCCGATCCGGCGAAAAGACGATCCAGAGCGGTCGGCAGGGTAGCGTCCGTGACCTTCAGGCTGGATGTCTGTCCCGGATTGAGATCCGAGGTGTTGTAGACCACCGAATAGCCGGTCTGGGCCTGAATGGCTTCGAAAACGTTGGAGATAGCTGCATTTTGCGCGTCGATCGTGACGCGGGGAGCGGCTGTCTGTGCGGTGGCCTTCATACCGAGGCCCGAAAACAGCATGACCGCAGCGACCAGCAGACAACGCAATGGCGTGGAGATAACATGTAGACTCCACCCCATTTCTTGGGTGTTGTGTTTCATTGGTAGGAATTTAGGTTAAGTGTTTGGTTGAATTTCTTTCGTCGTTTCCGTGAATCGGAAAATTTCCGGCTTGCCGACCGGGGCCGGTTTGCGCACGTCTGATCCTGTTTCACGTAAACGGTTGTTGCATGCCGCCTGTATTGCGGAGGGCGGCTTGGAGCGGGTGATAGTCTGAGTTAATTCATAGGCTCTCTGAGGTTTTTTCGGTTTGCGTTAGACTTGAGTTATTTTTTATAGAGTCGGATGTCGTTGTGGTCGATCTCGTAGTGAAACTTATTGGTCAGCTGGAGGATCGAAAGGATGTGGTAGATGCCGTCCTCCACGCGGAAGTCGCCCGAGAATCGCTCCTCGCGCAGCTCAGCGTCCGCGAACCGGATGTCGACGTTGTAGTAGCGCTGGAGTTCGGTGACGATTTCGGAGAACGTATTCCGGTCGAAGCGGAACTTGCCGTCGATCCAGTTGATCGAGCGCTCCACGCTGCAACATTCGCTCACGAGCATCTCTTTGGTGTCGGTGTTGAAGATCATCTGCTGCGAGGGCCGCAGGCGCACCGACGATTCGCGGCCTGTGGCGCCGGCCTCGATGCTGCCTTCGAGCAGAACGGTCGTGATGCGGTGCAGGTCGTCGTCGTTACGCACGTTGAAACGGGTGCCCAGCACTTCGATGTCGAGTCCGTTGGAGGAGACGATGAAGGGGGCGTGCCGGTCTTTTTCCACGACGAAATAGGCTTCGCCGCTCATCTCCACGCGGCGTTGGCGGGTGAAAAGCGGGGAGGAATAGGTGATGCTGCTGCAGGAGTTGAGCCACACTTTCGAGCCGTCGGGCAGCACGATCTGCGAACGTTCGCCCAACTGGGTGCTGACTGTCAGGGGCCGTGAAATGCGCTCGGCAAGCCGGTAGGTGAACACCGTGCCCGAAAAAAGCAGGATGCAGGCGGCGGCAACGGCGGCGGACCATTTGGCGATCCGCAGCGTGAAGCTCTTGCGGCTGCGCATGCGCATGCGCGCTTTGAGCCGGAGCAGTGAACTCTCGGTGTCGAAGCCGGCGGCGGCGTTGATGCGGTCGTTGATATATAATATATGGTATACTTCTCCGAGCAGTTTTTGGTTCTGCCCGGAAGCGTCGTACCAACTCTCTACGGCGGCCGTGGCCTCCGCATCGAGTTCGCCCCTGAGATAAGCTGCTAAAACGGTTTCGTCGATGGTTTGTCGTGTCATTCTGTTTCCCTGTCTGAATAGTAATACAATTCGTCGCTCCGGTTTACTAACCGAGGCGGCGATTATTTTCTGATTTTAGGTGATAAAGTTTTTAATGAAGTTCGATGCCGAGCAGCAGGGCGATTACGGGCCAGTAGTCACGGAGTTCCGTGCGGAGGAATTTTACGGTCTGGCCGATGCGGTAATTGACCGTCTGGGGCGATACGCCGAGTTGTTCGGCGATCTGTTTATGCGTCATACCCTCCAGCCGGTGCAGCCGGAAGGTCTGCTGGAATTCGGGCGGCATTTTGGCCAGGGCGGCCTCGAAGCGTTGGATGAGTTCGTTTTCCAGGTAGAGGTCCGGATCGTCGAACTCGTCACGGAAGCGGTCGGCGAGCTGCCGGATTACGCGGCTTTTGATCGTGTCGTGTGAAACGCTGTTGAGCGATTTGTTTTTCACGATGGTGAACAACAGCGACTTGAGAGGCATTTCGGGAATCAGCGTGATGCGGTTCTCCCAAATCCACATCAGCGTATCCTGCACGATCTCTTCGGCCCGGATGGCCGGGACGAAACGCGAAGAATAGGTACAAAGCGCCCGGTAATAACGACGGTAGACGGCGTCGAAGCAGGATTCGTCGCCCGATCGCAGCCGTTTGATCGTCTCGCGGTTGTCGTCTGTGATGCTTATGTGGTTCGGCTCTGTCATCCGGTCGGGTTGTGTCGGCACAGGTTCGGTAGAAACATTTTTCCGCGTCGAAGATAAACAAAAATACGATTTTCCCGGGAAAATACAATGAACAGAGACGAAACTTGCTGCAATTTGTAATGAATTCGCAGGTGGGTCGTCTCTTTCTGGCAGGTGGGCACCTTCAAAGCATCCCGTCCACCCTTTCGGATGTGGGGGCGTGCGGAAAATTCGCTTACTTGCAGCCGGCAAAAAAACGGCTGAAGAAGAGTATCTGGTAATCGATCGATGTGCGCCAGTAGCCGTGGTCGTGACTGCCCGGCCGCAGGTAAAAGTCGTGTGCGATGCCGTGTTCGAGCAGTTTGCGGTGAAAGGCCCCGTTCACCTCCAGGAAAAAGTCGGAATAGCCGCAGTCGATGACGATGCACAGGTCGCCGTCCTCGAGACGGGGAATCAGGTTGACCGGCGTGAAGGCTTCCCATCGGTCGGGGTGCTCGTGTTGTTCGCCCAGCAACCGGTTCAGTTCCCAGTTGCGGGGAAAGGGCCGGATGTCCAGTCCGCCGCTGGTGCTTCCCGCCGCCCCGAAGAGGTCTTTGTGCTTCATGGCCAGCGTCATGGCGCCGAAACCGCCCATGCTCAGGCCCGTGACGGCACGTCCGCAGCGATCGCGGATTACGGAATAGCGGCTGTCCACACAGGGTATCAGTTCGTCGGTGACGAAGGTCTCGTAACGGCTGGCTGGACATGCGGGACTGTCCATGTACCAGCTGTTGGCGCCGTCGGGGCAGACGAAGAGGATTCCTTCGCGGTCGGCGATTGCCGGAAGTTCGGGCTTGATGTCCAGCCAGGTCAGGTGGTTGCCTCCGTAGCCGTGAAGCAGGTAGATGACGGGTCGCGGGGTCGCGGGGTCGGTGTTGTCGGGCGAAATGACAAGGGTTTTTATCTGCTTGTCCATCGACGGACTGTAAACGGCCACCGTGTCGATTCGGGCTGCGAAAGCCGGGACGAGTCCAGCGGATAACGCCGCGAGCAGAAGGAAGAATCGTTTCATCGTATCGGAGAGTTTGACGGGCAAAGATACGAAAAAACGCTGTCTTTACGGCAAAGGCAACAGCCGTCAAGACAGGCAGCGGTTCGGCAATGCCAAAAAATTTGTCATTGCTCTCACCTTGCACTATCTTTGCCTTATGCTTGCCGAATTTATCGATTACCTGGCTGCCGAACGGCGCTTTTCCCCCCTGACCGTGCGCAATTACCGGCGCGACGTCGAACAGTTTCTTGCCTGGTTCGGCGCCGACGATTCCTCGTTCGATCCCGAGCGGGTTACGGCCGAGGATATTCGCACCTGGATCCTTTACCGCACCGAACACGGACGTCTGGGTGCGGCTTCCATGAACCGGGAGCTTTCGTCTCTGAGGGCGCTTTTCCGGTGGCTTCACCGCCAGGGACGTGTGTCGAAAGACATTTTTCGCTATGTCACGTCGCTGCGTACACCCCGGCGCCTTCCCTCTTTTGTGCCCGAAAGCCGGATGAAAGGGGTTGTCGGGGATTGCATGGAGGATAGCGTGGATTTTTCGCAAGAACGTAATGCGCTGATTGTTTTGCTGTTTTATGCCTGCGGACTGCGTATGGCCGAACTGGTCGGCATCGATCGGGGAGACTTTTCCGAGGACTGTTCGACACTCCGCGTGCGGGGTAAGGGCGACAAGGTGCGGATGGTGCCGGTGCTGGAGTTCGTGCGGGAAAAAATTTTATCGTACCTGGATTTAATTGAAAGGCAAAATATTTGCAATTCTTCGGAAAAAGCGCTATTTTTAACTCAGAAAGGAAAACGCATATCCCGGAGTGTGGTGTTCCGGGCCGTGAAGGCGGAACTTGCCAGGAGCGGAGTGCAGGGGAAGACCAATCCCCACGTACTGAGGCATACGTTTGCCACACACCTGCTCAACGGCGGAGCCGATATGCGTGAGATTCAGGAACTGCTGGGACACGCTTCGCTACGGGCGACGCAGGTTTACACGCACAACAGCATCGCGCAGCTCCGTGAAGCGTACTCGAAAGCCCATCCCCGGGAAAAGGGAGGGCGGTAATTAATCTTCTAATATCTAACGCTATGAACGTACAGATTCAATCCGTGAAATTCGATGCCGACAAAAAGTTGGTCGAATTCGTAGAAGCGAAAATGGCCAAACTGGATCGCTTTGCAGACTGCTCGACGGGAGCCGACGTGATCCTCAAACTCGATAAAGACCAGGAACTGGGAAACAAGGTGGCGACCATCACGCTTCATTTGCCGGGCGAGGATCTGGTTGCCTGCCACCGTTCGCGTGCTTTCGAGGAGTCGGTCGACGAGGCGATCGATGCGCTGAAGAAACAAATCGACAAGTTCAAAGCCAAATTTGAAAAATAGTCCCTTTCCGAGGGGATCGGAGGCGGCCCGGAAGGGCCGCTTTTTTGTGTCGTAACCCCGCCGGACGTTTCGCACGCAGCGTCTGCATCACCCTTGAACGAAGAAACGTGCTGGCGCCGAACCCCGGTTCCGGCCTTCGAACGCGTAGTTCGGAAATTCCCCGCGTTTTGCCGATTTGTCGAACGGTGGCTCCGTAAAAACTGCCCGCACGGATTCATCCGGGGCTTACGTATCTGCCGCAAGGCCTTTTATCAAACGTTGCGACTTGTCAAAGCGAGTTTCCGTTCGTCCGGCGTCGCTGCACGGGCTGCACCTGTGGGATTATTCGTCTGCCGGTTTTCCGCAGAGAAGGGACAAAAAAAAGCGACCGTCGCCGATCGCTTTTTGTAGTGGATAGGGGATTGACTGCGCTTCGCTTGTCTTCAAACGTCGCGACTCGGCAAAACGAACGCCGGTTCGTTCTGCGCTCGCTGCTTACGTTTGTCCGAACCGGGGTTCCCATCCCCTGTCTTGGGATCAGGTGGGGCGATAAAAAAAGCGACCGTCGCCGATCGCTTTTTGTAGTGGATAGGGGATTGACTGCGCTGCGCTTGTCTTCAAACGTCGCGACTCGGCAAAACGAACGCCGGTTCGTTCTGCGCTCGCTGCTTACGTTTGTCCGAACCGGGGTTCTCATCCCCTGTCTTGGGATCAGGAGGGGCGATAAAAAAAGCGACCGTCGCCGATCGCTTTTTGTAGTGGATAGGGGATTCGAACCCCTATGTCATGCGTGAGAGGCATGTATCCTAACCCTTAGATGAATCCACCGTTAAAGTTTTGTGGTGCAAAGATAGCGCCTTCTTCCGAATCTCCAAAATTTTCCGGGAAAAACTGCGATTTTTTTTCTTCGCCGATTGTGGAAAGTCCCTTTTTCTTATCTTTGTTAAATCCAATTCAGGTATATATAGGATGAAAAAACTGAAAACTTTTGCAGCTCTTGCGCTGCTTCTCATGGGGGTTGCGGGTTGCGGCAGCGGGACGGTACAGCCCCAACTGAGTCTCATTACGGTCGATACGACATTTCAGGAGGGGGCTTTCAATTATCGAGTCCAGTACGAATTTACGACCCTTGCCAACGCAAAGGCCTCGCCGGCGCTCGAGGCTGTCGAGCAGGCCAATATCGCCTATTTCTTTTCGCTGGAGGCTTTTACCGGAACGGCCCGCGAAGCGGTTGCCGAAGCAATCGCCCAGCTCGTCGGAGAGACCCGGACGCCCGACGACGGCTCGCGGGTCGAGCAGGGCGGTTTCGAGGCTTCGGTTACGGTGACATCCGAAGCGGCCGTAGTCGATACGGTGCTGGTCTATACCATTGCCTATGCCAGTTATACGGGCGGTGCGCACGGAATGTACGGACAGAGTGCACACAACTACTCGATCTCGAGCGGCTATGAACTTACGCTGGGCGACTTGTTCGATGAGGAACAGCGGCAAAAGTTGCGTGAAATTATCCGGGGAAAATTGTACCGCGAATTCGGAGTCACGAGCGACGAGGGACTCGCCGAGCAGGGATTCTTCCCCGAATACATCGATGTGACCGATAATTTCGCCCTGACGGAGGAGGGGATCGTCTTTTATTACAACCCCTACGACATCGGATGTTATGCGCTGGGTCCCGTCGAGGTGACGATCGACCGGGAGGAATATGACATCCTCTGATCCGGAGGATTTACCGGCCTGCGACGAAGCGGACACGATTCACAAAAAAAAGGTTCGGATCAATCGATCCGAACCTTTTTTCGTCAGGGAACCACCCCTTTCGAAAAACCGAGGTTTAATCGGAGGTATTCGACTTTGAAACGAGTACCGTTTCCGAGTCTTAGCAACGGATCTCATTCCGTTGCAACCTGCCGATTTCCTCAACCAACCTAAAACTACTAACCTAAATGAACCTTAAAACTTCACTGCAAAGATAAGGGGCGTTTTTGATTTATGCAAATATTTTATGAATATATTAAATATATTTAACAATTTGGTAACATTGGCGGGCCGAAATACACATTGCAACGACTTCGAGTGGCTTGAAACGGGTTCGGATACCTGAGAAACAGACGGGTAACGATCGGTATAACACGAAAAAACAAGTTCTCGGGCAGTGCCGGCCGATCGGGGTTCGGGAGAAACATCCGGGTTTTCGGGAAATCCGTCCGTTGCGCGGTTCCTGCGGAAGACCGGAATTGTCCGGAATGGGAAACATATAGGGGGAGGGATGCCGGGTTGTAAGGGCAAAAAAAGAAGGAAACCCCGGAACCGGGAAGCACTCCCTAATTCCTCAGTTTCCTCACCAACCTAAAACTACTAACCTAAATGAACCTTAAAACTTCACTGCAAAGATAAGCGGAAAAACCGGATCGTGCAAGTTTTTATTAAAAAATTTTCATAATTTTTTCATAAAATTTAATATGATTGAGTGGGCGGATTTCACAAACAATTGATATACAGCTCGTAAACCATTGTAGCCGGATGTTGTATTGCTTTTTTAAGAGGGAGTGTGCATCGGTGCCGTATTCTACGCTTCGTGTCGTTTATTGTGTTTGTCCGGCAAAAGCGGAAGAATTCGCCGGAACCGGATGAGAGGTGTCAGGAAAAGGCTCGTGATTGCAGTCGGGAAAAACGTCGCACGACATAGGTGATTTCATTCAATATTTTGTATTTTTGCGTAACGTATGAAAATAAAGTGAATTAAGAGCGCTTTTTCCCGTTGAATTGCGGCTGCCTTTTTCCGCGCCGGGCATAGTTCGGACGTCGTTCCGTCTCTGTCCCTATGTTGATCGAAAAATGTATATTAAAACAGACTTGTATCGATGACCGTATCTTTGATTATTGCAACTTATAACTGGCCTCAGGCGCTCCGGCTGTGTCTGGAAAGCGTGATGCGCCAGTCGGTGATGCCGACCGAAATTCTTATTGCCGACGACGGCTCGGGACGGGAGACGAAGGAGGTGGTGGCGTATTTCATGTCGGTTTCCCCGGTGCCTCTGCGCCATATCTGGCACGAAGACAAGGGGTTCCGGCTCGCGGCGATCCGGAACAAGGCCATTGCGGCGGCTTCGGGCGAGTATATCGTCCAGATCGACGGCGACGTGATCCTCCACCGCAGTTTCATCCTGGATCACATGGCCGTCGCCAAGCGGGGGTATTATGTGGGCGGCAGCCGGGCATCGATCGGCGAAGAGCTGACCGGCAGGTTGTTCAAAGGCGAGAGGATTTCGCTGTCTCCTTTCCGATCAGGGATCAAAGATGCCAACAATGCGATTCGTTTTCCGTTGCTTTCCCGGCTGTTCCGTCGTTATCATCCGGAACGGATTCGGGGCTGCAATATGGCTTTTTGGCGCGACGATGCCCTGGCCGTGAACGGTTACGACGAAAATATCACGGGCTGGGGGGCTGAGGACAGCGAATTGTGCTGCCGGTTCCGGAATATCGGTATTGTAAAACGGGCGATGAAATTCCAGGGGATTGTCTTCCACCTCTACCATCCGCAGGCATCCCGTGACCGGCTCGATCGGAACTGTGAAATTCTGGCCCGAAGCGTGCGTGAGAAAAGGGTATCCTGTGATAAGGGTATGAATCAATATCTGTGAGGAAACCGATTTATTTCTCGAAAGCCGATTTCTGCGGGAACATTCGCTCGAGGAACTGCCGCATGCGGCTGCGATCGGTGTCCGTGGCTTCCGGGGAGTCGTTGATTGCGAATAATACCGGATTGTATTTCGCAATGACTTTTTCCAAATCGGGTTCGGTGAGCGGAATGCAACGCGAGTCGGTCAGGTAATGCCCGGACAGCAGGCAGTGAATTCGCTCCTTCCACCCCTTTGCCCGATTATAACGTCCTATGCGGGACATCCGGGCATCTCCTTTTGCCAACATGTAGTATGCGATGAGCACGCGTTGAAGGTCGTTTTTCGTACGGAAGCGATGATGCGCCGTGCGGCTTGCCTCTGCCCCGAACTCTTCGGTACATCGCAGAAAGTCGCTTTTACGGTAGGCGTCGATGTTGTGGTGCGGGGCGAGCGTGTAGCGTTTCCCAAAACGAGCGCGGATCAGCTCCTGCATCCGGTAAATCGTAAAACAGTAGATTTCAGAACGATGCCGTCTGATCGACTGGGACTTGAGCCTTACGACCGGAGAGCCTTTCGGATCGAAAAAAAATGAAGGTTCTACCGCAGCTCCGAACAAGGTGTCGTCGTTCGAGAAAAGAAAATGTTCCGCCAGTCCGGGAATTCGCGCTATGTGCAGTTCGATGGCGTTGGAGTTGAAGACCGGCAGTGCATCGGCCGGAATAATCTCCCGGTGGTCGACGACCCGGATGCGGGGATTCGAGGTGTCGAGCCACGAAGGAACCTGATTGTCGGTCACGATGTAAATGCGCCGGATCCAGGGGGCGAATTTCTCGGCGGAGCGGAGCGAATATTTCAGTTCGTCGTTGTCGACGAAACGGCAGGCGTTCACGGCCTGGGGATTCACCCCGGTTTCCTTTTGCTGGTAAGCGGCCTTTTTCGCCTGCCACGCGGGGTCGTTGCCGTCCACCCACAGATACACGAGATCGATCTCCATCACTTCACTTTTTTTGCATAAACGGGAATGAGGTCGAGAAGCCGGTAAATCCGGCGGCGGCCGTTGTCCTTGACCTTCAGCAGCGAGATGCCGCAGAGGACGTATTCGCGCATCGTCACGTCGCGGAACCGCTTTCCGATGTCGATGCCGTGCGCATCGGCGAATGCCACGAATGCCTTGTGTGCCTTGTATTTATCCAACTGTTTCTGCGGAGTCTGGCGGCTCTTGGTGGTCGACGCACTGTGTACCATGTAGTAGTAAACCGTATCCGGAACGGTCACGAGCCGCCCCAGGGCCGCAAGGGTTTGCGCCAGGTACTCCACATCCTCGTAGACCGCATGTTCGCGGAAGCGGATGCCTGCTTCTGAGAGCGCTTTGCGGCGGTAGAGCTTGTTGGTCGTATTGAAGTTGGGCGGGCAGTGGCAGGCGTCGAACTTTTCCTGCAAACCGCAGAACACCTCTTCTTTCGTATAATGGACGTTCCATTTTCGGTGGCTGCCGCGCTGTTTTTCGACATTCGCGCAGGCGATGTCCGCCGCATGGCGGGTCGCCGCACCGAGCAGTTTTTCGAAGTAATCCGGAGCTACCCGGTCGTCGGAGTCGATGAAGGCGACCCACTCGCCCCGTGCCGCGTCGAATCCCGAGTTGCGCGCGCCGCCCTGCCGCTTGTTCCGCTGCGAAATGACACGCATGCGGGGTTCCCGGACGGCATATTCGCGCAGGATCTCCGGCGAACGATCCGTGCTCTGGTCGTCCACGCAGATGATCTCGATCTCGCGCAGCGTCTGACAGGCAATGCTGTCCAGACAGCGCGCAAGGTAGCGTTCGACGTTGTAAACGGGAATGATGACGCTGATTTTGGGTTCCATAGCTCTATTTGACGTAGTTTCTGACTGCTTCGGCGATCCGTTCGCCGTCGAGCGCCGCCGAGACGATCCCTCCTGCATAACCGGCGCCTTCGCCTGCCGGAAACAGGCCGCCCACGTCGGGATGCTGGAGGCTTCCGGCGTCGCGGGGAATCCGCACGGGCGTCGAGGTGCGCGACTCGACCCCCACGACGACGGCTTCGTTGGTGACGAAGCCCCGCATCCGGCGGCCGAAGGTCGTGAGTCCCTGTCTGAGTGACCGGGCGATGAAACCGGGCATCCATTCATCGAGCCGCGAGGGGACGATGCCCGGGATATACGAGGTTGCGGGCAGGGAACCGCTGGCGCGTCCCGCCACGAAATCCGCGACCCGCTGCGCCGGGGCGATCTGCCCTTCGCCGCCGTACCGGCGGGCCGTTTCTTCGAACTGTTGCTGGAATTTGAGTCCCGCCAACGCACCCCATTCCGCCCGCAGAGGATCGAAATCGGTCAAACGCACTTCGGTGACTAATCCGGAGTTGGCATAGGGCGACGTGCGGCCGCTGGGCGACATGCCGTTGACGACCGACTGGTCTGCGGCGGTCATGGCCGGAACGATGAATCCGCCCGGACACATGCAAAACGAGTAGACGCCGCGTCCGTTCTCCTGGCTTACCAGCGAGTAGGCCGCAGCCGGAAGGTACTCGCCGCGACTTTCGCAGTGGTACTGGATCGAGTCGATCAGCGGCTGCGGGTGTTCGATACGCACGCCCATTGCGAAAGGCTTCGCTTCCAATCGGATGCCGTTGCGGTGCAGCAGTTCGTAAATATCCCGCGCGGAGTGCCCCGTGGCCAGAACGACGGCCGCTCCCTCGTAGAGCCGGTCGCCGCAGTATACTCCTTCGATCCTTCCGTTGCGGAGCTTCAGGCCGTCGATGCGGCATCCGAACAGAAACTCCCCGCCGGCTTCGACGATCGTGCGGCGGATGTTCGTGATGATACGCGGCAGTTTGTCGGTTCCGATATGGGGATGCGCTTCGAAAAGAATCTCCGGCGTGGCTCCGTGGAACACGAGCGTTTGCAGCGCTTTGTTGTAGTCGCCCCGTTTCTTGCTGCGGGTGAAGAGTTTGCCGTCCGAAAAAGTACCCGCGCCGCCCTCCCCGAAAGCGTAGTTCGAATCGGGATCGACCGTCGCGTTGCGGTTGATCTGCGCGATGTCGACCTTGCGCTCCGGCACCGCCTTGCCCCGTTCGAGGAGGACGGGTTTCAGGCCCAGCTCGATCAGCCGCAGTGCGGCGAAAAGTCCCGCAGGTCCCGAACCCACGATAAGGACTTCCGGTTTGTTGTCCACGGAAGGGTAGTCGAAACGAACGGGAGCCGGCTGCGGCTCGCGGTCGAGATAGACCTCCAGCGTAAGATTCACTTTGGGGTGACGCTGACGGGCGTCGATCGAACGCTTCACCACGCGAATCAGCGCGATGTCGCTTTCGGGGACGCCCAGACGGCGTGCTGCGAGCGAGGTGCGGAACTTCGCATCGGCCGCCTGCTTCGGGGTCAGTACAAGGGCAAGGGTTTGGGGCATATCGTATCGGGGCAGCCTGTTCTGGCGGCTTGTTTCAAGTACAAATGTAGGGAAAATCGCAGATATTTGGGAGTTTTGAATTTTGAATTTTGAATTTTTACTATCTTTGTCCGCAAGAGCGGCGGATATGGTGTAATTGGTAGCCACGTCAGACTTAGGATCTGATGCCTCACGGCGTGGGGGTTCGAGTCCCTTTATCCGCACGTTGAAGTCTCCGAAAGGAGACTTTTTTTATTGCTGACTCCGTGCCCCCCCCCTCTCTTCCTGCAAAATAGATTGCGGTTTTTTTATTCATGCCTCCATCCGGCACCGGAAAAAACGATCGTTTTCGGATTTAAAATCCTGATCCGAAACGGATTATCGCCCGACCGGGTGTTTTTGGTATGCCGATTGCAGGGTTAGGTCTGCCGCCGAGGCGGTTACAAACCTTAAAAATCGTTATTATGCAAAGAACGTTCGACAGTCTTCTCGAAAATTCGAAGCGCGTGGTGAAATACTGGTGGCTGCTGCTTCTGACGGGCATCGCCCTGTTCGTCCTGGGAATTTTGATTTTCATCTTCCCCACACAAAGTTATATCGGGATGTCGGTAATTTTCGGCTGGGTGATCCTTGTCTCGGGAATTTTTCAGGTGGTGCTGTCCGCCGCCAACCGCCATTTCGTGACGGGCCGGGGCTGGATGCTTGCCGGCGGTATCATCGAGATCGTGATCGGCCTGATCCTGATCTTCAATACGGCGCTTTCCGCCGCATCGCTTCCTATCTTCCTGGGATTCTGGCTGATGTTCCGGGGCTTCAGCGCCATCGGTCTGGGCGGGGATATGAACGCCATGGAGATTCCCGGATCGGGATGGACGTTGACCAGCGGTATACTGCTGCTGCTCTGCTCGCTGTGGATCCTGTTCCAGCCATTGGTGATCGGCACGAGCCTGGTGATAATCTGGGTCGGTATTTCGCTGCTTTTTGCCGGAATTTCGGCTTTCTCGCTCTCGCTGCAACTGCATCAGGCGCACAAGTGTCTCAAAAGTCGCTGTTAAACCAAAACACCCCCGGTTCAGGCCGGGGGTGTTGATTTGCCGTTGATGCGGCAGCTCTTCGCTCAGATTTTCAGTTTGCTGCGGATTTCCTGCGGAACGGCGTTCTTGTTGACCATCACCGACATGGTCTTGTACTCCACGAACGGACGCGAGAAGTACCAGAATCCGTCGTAGGGCGGCCGTGCGTCCCACGAATTCTGCACCTTGAAATAACGGTTGCCCGCCTGGTCGACGGCCGTGCCGACGATCACCATGCCGTGATCGTCCGTGGTCTCGTAATTGTCATAGGCCTGCTGGCGCATCTCCTGCGTGATGACACGCTCCCTGCCGGGCTTGTCGAAGGTGTAGAGCGCTTCGTCCTTCTCCTTCTGGGAGAGCTTTCCCCACCTTTCCGCTTCCGTACCGTTCATACCCTCCAAATCGGCTTCGGGAATGATGCCGATGGCTTTGGTACGGCTGAAGCCCTTTTCGCTCACATCCGTGCCCCAGGCGATCGTGTAACCCTCCGCGAGCGCGTGGTCGATAATGGCCATCAACTCGTCGAGCGGTACGTTGTAAACCGAGGCCCACATCCAGTTGTCGGGCACCTCGATCATGAACTGCGTATAAAAAGGGTGGTGCGTGAAGGAGGTGATGTCCACGTAATCGTCCGGATTGATCGGTAGCGATGCGGCGAACGTCTGCGGCGTATATTCCTGTCCGTCATAAGCGAACCTTTCGGGCATCTCACCGAAATACTCGTCCAAAAGGGCGTTGAAGCCGCGCTTCCAGGCGGTCGAGAGCGGTTTTTCGCCGTCTTTCGATGCGGCGATCACTGCGTCCAGATAGGCTTTCAGTACAACTGAAAGTTCGTGGAAGTCGGGTTTGGAAGTGCCGTAGTTGAGACCCGGGTAGACCTCGAAAGGTACGATCCCGTGCCGCTTGATTCCCTCGGTCACGTCGTGCGAAGCACCTCCCTCGGCAAAGTTCAGTTGTCCGTGCAGACGGACGTATTTGTCGGCCTTGTCCATGAACGAATGGCGAACGATCCACATTTCCGAGAGGTGCATTTCGGGGCCTCCGGCGCGCAGAATCTCGTTTTCGAGCAGCGTGAGGGTCGAGTAGCACCAGCACGTACCGCTGCGGTTCTGGTCTTTGACCGGTGTGGAGGGGAGCACTTTCGTGTCGGTGAACCTGTATCCTTCGGGTTCGGCGGGTGCTTTGGGTGCTTTGGCCGCAGCGGCGAATGCGATGCCGCAGGCGAAAGCGGTCAGCAGAATTTTTTTCATGCGTTGAGCGTGTTTGGGTTTGACGGTTTTACTTCTTTGAACTTGCGACGATTTTCAGGCAGTCGTCGAGCGTCAGCTCTTCGGGTTTGCAGCCTTTAGGCAACCGGTAGTTTTTGCCTTTGTATGCGATATAGGGACCGTAGCGGCCGTTCTTGACCAGCATGTCCGCATCTTCGGGGAAGGTACGCAGGGGCGTGTGGGCCGCAGCGGCCGTTGCCTGCTGTGCGCGCACCAGTTCCACGGCGCGGTCATAAGCGATCGTGTAGGGGTCGTCGCTCTTCTGCAGCGAGGCGAACGATTTGCCGTGACGTACATAGGCGCCGTATTTACCGATTCCGACCGTCAGCTCCTCGCCGTCCAGTTCGCCCAGTTTGCGGGGCAGGGCGAACAGGGCCAGTGCTTCGTCGAGGGTGATCGACTCGATCAGTTGCCCCTTTTTGAGCGATGCATAGCGGGGTTTCTCTCCCTCCGGGGCTTCGATTTCGACCATCGGCCCGTAACGGCCGATGCGGGCTTTCACGACGTGCCCCGTCTTGGGTTCCGTGCCCAGGATGCGTGTAGTGCCACTCTTGTCGGTTTGGGTTTCGATGGCCGTATCGACCAACTGATGGAAAGGGCCGTAAAAGTTGCCGATCATCTTCTCCCAGGTGATTTCTCCCTCGGCAATGCGGTCGAACTCCTTCTCCACGTTGGCCGTGAAGTTGTAGTCCATGATGTTGCCGAACTGGTGTTCCAGGTAGTCGTTCACGACCATGCCGATGTCCGTCGGCGAGAGGCGGTTTTTCTCCTTGCCGTAATTTTCGCTGAGGTTTTTTTCCGAGATTCTGCCGCTGCTGAGGGTCAACTGGACGTAGTTGCGTTTTTGTCCGTCCTTGCTCTGCTTGACCACGTAACCCCGGTTGATGATGGTGGTGATGGTCGGTGCGTAGGTCGAAGGACGACCGATACCCAGTTCTTCGAGCCGCTTGACCAGCGAAGCCTCGTTGTAGCGGGCCGGGGCCTGCGTGAAACGCTCCGTGGCGGTGATCTGCGTCGATACCAGCGCATCGCCGGCCTGCATTTTCGGCAGGATTCCTTCTCCGCTTTCGGGAGTCTGCTCGTCGTCGGTCGATTCGGAGTAAAGACGCAGGAAGCCGTCGAAACGCACCACTTCGCCCGTGGCGACGAACTGCAGCGACGAGGAGGAGATGTCGATGACGATCGAGGTGCGGTCCAGCTCGGCGCAAACCATCTGCGAGGCGACCGTGCGCTTCCAGATCAGGTCGTACAGCTTTTTCTCCGCCGGCGTGCCTTCGATCTCCTGCCGTTCGATGTAGGAGGGACGGATGGCCTCGTGCGCCTCCTGTGCCCCTTTGGTCTTGGTCTTGTAGTTATGCCAAGAGGAATATTTTTCGCCGAAGAGTTTGGTGATCTCCTCTTTGCATTGGGCCAGCGCCTGCTGCGAGAGGTTCACCGAGTCGGTACGCATGTAGGTGATCAGACCCTGCTCGTAGAGGTGCTGCGCGACGGACATGGTCTGCGAAACGGACATGCCCAGTTTGCGGCCCGCCTCCTGCTGGAGCGTAGAGGTCGTGAACGGCGGCGCGGGGTAGCGCTGCGCAGGTTTCTCCTCCGCCTTGACGACCGTGAAGGTGGCTTGGGCGGCGCTTTCGAGGAATTGCTGCGCCTGCTCCCGCGTTTCGAAACGCGAGGAGAGTTCGGCCTTGAAAAGGGTCTTGTCCGGATCCTGGGCCGCATGGAACTGGGCGACGACGCGGAAATAGGGGGTCGAACGGAAGGCGATGATTTCGCGTTCGCGCTCCACGATCAGCCGCACGGCGACGCTTTGCACGCGGCCGGCCGAGAGCGACGGCCGGACTTTCTTCCACAGCACGGGCGAGAGTTCGAAGCCCACCAACCGGTCGAGGATGCGGCGCGCCTGCTGGGCATTGACCAGATCCATGTTGACCGTGCGCGGCTTCTCGATCGCTTCGAGGATCGCCCGCTTGGTAATCTCGTGAAAGACGATCCGTTTGGTCCGGTCGACGGGGAGGCCCAACACTTCGGTCAGGTGCCATGCGATGGCTTCTCCTTCGCGGTCTTCATCGGAAGCCAGCCATACGGTTTTATCCTTCGACAGTTTCTGGAGTTCGTCCACGACCTTTTTCTTATCGCCCGGGATTTCATAGACGGGCTTGAATCCCTCGTCGATATGGATTCCCAGGTCTTTTTTCGAGAGGTCGCGGATGTGTCCGAAGCTCGATTTGACGATGAAGTCTTTGCCGAGGAATTTTTCGATGGTTTTCGCTTTCGCCGGGGACTCGACGATTACTAAATTTTCCTGCATGGGTGAATATGTCGTTTCAAAAAAGCGAAAACCTAAGTTTTTTACTTAGGTTGTACGCTTTGTTATTGGGTGAATTCGTTATTTGATCATCGTGTAAGTCAACTCGATCTTGATCGGGGCCTGATTCCCCCCGTCGTTGTTATACCCCTGGAGTACCGAGAACGAGGGCGTGAAGACGCTGTACGCCTCGGGTGCCAGGTAAACCGAACGGTATTTTACGTTGTCCATATTGACCGCGCGGCCCTCCGCCCTGGCTGCGTCCGCCTCCTTGCGGTAGCGGTTCCAGAGATTCTGGATGTAGCTGGTGATGTTCATGATGTAGCATCCCTGGCTGCGGTTGATGTAACCGCCGTAGGCCAGTTCCGTGCTGTAATTCTTCTCGTAGGCGTAGTAGTAGTCCGAGATGCCCGCCAGACGCTTGAAGTCGGTGTACATGCCCAGCCGCGTGAGCGAAGCGTCCATCTGCCGGGTCATGCCGTTGATGTCGGTGATCTGCCGCCAGTCGTAGTCGCTCTGCGGATAGTAGATCATCAGTTTGGCCTGGTTGATGCCGAGTGTCGTGTACGGACTGCCGCTGCCGGTGGTATTGCCGGCGTAAAGCGCTTCCAGTTCCCGGAAGAAATCTTCGGTGAAGGTCAGCTCGGTCATCACGCCTCCCATGCCTTCCGCAATGACGTAGGAGTTGAGCGGACGGGATTCGTTGCTCTCCTTCGCGTTTTCGATGTCGATACGCAGGTCGCCCGAGGTCGTGGCGGCCGAATAGTCGTGTTCGACGGTGTTGATCGACACGTTGCCCGCTTTGGCGTATTTGTCGTAGAAGAAGTAGGCCAGGCTGAGCGTGTCTTTGATCAGCGTGGGATCGCTTTCGACACGGTTACGTCCGTACAGGGCGAAGCCCGACGCGTCGAGCGACGTGCCGAAAATGGCGCCTTTGGACACGGGCTTCGATGCCGGGCGGATGTAGAAACCCCGGAACTCCTCTACCCAGTAGTCGATGCTGTCGGTCGAGTAAATCGAGTATTCGCCTTTGTATTTGCCGTCGTCCAGCATCAGTTTCCTGACGAATTTGCGACCCGCTTCCGTGGGCAGCATGGTGACGCTGGTCGTGGCGGGTCCTGTGGTTTTTCCGTCCGGGAAGGTGAAGGTGAAGAGCGGCTCCTGACCCGCTTCGATCACGCCCGCCGCTTCGGGGTCGAACGTGAAAAAGAAGGTTGTATCCCGTCCGGAAGCGTCGGGTTCGATCGGTTTTTCTGTCAGGTACTTGTTGCTTTTAACCTCGTACACTTCGAAAGTTTGCGGTTCGAGCGTATCCCCGCCGTAACTCTTCACCGAGAGCATGATCTGCGCCGAGTCGAAGATCGGCCGGTAGCCGAAATATCCTTCGGCCACGCTGTAATAACTCACATACTGGGATAGGAAGCCGGCGGTGCGCAGCCCGAGCGTGTCGTTCTGCATCGCTCCGAAATAGCCGTAAGAGAGGTTCGACGAGACGATCGAGTCGGTCTGGAAGAGCCGTGTCTCGAAGTATTTCTTCGGGTTGAGCTCCCCGTTTTTCAGTTTGCCGCCGAGTACGGCGAACCCGGCCTTCAGCTCCTGGTCGTCGGGAA
This sequence comes from Alistipes sp., assembly GCA_048465795.1. Classification (GTDB taxonomy): domain Bacteria; phylum Bacteroidota; class Bacteroidia; order Bacteroidales; family Rikenellaceae; genus Alistipes. The sequence goes on from DBFWKV010000046.1 coordinate 113,831, forward strand.
CGAGATTCTGCCCCAGCGTGTCGTCCACTTTGGTGCATCCGGCAAGCGTCAGCACGGCGGCGGCGACCGCCAGCGAGGCGGCGCGGAACATACGGCGGAACTTATTGTAACTCTTCATAGAATCGGTTGTAATTATCGAAAAAATCGGCTGCCTCGGGCGATTGGTACTCCAGCATCGGTTTGCCGCTTTCGCGGGCCAGGGCCAGTACTTCGGGCGCAACCTGTTCGGAAGCGGCCACAATGCCGTCGGCATAGTTCATAACGAAACGACAGAGGTTTTCGTATGACGGGGTCTCCAGAATCGAAAGATTTTTGTCCTTGATTCCCTCGTTTGCGATCTTATGCCGGAAATCCTTGTCCAGTTCGCCCGGAAAACCGTCGCCGTAAAGCGAAACGACGATCTTCACGTTGCGGAAGATGGGATCGTCGGCGAAGACCTTTCTCAGATAGAGCGGAACGATGCTGGCGAACCAGCCGTGACAGTGTACCACGGTGGGTGCCCACCGTAATTTCTTGACTGTCTCCAGTACGCCGCGAGCAAAAAACAGGGCGCGTTCGTCGTTGTCGGCAAAAGGTTCTCCCTGCTCGTCCTTCAACACGGCTTTGCGGGCGAAATAATCGTCGTTGTCGATGAAGTAGATCTGTACGCGGGCCGAGGGGATCGAGGCGACCTTGATAATCAACTGATGGTCGTTGTCGTCGATGATGAGGTTCATGCCCGACAGGCGGATCACCTCGTGGAGCTGGTGCCGGCGCTCGTTGATGCAGCCGTAGCGGGGCATGAACGTGCGGATTTCGTTACCGCGCTCCTGCATTGCCTGCGAGAGTGTACGGCACAGCTTGGAAAGTTCCGTATCCGGCAGATAGGGAGCTATTTCCTGACATACGTACAGAATCTTGCCTGATGCCATTGTCGATGGGTTTAATTGGTGTAAAGAGTATGTTGGCCGAACGCAAAACCGAAAACCGGTTCTGCCGGAACAGGTCGGCTCGAACCGAAATTTCTTTTATGCAAAGATAGTGAAAACCGCGCGCAGAACAAAATTTATTTGGATTCCGGGGCCTTTTGTGTCTTTGCGCAAGGGGATCGATTCTCCGAAGATCGTGAAAAAAATCTTAAAGGATCAGCATGGCGTCGCCGTAGGTGCCGAACCGGTAGCCTTCGTCTTTGGCAACCTTGTAGGCATTCATGATGCATTCGTAACCTCCGAAAGCCGCCACCATCATCAGTTGTGTGGAGTAGGGCAGATGGAAATTGGTTACCATCGCATCGGCCACGGTGAATTCGTAGGGGTGGAAAATGAACTTGTTGGTCCATCCTTCCATGGGCTTGATCATGCCGTGGGTCGATACGGCCGTTTCGAGCGTGCGCATCACGGTCGTACCGATCGAAACCACCTTGCGGCCTTCGTTTTTAGCGGTGTTGACGGCACGCGCAGCCTCTTCCGTGACGAAGAACTGCTCGGAATCCATCTTGTGTTTCGAGAGGTCTTCCACATCGACCGTGCGGAAATTGCCCAGCCCGACGTGCAGTGTAATGAAGGTCTTGTCGATCCCCTTGATCTCCATGCGTTTCATCAGGTGTTTCGAGAAGTGCATGCCGGCCGTCGGAGCGGCCACGGCGCCTTCACGGGCGGCGAAAATCGTCTGGTAACGCTCGGCGTCCTCAGGCTCCACTTTCTCGCGCACCCATTTGGGCAGCGGCGTTTCGCCCAGGCGGAACAGCGCTGCCTTGAACTCTTCGTAGGAGCCGTCGAACAGGAAACGCAGCGTGCGTCCCCGCGAGGTGGTGTTGTCGATCACTTCGGCCACGAGCAGGTCGTCGTCGCCGAAATAGAGCTTGTTGCCGATGCGGATCTTCCGGGCCGGATCGACCAGTACGTCCCACAGGCGCAGCTCGCGGTTGAGTTCGCGCAGCAGGAAAATTTCGATTTCGGCACCGGTCTTCTCCTTGTTGCCGTACAGACGCGCCGGAAACACCTTCGTGTCGTTGAAAACGAAAAGATCCTTTTCCGCGAAATAGTCGATAACGTCCTTAAAAACGCGGTGCTCGATGGTGCCTTTGGCGCGGTCGATGACCATCAGCCGGGACTCGTCGCGGTTGGCGGCGGGGTATTTGGCCAGCATTTCGGGTTCGTATTCGTACCCGTATTGGGATAGCTTCATAGGTAAAATTTGACTTTTATTTCACTCTGAAACAAACAGCGAATTAAAATTAATACGTAAAAAAGGCTATTTTGTTTCATCCGCACCGAGTTTTTGCAGGAAAAGTTCCAGTTGATGAGCGGTTTCCGTCGTGAAACCGCCGCTGCGGGTGCGTCGCAGCGAGGTCAGATGGGCGCCGCTTCCGAGCGCTTCGCCGATCTCGCGCGCCAGCGAGCGGATGTAGGTGCCTTTGCTGCACCGCACACGGATGCGGATGCGCGGCAGGGCGTACTCCAGCAGCTCCATTTCGTAGATCGTGATGAGCGCTTTGCGCAGCGTCACCTCCTCGCCCGCGCGGGCGAGTTCGTAGGCGCGCGTTCCTTCGATCTTCTTGGCCGAATAGAGGGGAGGCTCCTGCAGCCGCTCGCCCGTGAGCGAGCGAAGGGCCTCCACGACGGCTTCGCGGGTGATGTGTTCCCAGGGATAGGTTTGGTCTACGGGGTGTTCGAGGTCGAAACTGGGGGTCGTGGCGCCGAGCATTACATCGGCCACATACTCCTTCTCTTCGGCCTGCAGCGCATCGACCATTTTAGTGGCGCGGCCGATGCAGACGAGCAGGATGCCCGAGGCCAGCGGGTCGAGCGTGCCGGCGTGCCCCACCTTGATCTTTTTGTAACCCTGCCGCCGCAGGGCGAATTTCACCTTGCGTACCACGTCCGTCGAAGTCCATTCGAGCGGTTTGTCGATCACGGCAATATACCCTTCTTCGAAGTTTACGCCGCGCAAATCCGGTTCCTGTACCATCGTTCAGCAGAAGTAAGCGACCAGCGAGACACAGCCCGCCACGGCGCAGTAAACGGCAAACCAGATGAGTTTGCCGCGTTTGACGATCTCGATCATGAATTTGCAGGCCAGCGTGCCGGTCACGAAGGCCGCGAGAAAACCGCCGATGAGTACCGGTGCCGGTACTTCCAGCGCGGCCATGTCGCCCGAAAGGATGTCGAGCAGCATTTTGCCCAGGATCACGGGAATCACCATCAGGAACGAAAAGTAGGCGACCTTCTCTTTGCGGTTGCCCAGCAGCAGGCCCGTAGCGATGGTCGTGCCCGAGCGCGAAAGCCCGGGCATGGTGGCTGCGGCCTGCGCCACGCCGATCAGAAAAGCGTCGCGGTAGGAGATTTCCGTTTTCTGCCGGGGTTTGGCATAGTAAGCGAACGCGAGCAGCAGTGCCGTCAGCAGCAGCATGGCTCCGACGAAGCCCAGCGACGCGAAGAGCGCCTCGATCCGGTCGCTGAAGAGTACACCGACAATCCCGGCGGGGATCATCGAGATCACGATTTTCAGGATGTAGGCCTGCTCCTCGTTGAAACGGCGCGAGAAAAGTCCCTGCACGAGCCGCCACAGTTCGCGCCACAGCACGACGATCGTGCTGCAGACCGTTGCGGCGTGCAGCATCACGTCGAAGGTGATGTTGTTGTCGATTTCGACGCCCAGCAGTTCTTTTGCGATTTGCAGGTGGCCGCTGCTCGATACGGGCAGGAATTCGGTAAGGCCCTGCACGATGCCGAGCAGGATGGCTTGTAAGGTATCCATTTATTTAAGTGAAAAGTGGAAAAGTGAAAGGTGAAAACGGAAAAGTAAACAGTTGTTCGGAAGATCGGTTTTTCATTCCGGCCTCATTATCCTCGCATATTCCCATTTTCAACTTTCCACTTTCAATTTTCCATTTATTCGAACCGCTTCATAATGGCGAAAATCTCGATGACGAAGCCGCCGACCACCAGAATCGGGGCCAGCGTGATGCGCCGCCACGAGAACATGGCGTAGTTGAACGTGTCGGGCGAGTCGCTGCCGCCGCCGGCCATCAGCACGAAACCCAGGACGATGACGGCGAAGCCGATGAGCAGCAGCAGGTAGTTCCTGCGTGTGAGCGGCATCCGGGGATTCTCCTGTTCGGGGGAGTTCTTCTTCTCTTTCATTAATATAGGTATATCTTGTTAGACTTCATGTTGACGAATTTGTTCAGCGCGAAGAGCGTGAAAGCCACCGAAATCACGACGCCTGCTGCAAGCATCGCCCCCAGGATGACGGCGATCTCTTCCGCCCGGGCGATGGTCAGCAGGTCGGGAACGGCCTCGTTAAGCCCGTACACCGCCGTGCAGAAGAGCACGGAAGCTGCGATGCCTGCCAGGATGCCCTGCGTGATGCTGCTCCCGAGGAAAGGTTTCATGATGAACCACTTCGTGGCGCCGACCAGCTTCATCGTGTTGATCAGGTAACGCTTCGAGAAGATCGCCAGCCGGATCGTGTTGTTGAGCAGCACCAGCGAGATGAAAAGCAGCGCGCCGCCGAAGACGAGCAGCACCAGCCGTATCTTGTTCACCGTGGTATGGAGCCGTTCGGCCATCAGCGCCGGGTAGGAAACCCGCTCCACGCCGTCGACCTCCGTGAGGCGTGCGATGAACGCGTCGAGCAGTTCGCGCTGCGAGGAGCGTGCCGTGAGGGTCAGTTCGAACGTGTCGGCCAGCGGATTTTCGCCCAGTACCTGCTCGAATTCACTGGCGAAGATACGGCGGAACTCCTCTTCGTCGAGTTTTTCGGCTTTGGACGAGTAGACGATCGTGCCGATCAGTTCGTCCTGCGCAAGCAGGGCGCCGATCTCCTCCCGTCGCTGGTCGGAGAGTCCGTCGCGCAGCTCGACGCTCACCGGAACGCTCTGCTGGAGCGTTTGCGCCACCTGCATGGCCGCTGCCATCAGGTAGCCGACCGACCCCAGCAGAAACAGCACGAGTGCGATGCTGACGGTCGATACGATGTAGGAGTTGCGGACTTTGCGTTTGAGTCGTTTATCGTCTTTCATAATGTGTGTCGTGATAAGGGAGCTATTACGGATTTGCGCGGGTTACTCGTCCCGGTTCTCCTTTTTTCGTCGCGAGAACCAATATACCAGTGCGGCCGCAGCCGCGAGCAGGATCAGCAGCGACGAGACGAGCGTGATGCCCTCCGCCAGCGTCCATCCCGGAGCGCGGAACCGCCACTCGACGGTATGGGTTCCCGCCGGGAGTTCCATCGCCCGCAGCACATAGTCGGCCCGGAAGTAGGGGGCCTCCGCACCGTCGATATAGGCCTTCCATCCCTTGTCGTAATAGATTTCGGAGAAGACCGCCGTGGCCGGAGCGTCGGCTGTGTAGGTGTATTTCTGGTAGTTGGGACGGTATTCCGTGAGTGCGATCCGGCCCTGCCCGAAGGCTGCCGGACGCGGCTCGCCGCGCACTACGGCCGTGGTTTTGGTGTCGATTTGGCCCAGCAGGTCGATCTCCTGCCGCGCGTCGGCGGCGTAGATGAGGCTGTCCACGAACCAGGCGGCGCCGTTGGTCGTTTCGCGCAGCACGGCGGCAGGTTTTCCGCCCTCCGTCGGTACGATCAGGTAGCGCGTGTTGAGCATGTCCAGCACCCCGTCGTCACGCACCGAGAGGTAGCGGTCGATCAGGTCCTGGTAGCGGGCCAGCTTCGCTCCGTGGTAGCCGCCCACCGAACGGTGGAAGTAGGAGGTCGTCGCGTCGTTGAAGGGGCTGACCGTGAGGTTCAGCACCCGGTAGCCCGGCTCCCTGTCCTGCAGGATTTGCCGGTCGGCTTCGGTCGGTGCGACCCGCTGCGTGCGCGCCGGAACGAAGTTTTCCGACGACAGGAATCTCATGTCGACCGGTATGAGGTCGATAAGCACCAACACGCCTGCTGCGGCAAGCAGCATCCCCTTGTTGATTTTGCGGTAGAGGTAAAGCAGCACCGCACCTGCCGTGAGCAGAATCAGGATCAGGGAGCGCCAGGCGTCTGCGGCCATCATCCGCGCCCGTTCGGCGGCCATCGCGTTGCCGGCGCTCGTGCCGATTTGTTCGGGAAGTCCCTTTGCGATCTCGTCCTGCATGCCGTTGGCCTCCATCAGGTAACGGAACTGTTCGGTCATCGTCTGCGTGCTCTCGGCGCGTCCGAAGTCGAACAGCGAACCGCCCGCCACGGCCAGCAGCAGGCAGATGCCGCCCGTGATGCCTGCCGCCCATGCCACGGCCCGCAGGGCACGCTTGCGGTCGGTGTCGTCCTGCCACAGGCGCATCAGCGCGAAGGCACCCAGCAGGGGCACGGCCCATTGTACGATCACCAGTGTCATCGACACCGTGCGGAACTTGTTGTAGCCGGGCAGGTATTTGAAGGCGAACTCGGTGAAGCCCATCAGATTGCTGCCCCAGGCGAGCAGGATCGTCAGGATGCTGATGCCGAGAATCCACCATTTGTTGCGTCCCCGGGCCAGGAAAAGCCCCAGTACCCCCAGAAAGACCGCCGTGGCGCCCAGATAGGTCGGCCCGCCCGTGTAGGGCTGCGTTCCCCAGTAGGTCGGCAGCTGCCGGGCGGCACCGCGCAGTCCGTATTCGGACAGGGCGGCGGCCACTTCGCCGTCGGAGGAGAAGGTCGAACCCGATTCGCGGCCCATGAAGTCCGGAATCAGCAGGTTGAAGGTTTCCGCCCGCCCGTAACTCCACGCCGTGGCGTAGTCGAGCGAAAGTCCGCCGGGCGAGGTTTCCGCCGTCGCGGCGAGTTCCGAACCGCCCCGGATCGTCTCCTTCGAATGCTGCGCCGTGTACCACAGGGGCGAGAAGTTCGAACCCACGGCCACGATGCCCGCCGCAGCCAGCATGGCCGTGCGCAGGGCGAAGCGGCCCAGCGTTTTTGCCCGCACGGCCCGAATGCCTTCGCTGATCCAGAAGGCGGCCATCGCCAGCAGGAAGTAGTAGGTGATCTGCGGATGGTTGGCGCCGATTTCGAGCGAGGCGAAGAGCGCCGTGAGCGCCGCCCCGATCCAGACGTTGCCCCGCAGGGCGATGCACGCGCCGCCCATCATCAGCGGGGCGTAGACCAGCGCCCACATTTTAGTGATGTGCCCGGCGCCGATGATCAGCAGGAAGTAGGTCGAAAGTCCGTAGGCGAGTGCCGGCACCAATCCCACCCAGGGGTTGACCCCGAAGGCGAGCAGCATCAGCCACATGGCCGTCATGGCGAAGAAGAGGAACGCCGCAGGCGTGTCGATGATGCGTACCACCTGTCCCACGGTTTTTTTGACCAACTGGGCCGGATAGGCCACGTTGATCAGGTAGGCGGGCATGCCGCCGAACATGCCGCCCGTCCACTGGGGGTCTTCGCCGGTGGCTTCGCGCGTCTGCCGGATGTCGCGGGCCATTCCTTCGTATTGCAGCACATCGTGCTGGGGTAATACTTCACCCCGGAACTGGGGTGCGAAGTAGAAGGCGCTGACCAGGAAAAACAGGAACAAAGCCGCCGCAGAGGGCAGCAGCCTGCGAAGGGTGCCGTTCGAAAAATTCATTTTTTTACGCTTTACCAAGGGCCGGAAACAGCGCAGACCGGATACCGAACCCGGCACAACTCGTATTGTGCAGGGCCGGAGCCTGTCTCAGCCGGTGATTTCTTGCCGGCAAAGGTACGAAAAAACATTTAGTCCCCGCGTTACGATTACGAAAAATAACTATCTTTGCCAAAGATAAAACTCCGTCTGGGGAGGCTGTGTCCCCGGCAGAACCGGCATTGAAGGTTCTGCTTCCGGCCTGCACCGTCCCTTCCGGCAGGAAAAAACGTGGGCCTTGAGAGGCACGCCCCGGCAAAACTCAGGCGGAACCTGGGACGGTGGCCGGTATGCCCGCTCTTCGTCCCGAAAAACAAGCGTACAGAGCCTATGGTTACACTCGATATGATCCGCAAACCGATCGCCGCCGATCTGGAGGCTTTCGATGAGTTTGTGGCACGGAATTTCACGGCCGAAGGGGATTTGCTGTCCGGTATGCTGCGTTATGCGCTGTCGTCGCGCGGCAAAGGGATTCGCCCGATGATCGTGATGCTTTCCGCAGGATTGAACTCCGCCGTGAAAGGCGATACGGTGGGCCGCAGAGCTTATCTGGCCGCGATGCTGGTGGAGATGATCCATGTGGCTTCCCTGATCCATGACGATGTGATCGACGAGGCGGACACGCGCCGCGGCAAGGCATCGGTCAATGCCCGCTGGCAGTCGCACAAGGCGGTGATCCTGGGCGATTACGTGCTGGCCAAAAACATGAATATCGGTCTTGCGAGCGGCCAGTTCGATCTGGTAACGCACGTCTGCGGATCGATGGCGGCGTTGTGCGAAGGCGAAATCCTGCAGAGCGAACGGGCCGAGAAGGGCGACATGACACGGGCCGCTTATCTCGACATCATCCGCAGGAAGACCGCCAGCCTGATCGGCGTGAGCGCTTCGGCCGGGGCAATGGCCGCCGGGGCTTCGCGCGAGAAGACCGCCCTGATGGGACGCTTCGGCGAGGCGGTGGGCATGGCTTTCCAGATTCAGGACGACATCCTCGACTATACGCGCGCCAATCACACGGGAAAACCCGTCAACAACGACCTGCGCGAGCACAAGGTGACGCTTCCGCTGCTTGCGGTGCTGGAGCGGGTCGGCGAAAAGCGCCGCGCGGAACTGCTCGACCGCCTTTCGCGTTGCGACCGGGACGACGCGGAGGTGGAATATCTCCAGCATACGGTCGAAAACGAAGGCGGCCTCGCGACGGCCTCGGAGGTGATGCAGGAGTATCTCGCCCGTGCCGCCGGCATGCTTTCCGGCTACGAACCTTCGGAGTACCGTGCCGCGCTGGTCAACCTTTGCGCCTATATAGCCGAACGCGACCGGTAGCCATCCGCACTGATAAAGATTATTAACCTAAATACCTGAAACAAACTATGCAGACAAAAAAACAAAATTACCTGTTGCCGATCATCGTGATGATCTTCCTGTTCGCCATGATCTCTTTCGTGACGAACCTGGCGTCTCCTATGGGCGACATCCTGAAATACCAGTTCAACGTGCCGAACTGGATGGGTGCCCTGGGCGTGTTCGCAAACTTCATCGCCTATGCGATCATGGGCTACCCTGCCGGCAACATGCTGCAGAAGTACGGTTACAAGAAAACCGCCCTGGTCGCCGTGGCCGTCGGCTTCATCGGCGTGGGCATCCAGACGCTTTCCGGTACGGTCGAGAGTTTCGGCGTCTATCTGCTCGGGGCGTTCATTGCCGGTTTTTCGATGTGCCTGCTCAATACGGTCGTCAACCCGATGCTGAACAAGCTCGGCGGCGGCGGAAACAAGGGGAACCAGCTCATCCAGACGGGCGGGGCATTCAACTCGCTCAGCGGTACGGCGGTGATCGTCCTGACGGGCCTGCTGATTCCCGAAGGCATCAAGAATGCCCAGATCAGCAACGTGTTCCCGCTGATGTACGCCGCGCTGGCGATCTTCGCCTTTGCCTTCATCGTGATTGCGCTGACGAAAATTCCGGAAAATGAGAAAGTTACCGGACAGAAGGCCGCAGGCTCTTCCAAATACGGGCCGCTCTCGTTCCGCCATTTCGTGCTGGGTGCCGTGGCGATCTTCGTGTATGTGGGCGTCGAGGTGGGTATTCCCAACGTGCTGCAGAAGTGGCTCCAGAATCCCGACCTGAATGTGCTGGGTTCGGGCGTGAATGCCGAGGCGGTCGCCGGGTCGGTCGCAGCGACTTACTGGCTGCTGATGCTGGTCGGCCGTCTGCTGGGGGCGGCCGTGGGTGCGAAGGTATCTGCGAAAAGCATGTTGACGGTCGCGTCTTCGGTCGGTTTGATCCTGACGCTTGGAGCGATGTTCACCCCCGATTTCATGGTCAATCTTCCCGTGTTCCGGGGTGCGGAAGGTTTCGGCCTGGTGAACGTGCCGGTCAATGCCGCCTTGCTGGTGCTCATCGGCCTCTGTACGTCGGTGATGTGGGGCGGTATCTTCAACCTTGCCGTCGAGGGGCTGGGCAGGTACACCGAGAAAGCCTCCGGTATTTTCATGGTGCTGGTTTGCGGCGGCGGTATTCTGCCCCTGTTGCAGAACGCGATTGTCGATGTGACCGGCGGTGTCGGTTACCTGACCAGCTACTGGGTGGTCGCTTTCGGCCTGGCTTACCTGCTCTACTACGCCCTCGCGGGGTCGAAGAATGTCAATAAAAATATCCCCGTCGAGTAGTTTTCGATTTTAAGCGGCATCTTTGCACTTGCTCTCGTGAGGCACGAATGGGACGTACGTCAGTACTACCCATCCGTGCCTCACATCGTTTAAGCACAAATCTGCTCGCTTAAAATCAAAAACCGTTTACGGGTTTAAGCGGCATCTTTGCACTTGCACTTGCGAGGCACGAATGGACGTGTATCAGTACTACCCATCCATGCCTCATTCATTTAAGCACAAATTTGCTCGCTTAAATCAAAAACCGTTTACGGGTTTACAGAACTTCTTTACATTTTCTCTCGTCTGGCACGAACAGGACGTACTTTTGTACTACCTGTCCGTCCCGTTCTTCACGATGCACGAGACTCTCTCGCTTAAATCAAAAACCGCCGGTTTTTAAAGGCTGCCTTACTGTATAGGAAGAATAAATCCCTGCCCTGAAACCGAAATCCGCTTGGCCGGATAAAAAAAGGTTGCCCGAAGCAGGGCAACCTTCCAAAACTGCGTAGTGATTCTTTATCCGAACTCCTCCATCACGCGCTCCATCTTGCGGCGGATTTCCGCCGTGCAGAGGTTGCCGATGCTACCCGCATGGGTGTGATGTACGGACTTTACGGGGCGGTATTCGCCGCGCTGCACCTGTTCCCCGACCAGCCGGTAGGCTTCGCGGAAGGGAACACCCCGCAGGGTCAGGCGGTTGACATCCTCCACGGTGAAGAGGTAGTCGTATTTCGGATCGTCCAAAATGGCCGGATTGACGCGCATATGCCCCAGCATGAAGCCGCACATACCCAGCGCCCGGCGCAGCTCCCCGAACGCCGGGAAGAGGATGTCCTTCAGCAGCTGCAGGTCGCGGTGGTAGCCCAGCGGGAGGTTCGTCGTCAGCAGCGCGATTTCGTTGGGCAGGGCCTGCAGACGGTTGCAGCGCCCGCGCATAAGCTCGAACACGTCGGGATTCTTCTTGTGGGGCATGATGCTCGATCCGGTGGTCAGCGAGTCGGGGAAGGAGACGAATCCGAAGTTCTGGCTGTTGAAAAGACAAACGTCCATCGCAAAACGCCCCAGCGTGGCTGCGACGGCCGCGAGGGCGTTGGCCGCCGCACGTTCGGTCTTGCCCCGGCTCATTTGTGCCGCGATAACGTTATAGTGCAGGGTTTCGAAACCCAGCAGGCGGGTGGTCATCTCCCGGTCGAGCGGGAACGACGAGCCGTACCCCGCCGCCGAACCCAACGGATTCTGGTTGGCGATGTGCCATGCGGCCGCGATCTGCCGCATGTCGTCCGCGAGCGTTTCGGCATAGGCGCCGAACCACAGCCCGAACGACGAAGGCATGGCGATCTGCAGGTGCGTGTAGCCGGGCATCAGCACGTCGCGGTACTGTTCGCTTGCCGCCTGCAGCCGGTCGAAAAGGGCTTTTACCTGCTCGGCGCACTGCCGCAGTTCGTCGCGGATGAAGAGTTTGAGGTCGACCAGCACCTGATCGTTGCGCGAACGGCCCGCATGGATCTTCCTGCCCGCATCGCCCAGGCGCCGCGTGAGCAGCAGCTCTACCTGCGAGTGCACGTCTTCGGTGCCGGGTTCGATTTCGAACCGGCCGGCCTCGATCTCTGCGGCGATCTCGCGCAGGCCCGCCGTCAGTTTTTGCAGTTCGTCGGCCGTCAGCAGCCCGATCTTTTCGAGCATGGCGATGTGGGCCAGCGAGCCTTCGACATCGTATTTCGCCAGCCGCAGGTCCAGCTCGCGGTCGTCGCCCACGGTATAGGCTTCGACCATCCGGTCGGGTTCGAAGCCCTTATCCCAAAGTTTTGCCATATTCCAATGCTAATTTTCCGATGAAGTTTTCATAAACGGCGATCCCCTCCCCGATCTCGGAGAGCAATACGTATTCATCCGCCGTATGCGAACGGGCCGAATCGCCGGGGCCTATTTTGAGCGACGGAAAGGGCATCAGCGCCATGTCCGAAGTCGTGGGCGAGACATAGGTCTCCCGCCCGGCCGCCACGGCTGCCCGGAAAAGCGGGTGGCGGGCGTCGAGCGCCGAAGCCCGGATGCGGGTCGAACGCGGCACGGCGTCGGAGCGAATGGCCGCCCGCAGCAGTTCGACCGTCTCTTCGTTCGTGTAGGCGTCCGTGGTGCGGATGTCCGCGACGAACCGGCATGTGTCGGGTACGACGTTGTGCTGGGTGCCCGCTTCGATCTGCGTCACGGCGATGCCGACCGGGCCTAACAGCTCCGATTCGCGTCCGAAGCGGAACGTGCGCAGGCGGGCGATGTCGTCCAGCGCGATGTAGAGGGCGTTCACACCCTCGTTGCGGGCCGCATGGCCGCTCGCGCCGTGTGCCGTGCAGTCCAGTACCACCAGGCCTCGCTCCCCGACGGCCGCCCGCATGCCCGTCGGTTCTCCCACCACGGCCATGTCGATGCGGCCCAGTGCGGGCAGCAGGGCGCGGATGCCCCGTTCGCCGGAGCACTCCTCCTCGGCCGTCAGGGCCAGCACGAGGTTGAAGGGCAGCGCTGTCTCGCGCAACGCGAGGAACACCTGCGTCAGCGCGGCGACCGAAGCCCCCGCATCGTTGCTGCCCAGTCCGTAGAGGCGGCCGCCTTCGACCGAAGGGGTGTAGGGGTCGCGCGTCCACGATGCGGCCGGGCGTACCGTGTCGTGGTGCGAATTCAACAACAGCGTCGGACGTGCCGGGTCGAATCCCGCCGAACGCGCGTAAACGTTGTTGTGCAGCCGTTCGGGTGTTGTGCCCTGCTCCCTGAGGAACGTGCAGAGCAGGTCGGCCGTGCCCGCTTCCCCGCGCGAGGGGGAAGGAACGGCGATCATGGCCCGGAGCAGCGCTGCGGCCCGTGTGGTTTTCGGATCCATGCGTCGGGCTATTTCGGATTTTCACCGCAGGCCGCTTTGCAGAAACAGCCTTCCAGATGGTCGTTCACAAAGCCTGCCGCCTGCAGATGGGCGTAGCAGATCGTCGATCCGAAGAATTTGAAGCCCCGCTTTTTCATGTCGCCGCTCATCGCATCCGACTCGGGGGAGGTAGGTGCTATCTGGCTCAAATCGTCGATGTGGTGGACGATGGGTTTTCGGTCGGGAAAGAACGACAGGGTGTAGTCGTAGAAACTGCCGAACTCTTTTTGAATCGCCAAAAACAGCTTCGCGTTGTGGATCGTGCTCCGGATCTTCAGGCGGTTTCTGACGATGCCGCCGAACCGCATCAGCCGTTCGACGTCTTCCTCCGTCATCCGCGCCACTTTTTCCGCATCGAACCCGTGAAAAGCCTCCCGGTATCCTTCCCGTTTGCGGAGGATCGTGATCCAGGACAGCCCCGCCTGTGCGCTTTCGAGCACCAGGAACTCGAACAGGGTCTTGTCGTCGGTGACGAGCCGGCCCCACTCTTCGTCGTGGTATTTGATGTAAAGGGGGTCCGTCCCCGCCCAGCCGCAGCGCGCATTTATCAGATTTTCCATAGTTTCAGCATTCGTAATTTTATTTTATAACCGTGCCGGTTCGGTTCAGCAGATTGTCCGAGTGCTTGACCGTGACGCTTTCGACCCCTTTGGCAACGGCCTGCAGGGCATTCTCGATCTTCGGAAGCATTCCCCGGCTGACGATGCCTGCGGCCTTGAGCGCTTCGAACGTCCCGGCCGTAATCTCGCCGATTACCGACGAGTCGTCCTCGGGATTGTGCAGCACGCCGCATTTTTCGAAGCAGAACACCAGCACGGTCGGGGCCGTTCCGGCCAGCGCGCAGGCGATCGACGAGGCGACGCTGTCCGCATTGCAGTTCAGCAGCGTCCCCTGTCCGTCGTGCATGATCGCCGGAAAAACGGGGGTGATTCCGGCTTCGAGCAGGCCGGCCAGCAGCGGCGTGTTGACCGCTTCGATGTCGCCCACGAACCCGAAGTCCACCGGTTCGGGCGGGCGCCGCCGGGCGGTCACGGCATTGCCGTCGGCTCCGGTCAGCCCCAGTGCGTTGCAGCCTGCGGCCTGCAGCCCCGCGACGATCTGTTTGTTGATCAGCCCGGCGTAGACCATCGTCACTACGTCGAGCATCCCCTTGTCGGTGATCCGGCGGCCGTCGACCAGCCGCACCTTCAGTTCGAGCCGTTCGGCCAGGCGCGAAGCGATCTTGCCGCCGCCGTGTACGAGGATTTTCGGCCCCGGCAGCCGCACGAAGTCGCCGATGAAGCGGCGCAATGCTTCGGAGTCGTCGATGACGTTGCCTCCGATCTTTACCACTGTGATTCTATCCATTGTCGAGTCCCTCCAAAAGTCGTTTGAGCACTACCTGTGCCGCGATTTCGCGGTTTGCCGCCTCGGGAATCACCAGCGAGCGCGGCGATTCGATCACCGAGTCCGTGACGATCATGTTGCGCCGCACGGGCAGGCAGTGCATGAAATAGGCATTGTTCGTGAGGGCCATTTTCTTCGCATCGACCGTCCATGCGCGGTCGCGCGACAACACCTTGCCGTAGTTGGGTTCTGCGTAGGCCGCCCAGTTTTTCGCGTAGACGAAATCCGCTCCTTCGAACGCTTTGCGCTGGTCGTATTCGACGCGGGCGGTGCCCGTGAACTGCGGGGCGAGTTCATAGCCCTCGGGGTGCGTGATCACGAAATCGTATCCTGCGGCGTTCATCCACTCGGCGAAGGAGTTGGGCACGGCCTGCGGCAGCGCGTTGGGGTGCGGCGCCCAGGTCATCACGACCTTCGGCCGCGCCGTGGTTTTGTTCTCTTCGATCGTGATGAGGTCTGCGAAGCTCTGCAACGGATGACGCGTCGCGGCCTCCATCGAGAAAACGGGGCGCCCCGCGTAGCGGATGAACTGCTCCAGGATGCGCTCCTCGTAATCTTCGGCTTTGTCTGCAAAGCGCGCGAACGAGCGCACGCCGATCACGTCGCAGTACGACGCCATGACGGGAATCGCCTCCAGCAGGTGCTCGGCCTTGTCGCCGTCCATCACCACGCCGCGCTCGGTTTCGAGCTTCCAGGCGCCCTGGTTCACGTCGAGCACCATGACGTTCATCCCCAGATTCATCGCCGCTTTCTGGGTCGAGAGCCGCGTGCGGAGGCTCGAATTGAAAAACAGCATCAGCAGGGTCCTGTTGCGGCCCAGTCCGGTGTATTGAAAGCGGTCGCGCTTGATCTCCAGCGCTTCGGCGACAGCCGTTTTCAAGTCGCCGATGTCCTCGACGCAGGTGAATTTTTTCATACGAATTCTTATCGTTGCGATTTATTTTTCCGGCCGGGTTTCGTTCCGGCGGTCGTTGTCGCGGCTTGCAGCCGCGTTCACACTCCCCTTCGGCGGGGATTTGCGGCTGTCGCCTATGCGAGTACCTCTTTGAATGCCTCCAAAAATCGGTCTGCCGTTCCGCGTGCGAGACACAGCGCCGGCAGCAGCCTGACGGTCGAGGCTCCGGCCCCGCCCGTGAAGATGTGCTTGTCGAAGAGCAGCCGTTTGCGCAGTTCCGGTCCCGATCCGTCGACCTCGATGCCGATCATCAGCCCCCGTCCCCGCACCTCTTTCAGCTGTTCGATCCGGCGCAGTTCCGCGAGCAGGTATTCTCCGACCCGGGCCGCATTTTCCATGAGATTTTCGCGTTCGATCACCTCCAGCACGGCAATCGCCGCCGCCGAGGCCATGTGGCTGCCGCCGAAGGTCGTGCCCAAAAGTCCCGGCCGCGCTTCGAAATGGGGCGCGATCAGCACGCCGCCTATGGGAAAGCCGTTGCCCATCCCTTTGGCCGTGGTGATCAGGTCGGGCCGGATCCCGGCCCACTGGTGGGCGAAGAAACGCCCCGTGCGGCCGTAGCCCGACTGGATTTCGTCGAGGATGAGCTGCGTCCCGGTTTCGGTGGCCGCCGCGCGCAGTCCGCGCAGGAAATCGTCCTCAGGGCAGCGGATGCCCGCGACGCCCTGGATGCCTTCGACGATCACCGCCGCGAACTCCCGTGTCGCAAGTTGTTCACGCACTGCTTCGAGGTCGTTCAGGGGTGCAAACACCACGTTCGCCGTGCGGTTGAACGGCGCGCGGATCGCCGGGTTGTCGGTCGCGGCGACGGCGCCCGACGTGCGGCCGTGAAAGGCTTGCGAGAAGGCCAGCACCTTCGTGCGGCCCGTGTGGAACGACGCCAGTTTCAGGGCGTTCTCGTTGGCCTCCGCTCCCGAGTTGCAGAGAAAAAGCCGGTAATCGTCATAGCCCGACACGCGCCCGAGCAGGTCGGCGAGCTTCTGTTGGAGCGGATTCTCCACGGAGTTCGAGTAGAACCCCAGACGCGCGACCTGCTCCTGCACGGCCCCCACATAGTCGGGCTGCGCGTGGCCGATCGAAATGACGGCGTGACCGCCGTAGAGGTCGAGGTACTCGGTACCGGCTGCGTCGTAGACGAAGCAGCCCCGGCCCCGGACGGGCCGGATCGGATAGAGCGAATATACGTTGAATAGTTCCATGATAAATCTTTTAATTCGCCCTTTTTCCGGAAAAAGGGCCAAAAAGCGCCGCAAGGCGGAAATTGCGGGGTGCTTGCGCTACCGGGCGCTGAGCGGGCGGAGTTAGACTGCGCTAAACACCATCCCGCTCCGGGCGCGCCCGGTACCGCAGCCCCTCGGTCCGCAATTTTCGCAGTGCGGAATCCTGATGTTCCGTTTCAAAAGAAATACGGAATTGTTGTGCCGCTGCGCGGCGAAATCGCTATGGACGGGTTTCACTTTTCCACTTTCACTTTTCCCTTAAAAAGCGACGGCCTTCAACCGCAGCCCCTCCTTTTCGTCGAGACCGAACAGCAGGTTCATGTTCTCGACGGCCTGGCCCGAGGCCCCTTTCAGCAGGTTGTCGATAATCGGGACCACGTGCAGTTTGCCGTCGTATTTCGCTACGCTCAGCAGCGCCTTGTTGGTGTTGACGACCTGTTTGAGGTCGGCCTCGCCTTGCGTGACGAACGTGAACGGCGCCTCGCGGTAGAAGTCCTCGTAAAGTCTTCGTGCCGCTTCCTCGCCGAGCGGACAGGCTGTGTAGACGCTCGCCAGAATGCCGCGCGCGAAATCGCCGCGCATCGGGACGAAGTTGACCTGTTTCCCGAACGAAGGCTGGAGCCGCCGCAGGTTGCGGCCGATTTCGGGCAGGTGCTGGTGCGTGAAAGCCTTGTAGACCGAGATGTTGTCCGTCCGCCAACTGAAATGGGTCGTGGCGGAAGGCTTTACCCCGGCGCCCGTCGATCCCGTCACGGCCGTCACGTGCACTTCGTCCTCCAGCAGCCCCGCCGCCGCGAGGGGCAGCAGCGCCAACTGGATCGCCGTGGCGAAACAGCCCGGGTTGGCCACACGCTCCGCCCGGCGGATGCGTTCGCGGTTCAGCTCCGGAAGCCCGTAGACGAAACCTTCCGACTCGTCGCGGAAATCCTGCGCCAGGTCGATGATCTTCACGCCTGCGGGGATCGAGTTCTCTTCCATCCAGACCCGGCTCTGCCCGTGGGCCGAGCAGAGGAACAGCACGTCGATCGCCCGGAGGTCGTACGAGTCGCAGAAACGCATGTCGGTGTCGCCCTCCAGACCGCCGTGTACGTCCGCGAGGCGGTTGCCGGCGTTCGACGTGCTGTGGACGAAGACGATTTCGGCCTGCGGATGGTGCACCAGCAGGCGGATCAGTTCGCCGGCGGTGTACCCGGCGCCCCCGATGATGCCGGCCCGGATCATTTCCGGTTGCGTTTTTGCACGTTATGGTAAATCTTGATCGGGTTGCCCAGAATCTTCGTGAATCCCTTCACATCGTCGGCCGTCCACGCCTTGTTCACCTCGCCGTATTCGCCGAAGTCGGTCTTCATCAGATCGAACGGCGAATCGACACCCACCAGCGTGTAGTTGCGCGGACGCAGAATCAGTTCTACCGTACCCGACACGTTGCGCTGCGAGGAGAGGAGCATCGCCTCGATGTCGCGCATCACGGGTTCGAGGTACTGCGCTTCGTGGAGGAACATGCCGTACCACGTGGCGACCTGCTCCTTCCAGTAAATCTGCCACTTGGTCAGCGTGTGTTTTTCGAGCATCCGGTGCGCGGCGATGATGAGCATCGGGGCGGCGGCTTCGAAGCCCACGCGGCCCTTGATGCCGATGATCGTGTCGCCGACGTGCATGTCGCGGCCGATGCCGTAGCGCGAGCCGATGGCCTCCACGGCGCGGATGGCCTCCACCTTGTCGGCGTAAGGCTTTCCGTTCACCGAAGCCAGCTCGCCCTGCTCGAAGCCCAGCCGCAGCCGCTCCTCGCCTGTCGCCGTGATGGGGCTGGGGTAAGCCTCTTCGGGCAGCGTCTGCCCGGAGCGGAGCGTCTCCTTCCCGCCGATCGACGTGCCCCACAGGCCCTTGTTGATCGAGTATTCCATCTTTTTGAAGTCGGCCTCGAAGCCGTGCTTTTTCAGGTATTCGATCTCGTATTCGCGCGTGAGGGTCATGTCCCGCGTGGGGGTGATGATCTCGATTTCGGGTGCGAGGATCTGAAACGTCAGGTCGAAGCGCACCTGGTCGTTGCCCGCGCCGGTCGAGCCGTGGGCCACGGCGTCGGCGCCGATCCGCTTGGCGTATTCGATGATGGCGATGGCCTGGAAGATGCGCTCGGAGCTGACCGAAATGGGGTAGGTGCCGTTGCGCAGAATGTTCCCAAAGACCATGTAGCGGATGCTTTTTTCGTAATATTCCTGCTCGATGTCGAGCGTGGCGTGCTGTACGGCGCCCAGCGACAGGGCGCGTTTCTCGATACGCTCCAGCTCGGGCTGCGAGAATCCGCCCGTGTTGGCAATGGCCGTGTAGACGTCGTACCCCCGCTCTTCGGAGAGGTATTTCACGCAAAACGAGGTATCCAGACCTCCGCTGAACGCCAGAACTACTTTTTTCTTCATGGGTTATATCGTTTTGTTTATTTCAGGTGAAAAATCTTTTTCAAACCGCTTTTGACGTACATCGCATAAGGCGCCCAGCGCGGCTGCCGGGGCTGTTCCTTCGCGGGGTCGTAGAGCATGGCCGTGCAGAGGCACATGCGGCGTTTGTTGCGCTGCAGGATGTCGTAGTTGACACAGCCCTGGCAGCCCTGCCAGAACTCCTCGTCCTCGGTGAGTTCGGAGAATGTCACGGGCGTGTAGCCCAGGCGCGAGTTGAGCTTCATGACCGGCAGCGACGTGGTGATACTGAATAACTTGGCATAGGGAAACCGTCGTCGGGCCAGCTCGAAGGTTCGTCGCTTGATCCGCTCGGCGAGTCCCCTGTGACGGAACTCCGGATCGACGATCAGTCCCGAGGTGGCGACGAAGTCGCCGTGGCCCCAGCACTCGATGTAGCTGAATCCGACCAGTTTTTCGCCGTCCAGCGCCACGACGGCTTTGCCTCCGGTCATTTTCGCGGCGATGTATTCGGGCGACCGCCTGGCGATGCCCGTGCCGCGCTGTAATGCCGACTCGTAGATCAGATCGCAGATACGCGGGGCGTAGTGCGCGTGCGACGAGTCGGCAAATACGACGCTGATGGAGTTGTTATTCATTTATCGTTGGGATGAAAAATGGGAATGTGCGGATCAGTTGTTCACGCGGTAGGCGCGCTGTACGCCCTTGATGCGCATGATCGAGTGGATCAGCGTATCGACCACGCCCGTGCCGGGCACCTCGACCGCTACGGTGCCCGAGATGCAGCCGTTGGCCGCAGTTCCGAAGTTCATCGAGCGGATGCCCAGCTTCAGATCGCGGCTGATCACCTCCGTGATGTGGTTCACCATGCCCGTGGTATCGGCCGCCACGATGCGGATCGTGACGCGGAACGCCCCTTCGGCCGTCGAACGCCAGCGCGCGTCCAGCACCCGGTAGGGGTAGAGTTCGCGCATCCGTTTGGCGTTGGGGCAGTCCGTGCGGTGGATGGTGATGCCCGAGTTGATCGTCACGAAGCCGAAAATGTCGTCGCCCTTGATCGGGTTGCAGCATTTGGCCAGCTTGTACTGGATTTTCGAGATGTCGTCGTCGATCACCAGCGCATCGGCGTTTCCGCCGGCCGTCTCCTTCGTGCCGTGCACCTTGTTGCGCTCGATCTCGGCCGCCGCCGCGCGGCGCTCCTCCTCCGCCTCGCCCGAAATATGACGCGTGAGAATCTCCTTGACGGTCGTCAGGTCGACCTTTTGCGTGGCGATCAGGCCGTAGACCTCGGTGCCGGTGCGGAGCTTGAAATACTTGCACAGGTAGCCGACCGCCTCGTCCATCGTCAGGGCGAACTTCCAGTTGCGGAGTTTGCGCTCCAGCTCCTCGCGGCCCATTTTGGCGTGCTTGGCCTGCTCTTCGCGCAGGTAGGATTTGATCTTGTTGCGGGCCTTCGAGGTCACGACGAACGAGAGCCAGTCGGCTTTGGGCGTCTGGTTCTTCTGGGTGAAAATTTCGACGATGTCGCCGTTGCGCAGTACTTCGCGGATCGACACCGCGCGGTGGTTTACCTTGCCGCCGGCGCAGGTGGAACCGAGAGAAGTGTGGATGTCGAAGGCGAAATCGAGCAGCGTGGCTCCTTCGGGCAGTTTCCGCAGGTCGCCGTTGGGCGTGAAGACGAAGATTTCGCCCGAGGCGGGTTTCGCGTCGAACCGCTGCGCCAGCGAGTGCGTCGTGTCCTCCAGCAATTCGCGCAGCCGCCCAAGCCACTGTTCGCTGGTACGGGCGCCCTGCTGGACGCCTTTGTAGCGCCAGTGCGCCGCGATTCCGCGCTCCGCCACGGCGTCCATGCGCTCCGTGCGGATCTGCACCTCGACCCAGCGTCCTTCGGCCGAGACGGTCGTGTGCAGCGACTCGTAGCCGTTCGATTTGGGGATCGACAGCCAGTCGCGCATCCGCTCGGGGTTGGGGGTGTAGCAGTCCGACACCACCGAGTAGACCGTCCAGCATTGCTGTTTTTCAAGCTCCCGGGGGCAGTCGATG
The DNA here is from genome assembly GCA_048465795.1 of Alistipes sp. Taxonomy (GTDB): domain Bacteria; phylum Bacteroidota; class Bacteroidia; order Bacteroidales; family Rikenellaceae; genus Alistipes. The sequence goes on from DBFWKV010000046.1 coordinate 134,960, forward strand.
ATGATGCGGATGGCAAAGATGTCGTACACCCCTTCGAACGGCACATGCTGTTTGTGCATCTTCGTCCAGATCGAGAAGACCGACTTGGTGCGGCTCTTGATGTGGTAGGCGATGCCGAGTTTTTTCAGCCGCTCCTCGACGGGCACCAGGAACCGGGCGATGAAGGCCCGCCGTTCGGCGTCGCTCTCCTCCAGTTTGGCGACGATGTGTTCGTATGCCTTCGGTTCGAGGTATTTCAGGGCGATGTCCTCCAGGTCGCTCTTGAGGTTGTAAAGGCCCAGCTTGTGCGCGATCTGGGCATAGAGGTTCATCGTCTCCCAACTCTTTTTGCGCCATTTTTCGTGGGGGAACATCTTCAGCGAGCGCATCACTTCGAGCCGGTCGGCCAGCTTGATGAGGATCACGCGCGGGTCTTCCGAGTAGCTCACGATCAGGTCGCGGAAGTTGTCGGCCTGTTCCTTGTTCGCTTTCAGCTTCAGTTCGGAGATGTTGCACAGCCCCACGGTGATGCCCACGACTTCGTCGCCGAAGCGCGTGCGAATTTCCGCCGTGAGGGCGAGGAATTCGTCGGGCGTCAGTTGCTTGTGCGCCAACCGCACCACGTCGTGCAGGATCGAGGCGATCGTGGAGTTGCGCCCCAGACCCACTTCCGAGATGACGATCGACGCCACACCCACAGCATGTTCCAGCAGGGGCCTTCCGTCGTAGCGCGTAAGTCCCGCCAGCTTTCCGTCGGCATACGCCAGCGCCTCGTCCACGAGTGCCTGCGTCTGCTCCGAAAAGTTACCGCGTACCAGCGCACGGAGTTTTTCGTAGCGTGAGAAGTCCATTTTACCTAACCTGATGTTACCTAACCTAAAACCGTAAAGACAGTGCAAACCGCATTTTCCCGTAAATATCACGGTACAGTCTGTCCTGACGGAAACCGAAAAAACTCAGTTCTGGCAAAGATATGAAAAAATTTCATAAATTTGACGCATCGGATCAATACGCGCAATTATGACGAAGAAAAAGGAAATTTACGTGCCCTCCGTGGGGGAGGAGATCGGCAACTCCGTGTCGCACGGCGTGATGGCCCTCGCGGCGCTCTGTGCCCTGCCGTTTGCGGCTGTGTGGGCCTATGTGCATGACAATGAAGGGGTATTGGCCTCGGTGTCGGTATCGGTGTTCGTGATTTCGATCTTCCTGATGTTCCTCGCTTCGGCCCTTTACCACTCGATGAACCCCGCGTCGAAGCATAAGGCCGTGTTTCACATTCTGGATCACATATTCATCTATGTGGCCATTGCGGGCAGCTATACCCCGATCGCCCTTTCGGTGATCGGCGGCTGGCAGGGCGTTCTGATCACCGCGATCCAGTGGGCGATGGTTGTTTTCGGGATCTTCTACAAGTCGCTCTCCCGCAGGTCGATCCCCGCCGTGAGCCTGACGATCTACCTGGTGATGGGCTGGACGATCGTTTTCTTCCTGCCGCTGTTCGTGCGGCACGCATCGACGCCCTTGTTGGTACTTATTGCCGCAGGCGGTATACTTTACACGATCGGGGCGTGGTTCTATGCCCGGAAAGGATTCCGGTACCACCACCTCGTCTGGCACCTAATGATCAACCTGGCCGTGGCGTGTCATTTCACGGCCATCGTGTTCTTCCTCTATTGATGCTTATCCCAGCAGAATGCCGATCGTCAGCAGCAGCCCGAACAACGTGAGGTTGCGGGCCGTTTCCGCGAGGCAGACGTTCAGTTCCTCCCCGTGGTCGATCCGGATCATCTTGCGCCAGGTGTTGAAAAACAGCACCCAGAAAATAAGGGGCAGCAAGGCCGCAGCCCAGCGTCCGGCGCACAGGAACCCGAGGCAGAGCAGCGTTGCGACGGTTCCGAGCAGGAAATAGCCCCAGCGTCCCGCGCCGGCGCCCAAATATACCACGATCGTGCGCTTGCCGCAGCGCGCGTCCTCTTCGCGGTCGCGGAAATTGTTGACCATCAGCATCGTGTCGATCACCAGCCCGCAGGCCAGCGCCGCCAGCGTCGTCTGCCACGTCCACGTGCCGGTGAGCAGGTAATAGGTGAAGCCGACGGGCACCACGCCGAAGAAGAGCACGACCGCCGCGTCGCCCAGCCCGTGATAGGCCAGCGGATAAGGCCCGGCGGTGTAAAAATAGGCGAATACCACGCAGGCCGCGCCCACCCAGATCAGCCACCAGCCTCCGTACCAGAGCAGGCACAGCCCCACGGCGCAGGCCGCGAGGGTCAGCAGGCCGATGCCCGCCTTCATGGCCGGCAGGGTGATGAATCCTTTGGCGAAGGCGCGGTCGGGGCCGAGGCGGTCGGGCTGGTCGGCGCCCTTGAGAAAATCGAAGAGGTCGTTGACCAGGTTCGCCGTACACTGCATCAGCAGGGCGAACACCCAGCACAGCAGGGCGGGCAGCCAGTGAAAGGAGCCGTCGGCGAAGGCAAGGGCCGACGCCACGGCGACGGGAATGGTGGCCGCGCCGAAACTGTAAGGCCGGACGGCTACGATCCAGGCGCGTAAAGAGTTGGTTTTCATCTTTAATCTATGTTCGGGTATCCGGTTCGCAACGGCAGGTTTTTCCGCTGCAGGCTATTTCTTAACTATGTATAAACGGTCGTCGGGCAGGCCGTAGCGCTGCCGTTCTTCGGGGGTGAAACGGGCCGCGTAGTCGACCTCTTCGACCCGGAATCCCGCTTCGCGCAGCCGGTCGGCGTAGTCGCGGCCGTAGATGCGCCGGTGGTCGTACTGCCCGAAGATGCGCGTGCGTTCGGCCGGATCGGTCACGGTGTCGTCCTCGAAGGTCTTCGCGCGGGAGCGGTCTACCGGCGAGAGCAGAATGCCCCAGCCGCCCGGGCGCAGAATACGGTAAAGTTCGCGCAGGGCCTGCCGGTCGTCGGCGACGTGTTCGAGAATATGGTTGCAGAAGATCACGTCCGCATAGTCGTCCGCAAGAGGAATCGCCTGGATGTCGAAATGCAGTTCTGCCAGCGGACTTTCCAGATCGGCCGTGACGTATTGTCCCGGGTGCGGGGCGAAATGCTTGCGCAGGTGCCGCATCAGACACACTTCCGGTGCGATGTGGAGCGTTTTGGGGAAAGTTGTCAGCAGGTCGGTCTCCCGTACGAGGTAGAGCCACAGCAGGCGGTGCCGCTCCAGGGAAAGGCAGTGGGGGCAGAGCGCGTCGGGCCGTGCGTTCACATAGCCGTAGGGCATGAATCGGCGGTAGGTCGATCCGCAGACGGGGCACTCGCGGCCGCGTCCTTTGTAGAAAAGTCCCGCCATCGGTACGGCCCATCCCGCCATTCGTTGTAACATCGGGCGCGGAATATGGTTGAGCGCCCATTTTATCAATCCTTTCATAGAAGTGAAAAGTGAAAGTTTTTGCACGCCGGGACTCTTCCGCAAACAGCTTTTCCCGAACCGGAGTCGGACAAAGCCCTTTCTGTCGGCCCGTGAGCGGATGATCCTGCCGGTTTCCCGGCTTTGAGCGATTATTCCAGGATGTTTTTCACGTCCGTCTCGGCTTTCAGAAGCCGCTCCCGGCAAAGGACGATCAACTCCTTCGCCCGTTTTACCTCCGCCGCCAGGCGGTCTACATCCATCTCTTCGTTGCGGAACCGGGCGAGAATCCGCTCGATCTCGGCCATTGCTTCCGCGTAGGCGATCTGTTTTTTTGCCATCTTGTTGCTTTTGCTTCGACAGGCGAACATAAGCAGTGCCAAATCGGTTCGGCAGCGCTTCAGGCCTGCACGATCTTTATTCGTCTTTTACTTCTGTCGTGAATGTTCCGTCCGTCACTTCGACGCGCAGCGTCGCTCCGGGATGTACGTCGCCGATGGTCGTGACCGGACGCCCCGCGTGGCGGACCACCGCAAAACCCAACCGCATGATTCGGCGGGGCGAACGGCTGTCGGTCAGTTCCTGTGCGGCTTCGAGGCGTCTGCGCGCTCTTTCGAGCAGGGACATCGCCGCATCGGGCAGGTTTTTTTCGAGGCTCTCCAGTGCAAACCGGCGGCGCGCGAGCAGTTCCCTGCTGCGAAGTGTCGCTTCACTCATCAGGCGCTCCAGCCGGATTTCGTGCTGCCGCGCCAGGCTGCGAGCCGTGTCCTGCAGTTGCAGGGCCGCGTTGTCGAGCCATTCCGCGACCTGCGCCATGCGCTCCACGAGCCATCCGGCCACAGCCGTCGGGGTCTTGAGCGCCGTGTGGGCCACCATATCCGCCACGCTCGTGTCCTTGTCATGCCCGATGCCCGTGATGACGGGGAGCGGGAACTGTGCCACGTAGGAGCAGAGCCGGTAGGCGTTGAAACAGTTGAGGTCGCTGCGCGAACCGCCGCCCCGAATCAGCACCACGGCGTCGAACCGCTCTTCGCTGTCCGCCACGGCGCACAGCGCCGCGATGATCGACTCCTCGGCGGCTTCGCCCTGCATGAAGGCGTCGAAAAGTTTCGTACGGAAAACATAGGGGCTGCGGGCCAGTTCCTTGCAGAAGTCCTGGTATCCGGCGGCGTTGACGCTCGACACGACGGCGATACGCTGCACCACGGCCGGCAGCGCCGTTTCGCGGTTCATCTCCCACACGCCGTCCTGCTGCAGGCGGGCGATCGTCTGCTGCCGCTGCCGCTCCATGTCGCCCAGTGTGTAGGCGGGGTCGATGTCGGTAATTTGCAGCGAGAAACCGTAGAGTTCGTGGTAGGTGACGGAGACTTTCGCCAGGATTTTCAGCCCTGCCGCCAGTCGTTGTCCCGTCTCGCACTCGAAGTAACCCGCGATGCGGGGATAGGCCGACCGCCAGATGACAGCCCGCGCCTGGGCCGTGGGCACGCCGTTCTCGCCGCCTTTTTCGACCAGTTCGAGGTAGCAATGGCCCGAGTAATTGACCTTGATCTCCGAAATTTCGGCACTGACCCACAGGGGCAGGGCGAAACGCTCGTGAAGGGTTTGCTTCACGAGCCGCTGCAACTCCGAAAGCGTGATGTGCGGGGACGGGTTCATGCCTGCAAAGATAAGGCTTATTTCGAAAAAATTCCCGGGCTGCCTTGTTTTTCCGAAATAACCCGCTACCTTTGTTCTGCGGTCTCACGGGCCGTATACATATTCGTGAACACGGAAAGTGTTTGGCTATATTCTCGTCAAAGGAATCTGGTAAATTCAATTAGCAATGGGAATAGGCATGTTTTTCTCACGTCTCATACTTCGTATGGGCGTGGGCTGTTGTCTATTTTATTGCTACGGCTTACCAGAGCCTCTTTGACGAAATAGAACCATCAGTCCCACGCTTTCTTTTTTGAGAATTGCCGCCGGGACTGCGGCAGTAAAATCAATGTCTTATGAAAAAGTTATTCTGTTTGCTCGCAGTGCTTTGGCTGTCGGGTGTGATGAGCGTTGCTATGGCTCAGAGGGGAATGATCGACGTGGTTTATCTTAAAAACGGTTCGATGATCCGGGGCGTCATTGTGGAGCAGGTACCCGGCGAATCGATCAAGATCGAGACCGCCGAGGGCAATCTGTTCGTCTACCGGCTCGATGAAATAAACAAAATGACCCGGGAGGACGCTTACGGCTATTCCCGTCGCAGGAGTGCGCCGCAACAGGCGGGCGCCTCTTCGCGGCGTACCGCCTCGCTCCGACCGGAAGCCTACTGGGGGTACGGGGGTATCACGGAGGCGGGATATGCCATAGGCGTGGGACGGATGGAAGGCGGCGCGGCTACGCTGTCGGTCATCAACGGTTATCAGATGGGTAATTACTTCTATGCGGGACTCGGCGTCGGGGTCAATTACACGACGAGTGCCGGGAGTGTCCTGATGCCCGTCTTCGCGCATTTCCGGTCACGACCGCTCTCAACGAAAGTGTCGCCCTATGCGGCTTTCTCTGTGGGTTATTCCGTCGCGCTTTCGAATGCCAACGGAGGATTGTACTACGAACCTTCGCTGGGTGTGTCGTTTCGCCTGCGGGGCCGTCAAAGTCTTACGTTCGGCGTGGGCTATATGGTATCGCAGGGTCGTTATTGGGATTGGGGGAATTACGAGAAATTCACACTCTCGTTAGGAGCCGTTTCCCTACGGGTGGGGTTCACCTTCTGAGTTCCGTATAACAGGACAGCCGGATCGCGAGAGGGATCCGGCTGCGCCTTTTTCTTTCAGGTGTGCGTTACCGCCACACGAGTTCGGCCTGGCGCGGCATCTCTTTGCCCTGGGGCAGTTGCACTTTGAGCACGCCCTTGCTGGCGATCGCCGTGCCGTTCTTCATGGCGGGTCTCCACAGGGGCGCGTCGTCCAGCGCTTTCAGGACGCGCCGTTTGAGGCGGCTGTCCGTCGATTCGAGTTCCTTTTCCACGACGGCTTTGCCTTCGGGGGTGACCGTGTAGCGCAGGATCACACGCGCGACGGGGTCGGTTTCGTCCCAGCGCACCTGGCCGGCAATATAATCGCTGAAGGATTCCGAGGCTTCGAACGCCGCCGGAGTGTCGTAACGCAGCGATACGAGGATCACCCCGTGCGTGGCGGCTTCGCCGTAGCGGGCGATGGTCTCGTCGTCGGCCGGCAGCATCTCGATGCGGTCGATGTCGTCGGGCGGGATGTTCCGGATGTCGTCCGTCAGCTCGCCGTTCACGATGTAGAGCGGTTCGGGAGCGGCATACGCGGGTTCTTCCGCAAAGACGGTCCCCGTACACACTGCTGCCAGAAACGTGATGAGTATTTTTTTCATGCGGTCGTTTTTGCCTTTTTAACGGACTTTCGGGCGTAAATATTGCCTCCTCCGAAACCGCCCGGAATTCGGTCGTTTCACACCTCTTCGCGCCAGCCGGAACACGCGAGGTCGGCACATCCGTTCGCCCGGAACCGGACGCCCTCGGCTTCGAGGAGCGCCCGCTGCTGCGTCCATCCCGGGGCGGTTTGTCCCCGGCCGCTCACTACGCGGTGGCAGGGAACGCCTTCGCCGGCAGGCGCCTGGGCCAGGGCGCGGCCCACATGCCGTGCATAGCCCGGAAGGCCGAGCAGCCGGGCTATGTGCCCGTAGGTGATCACGCGCCCCGCCGGAATCTGGCGGACGATCTCGTAGACCTCTGCGGCGAAGTTGTCGGGTAGTGCCATCTCTGCAAATTCGGTTCCGTCGTGATAAAAAAGAAAAAAGCAGGCTCCGTTGCCGGGCCTGCTCCATGTGGATTGTCCGCCCGCCGCGCAGGCCCGCGCCGGGTTTACAGTTCGCTTTCTTTCAGGCGCTCGGCGTTTTCGGCCACGATCAGATGATCGATCGCGTCCTGGATGTCGCCGTCCATGAAGGCCGAAAGGTTGTAGATCGTGTAGTTGATCCGATGGTCGGTGATCCGGCCCTGCGGGTAGTTGTAGGTGCGGATTTTGGCCGAACGGTCGCCCGTCGAGACCATTGTTTTGCGCTTCGAGGCGATTTCGTCGAGCCATTTCGAATATTCGAGGTTGAACACGCGCGTGCGCAACTCCTCGAACGCCTTGTCGAAGTTCTTCAACTGCGATTTCTGATCCTGGCACTGCACGACGATACCCGTCGGGATGTGTGTGAGGCGGATGGCCGAGTAGGTCGTGTTGACCGACTGCCCGCCCGGGCCCGAGGCACAGAAGATGTCCTTGCGGATGTCGTTCATCGAGATGTCCACATCGAATTCCTCGGCTTCGGGCAGCACGGCCACCGAAGCGGCCGAGGTGTGGACGCGGCCCTGCGTCTCGGTCTGGGGCACGCGCTGCACGCGGTGTACGCCCGACTCGTATTTCAGCGTCCCGTAGACGTTCTGCCCCGTGACTTTCAGCACGACCTCCTTGTAGCCGCCCGCCGCGCCGTCCGAGAACGAGGTGATCTCGTACCGCCAGCCTTTGTTTTCGATGTATTTGGTGTACATGCGCAGCAGGTCGCCGGCGAAAATCGCCGCCTCGTCGCCGCCCGTGCCGCCCCGGATCTCCATGATGGCGTTCTTCTCGTCCTGGGGGTCTTTGGGGATCAGCAGCAGCTTGATCTCCTCCTCCATCCGCGCGACGGCGGGTTCGAGTTCGGCGATCTCGCCGCGCGCCATTTCGCGCATCTCCTCGTCCTTGTCGTTTGCCAGGATGTCTTTGGCTTCGGCGAGGTTGGCCAGCGCCGTGCGGAAACGCTCCGAGGTTTCGATGATCGGTTCCAGTTCCTTATACTCCTTGTTGAGCTGCACGAACTGCTTCACGTCGGCGATCACTTCGGGGTCGGTGAGTTTCTGCCCCGTCTCCTCGTATTTGAGTTTCAGACCGTCGAGGCGCATCAGTATTGAGTTGTCTGCCATAAAATTTTCGCTGTCTTTTGGCGACAAAGATAGCGAAAACCAAATTAAGAATTAAAAATTAAGAATTAAAAATAACGTACACGGCTCAGAGATTATCTCTGTTCGGAGTTTTGCCATGCGGATTTGCGATTCGCACCATAAAAGGAATAACCGTTGGCCGTGTGGGTATGAGCATGGCACTCCGATCCGGAATACCGGTTGCCGTATTCCGGATTTTTCGGTATCGCATGGTACGCTCCGTTTGTTTTTATTCTCTGGAACGGTATTTTTTCCAGAACTTCGACGAAAAGTACGGACGGTTATCAAGGGGTTGTATCGGTCTGTGAGCGCCGTTTTTCCAGCCAGTCGAGAACGGCCTCCTGCCATTGGGCTTTGTACTCGAAGCTGTCGCGGATGCCCCAGCCGTGGCCGCCCGTGGGGTAGATGTGCATCGAGGCTTCGACGCCGTGCGCTTTGAGCGCGTCGTAATAGCGCGTGCTGCTGACGGGAGGCACCACCGTGTCGTCGTCGGAAAGCAGCAGCAGGGTCGGCGGCGTGGCCTGCGTCACGCGGTTTTCGAGCGAATGGCAAGTCGTCTGCTGTGCGGTGCGGTCTGTACCCAGCAGGTTGTCGAACGAACCTTTGTGACACTTGCCTTCTTCGCCCGTGATAACCGGGTAAAACAGGATGGCGAAGGCCGGTTTGGTCGCAGCCAGCGTCGAGACCGAGGCCGCGAGGTGGCCCCCGGCCGAGCTGCCCACGATACCTACGCGGTCGGGAGTGAAGCCCGTCGCCCCGGCTTCCAATCCGCTCAGGATGCGCAGGGCTTGCTCCGCGTCCTCCAACGGAACTTCCCGGTGGCCGTTGGGCATGCGGTATTGAAGTACGGCGGCCGTGATGCCGTTAGCGGCAAACCATTCGGCCATTTCGCAGCCCTCGTGGCCGATCGCCAGTTGGCGGTAGCTGCCGCCCGGGCAGATGACAACGGCAAGTCCGGTGTCTTTCGCGGGATCGGCGCTGAAGAGGTAGAGTAAGGCTTCGGTGGCGTCCGGCGGCAGGCCGGGCTGCCCGACCTGTTCCCGCACGGAGCTTGCGAGGCCGTTCGAATGGGGTGCCGTTGTGTTGTCCCAGATGCGGATTGTCGCATCCTGTCCGTAGTTGCGGGCCGTAGCGGAAGCGATGAGGAAGAGGGCTGCGGCGGATAAGATCAATTTCTGCATGGTCGATTGGTTTTATGGCTGAAACGTGCTGAAAGTCCCCGCCGGAGCGGGGACTTTCGAAATGGCTGTCCGCAACCTCGGCGGGCTGTCGTGCAGGATCGTATCCCGAAGCCGTACCGGGATGCCGGACCGATATACCCGCGTGATTACAGAACGATATTGATGATCTTGCCGGGAACGACGATCACTTTTTTCGGGGTTTTTCCTTCGAGCCACTTCCGGGCCTCGGGCGCCGTCACCACGTCGGCCTGGATGGCTGCGGGAGGCATTTCCACCGGATACTCGCGCTTGAAGCGCAGCTTGCCGTTGACCGATACGGGGTATTCGAACGCACGCTCGGCGAGGTGCTTCTCGTCGTAAACCGGGTAGGAAGCGTCGCAGACCGATGTTTCGTGGCCCAGGGCGCTGTGCCACAGTTCTTCGGCAATATGCGGGGCGAAGGGGGCGATCAGCACGGTCAGGGGTTCGAGAATCGCCCGTTTCGAGCAGTCGCCCAGCTCGTTGAGGCAGATCATGAAGGCGGCGACCGACGTGTTGAACGAGAAGTTCTCGATGTCCTCCGAGACCTTTTTGATGGTCTTGTGCAGGGACTTCAACTCCTTGTCGGTCGGTTTTTCGTCGTTGACCAGCAGGTTTCCGTCGCGGTCGTAGAAGCGGCTCCAGAGGCGGCGCAGGAACTTGTGCACGCCGTCGATGCCGTTCGTGTCCCAGGGTTTCGACTGCTCCAGCGGGCCGAGGAACATCTCGTACATGCGCAGCGTGTCGGCGCCGTAGTTGTCGACGATGTAGTCGGGGTTCACGACGTTGTACATCGATTTCGACATTTTCTCGACAGCCCAGCCGCAGACGTATTTGCCGTCTTCGAGGATGAATTCGGCATTCGCGAATTCGGGCATCCAGCGCCGGAACGCGTCCAGGTCGAGCAGGTCGTTCTTCACGATGTTGACGTCCACATGAATCTCCTGCGTCTCGTATCGATCCCTTAGCCCGTACGACACGAACTTGTCGGTGCCGACCACGCGGTAGACGAAATTCGACCGGCCCTGGATCATGCCCTGATTCACCAGTTTGCGGAAAGGTTCCTCTTCGCACACATAGCCCAGGTCGTAGAGGAACATGTTCCAGAAACGCGAGTACATCAGGTGTCCCGTGGCGTGCTCGATACCGCCCACGTAGAGGTCTACCGAACGCCAGTATTCGTCCGCCTGTTTGCCGACGAGGGCCTGGTCGTTGTGCGGATCCATGTAGCGCAGGTAGTAGGCCGACGATCCGGCGAATCCGGGCATCGTCGAAAGTTCGTAGGGATACCCTTCGGGCGTACACCAGTCTTTCACGCGCGCCAGGGGCGGCTCGCCCTCGGCCGTGGGGCCGAAGTTTTGGATGGGAGGCAACTCCAGCGGCAGTTTCTCCGTCGAAAGCGGGTATGCGATGTCGTCTTTGTAGTAGATGGGGAAGGGTTCGCCCCAATAGCGCTGGCGCGAGAAGATGGCGTCCCGCAGGCGGTAGTTGATGAGCTTTTTGCCCAATCCGCGCCGCTCGACCTCGTCGAACATGATCCCGATCGCCTCCTTTACATCCTTGCCGTTGAGGAAATCCGAGTTGATCACTTTGCCCTCTTTGGCGTCGTACGACTCCTTTTCGATGTCGCCGCCCTCGACCACCGGCACGATGTCCAGGCCGAAGTGCCGGGCGAAGGCCCAGTCGCGCGAGTCGTGCGCCGGAACCGCCATGATGGCGCCTGTTCCGTAACCCGCGAGCACATAGTCCGAGATGTAGATGGGAATGGCTTTTCCGGTGAAGGGATTCACGGCGTAGGAGCCTGTGGCTACGCCGCTTACGCGCCTGGTCTCGGCAATGCGCTCCCGCTCCGAACGTTTCCCGGCCTGGCAGATATACTCCTCGACGGCAGCCCGGTTTTCGGGCGTCGTCAACTCGCCGACCCATTCGTGTTCGGGTGCGATCACCATGAACGTGACGCCGAAAATCGTGTCGGGACGCGTGGTGAAAATTTCGAGTTTCTTCTCCGAATGCTCGATGTCGAAGAATACTTGTGCGCCCAGCGACCGCCCGATCCAGTTGCGCTGGATCTCCTTGAGCGAGTCGCTCCATTCGAGCCGGTCCAGTCCGTCGAGCATCCGCTGGGCGTAGGCGGTCACGCGCAGCAGCCACTGTTTCATGCGTTTCTGCTCGACCGGATAGCCGCCGCGCACCGAAAGCCCGTCCCTCACTTCGTCGTTGGCCAGCACGGTTCCCAGCTTCGGACACCAGTTGACCTGCGTATCCGCGCGGAACGCCAGGCGGTAATTCTGCAGCACCTGTTCTCTCTGCTTTTCGCTCATGGCGTTCCACTCCGCCGCCGTGAAGTGCATCTCCTGCGTGCAGGCGGCGTTAAGGCCTTCGCTTCCGTGTTTGGCGAACGCTTCGATCAATTCTGCGATCGGGCGGGCCTTCCGGGAGTCGTTGCAGTAGTAGTGGTCGAACATCTGGAGGAAGGCCCACTGCGTCCACTTATAATAGGCCGGGTCGCATGTGCGCACTTCGCGGTCCCAGTCGAACGAAAAACCGATTTTGTCCAACTGTTCGCGGTAGCGGGCGATGTTCTGCGCGGTGGTTACGGCCGGATGCTGTCCGGTCTGGATGGCATACTGTTCGGCCGGAAGCCCGAACGCGTCGTAACCCATCGGATGCAGGACGTTGAAGCCCTTGAGCCGTTTGTAACGTGAATAAATATCCGAGGCGATGTACCCGAGCGGGTGCCCCACGTGCAGTCCCGCCCCCGAGGGGTAGGGGAACATGTCGAGCACGTAGAACTTCGGGCGCGAAGCGTCCTCCGTCACGCGGTAGGTCTGGCGTTCGCGCCAGAGCTGCTGCCATTTGGATTCGATCTGTTTGAAATTGTATTCCATGGGAATGTTTGATGTTTCCCCGCAAAATTAGGAAAACTTTTCGGAATACGATACACTCCGGCAGCTTATTGCATGAAAATCTCCACGGACGGACAGAGCATGAAAAAGCGGAGGTTATTGCCTCCGCTTTCCTTTCCGGATGCGGTTGGATCAGTCGACGAAGGTGTATCCTTCGATGGTGGAGAACAAGTTGCCCCAACCGTAGTAGGCGGTATCCTGATAGGCGGTGAGTGCATTCCAGGGTACGGCGAGGTAGGGGTACTTGTCGTATCCCCATGCATGCGTGCGGCATATCGGCGGCGTGGGGGCTTTGCAGTAGACTTTCGAGAATTTAAGACGTGCGTAGTTGTAGCCTGCGTCGGATCGGCAAAAAACAAGTATATCAATATATCTCAGATTTCTCCCAAGAACCAGTTTGCCGGTGAATCCCGTGCAATTCTGGAATGCGCTCGAACCGATGTTCGTGATTGCGTCCGGAAGAATCAGGTCGCCCCTGAGGCCTTTGCACCCGAAAAAACACATGGAAGGTATGGCCGTCAGCTTGCTGCCTAAAGTAAGCATCCCGTCGAATCCTTCGCACGAGAGGAAGCAACTGGAACCGATCTCGGTGACGCTGTCTGGGATGGTCAGGTCCCCCGTCAGCTTCTTGCAACCGGAGAATGCACCTTGTCCGATCCGCTGCAGCCCCTCGGGCAACAGCAGTTTCCCCTTGAGAGACCAACAGTCGTAGAAGGCCGATGTGCCGATTGAAGTTACGGAAGTCGGGATTCGGACCGAAGTTATTTCGCTTCGATAAAAGGCATCGTCGGGAATGGACCGGAGGTTGTCGGGCAGGACGATCGTTTGGAGCGGCGATTCCTTGAAGCACTCCGCAGGTAATGTCGTGTTGTCGGTCCGTGCGAGGTCGACGCTAACCAGGGCGGGCATGGTGCGCAGGAAGACCAGGTCGAGCGAATCTACCGTACCCGAGAGAATGAGTCCCAGCAACCGCTCTTTCTCATCGTCCGGAATCAAGTCCCGCAGCGTCCCGGGCGTCTCGACGTGCAGGGTTTTATAGCCCCATGGTTTCTGGGTGAAGAAAATGCTCTGCCCGATCCTCCCTTTTTTGTCGCGCAACTCGACCGTCGCATGACGGTAGCTGGTTTCAGGGTTGGGACGGAAGGCGAACGTGATTGATTCGGTGCGGTGGGGAGCACGTGTCGTCACCTGATCGATCCAGTCCCGGTCCGCTTTGTCGATATATACTTCGAAATCGATGTTGGTCGTCACTTCGACCGTTTGCGTACCTCCTTCCTGTTCGATGGTGTAGGCGTCGGTGGTAACGGTGATGACGCTTTTGATGATGTTGATGAAGCGCATGACGGTCCGTTCTCCGCCGTCGCTCACCAGGACGATGATGCGGTCGTCCGTTGCCGTCGCGGGGGTGGTAATCACGATTTTCCCGCTTTTGAAATCGGTTTCCACCACATGGGCGCGGTAGTCGTTTCGGGCAACGACTTCGATCGTGGTCTTTTCGTCGGCCCCGCTGATCGTATAACCGATCTCGTAGGTGTTTTCGGGCAACAGTTCGATGTCGGTGGAGGAGAATACGACGTCGAGCGGTTCGGCGGCCGAAATTTTAGGGAGGGTGATCGTCGTGCCGTCCGAAAGCGTGAAGATTACTTCTGCATCGTTCTGCGTCACGTCGGAAAAGATCGAGTCCTGGCCGGGTTCGCCCCGGTCGCCCGTGGCCTGTCCCAGTTGAGTCCACGTCTCTCCCCGGTCGGTCGAGACGAACCAGAACCCGTTCTCGATTTTCAGCTGCGGCGTCACGCCGTCCTCTCCCGGGCGGCCGTCCTCCCCGTTCTTGCCGTCGCTCCCTTCCGCACGGATCTTCGCGCCGGACGCATCGGTTAGCCACTTGCCGTCGAGTGTCCAGTAGTAGATGCCGTCCGTGTCTCTGGCCGCACCGATCACCGGCGAGTGGCCGTCCTTCCCGTTTTTGCCGTCGTTGCCGTGGTAGATCGTGATCGGTGCGTTTTTGGCAAACGTGATGGTGTATCCGATCGTTTTGCCGTCTTCCTGGATCGGGGTGACTGCGGTGATGTAGTCCCTGTTTTGGACGGCTTCGAGAAGTGTTTGAAGCGATGCAATGTTGGTGTTCATCTGCTTGCAAAGTTTTTCCAGGGCTTCAATCCTGTTCTCCAGGCCCTCGACCCTCCCCGTCAGGGCACTGTCGTCGTACGCGTCGCTGCAGCCGGCGCACCAGAGTGCGGCGGTGAGTAAAATCCATACTGATCCTTTCATATTCTTATCGTTTAATTGGTTGGGAAAACTCAATCAAACAATAAAAAGACGCGGGCTGAATCTATCTGTTTTTCCGGTATCGCCAAACACCTCGCACTCAGATAAGTAAAGCCCGCGTTGTGAAACGCGAGCATTGAACTTCCTTTTGAGTGCTTTTCAGATTTGGCGATTTCGAAAAACAAAAGTAAGCTAACGCTTTTTATTGTCGCATGTGAGCGGCCCTCACAGACCGCACGTCACAAAGATATGAATTTCAAACTCCCCGTGCAATTTTTCTTCCGGAAAAACCCGTCGGTCCATTCGATCGTGGAAACGGGAGCACTCGCTCGAACGCACTCGCTGTTGAATCGCATAACTTGCTGTAAGTGAAAAATGTATTTTATTTGATATCAACATGTTTTATTTGTTTTGTAAAATCATAAGCAAAAAGAATTGAAAGCGAGCTGAAATCCTGAAAAATAGCGAAAAAAGAGGCGCATATATATTGTATTTCGAAAAAAATGCCTACCTTTGCAGTCCATTTTGGACAATGGAACAAGAAATCGGGGGCCGGAAGGCGTGAGCCGCGAAGCCCTCAAAACGGAGTAAATTAACCATTTAAGGACAAAAACGTTTTAAGAAATGCCAACTATTCAACAGTTAGTGAGAAACGGCCGAGTAACCCTGGAGGACAAATCCAAGTCCCCGGCACTCGCAGCGTGTCCCCAGCGCCGAGGCGTATGTACCCGTGTGTACACCACGACCCCGAAGAAGCCGAACTCGGCCATGCGTAAGGTAGCACGTGTAAGATTGACCAACGGCAAGGAGGTCAACGCCTACATCCCCGGAGAAGGCCACAACCTGCAGGAGCACTCCATCGTGCTCGTCCGCGGCGGTCGTGTGAAGGACCTCCCCGGTGTACGTTATCACCTGGTGCGCGGTGCACTCGACTCGGCCGGTGTGGACGGTCGTCGCCAGCGTCGCTCGAAGTACGGTGCCAAACGCCCGAAAGCAGGTAAATAAGTAAAGAGAAAACTTTAAGCAAGTCAATACACAATGAGAAAAGCTAAGCCAAAAAAGCGAATTCTACTTCCGGATCCGAAGTTCGGAGACGTGGCTGTGACCCGTTTCGTGAACAACCTCATGCTGGACGGAAAGAAGAGTATTGCCTACACCATTTTCTACGATTCGTTGGAACTGGTCGGCAAGAAGATGAAGGATGCTGATAAATCTCCCCTGGAGGTCTGGAAACAGGCTCTGGAGAACATCACGCCCCAAGTCGAAGTAAAATCGAAGCGTATCGGTGGCGCGACGTTCCAGGTTCCTATGGAGGTTCGTCCGGAGCGCAAGATTTCGATTTCCATGAAAAACCTTGTCCTGTACTCCCGCAAGCGCGCCGGTAAGACGATGGCAGATAGACTCTCAGCCGAGATAATGGATGCCTGCAACCAGCAGGGTGCCGCCTTCAAACGCAAGGAGGAGATGCACCGCATGGCAGAGGCCAACAAGGCATTCGCACACTTTAGATTCTAACAGCAGACCGAACAGATGGCAACCAGAGATTTAAATTATACTCGTAATATCGGTATCATGGCACACATCGATGCCGGTAAGACCACCACGTCGGAGCGTATCCTTTTCTACACGGGTAAAACCCACAAAATCGGTGAAACGCACGAAGGCGCTGCCGTCATGGACTGGATGGTTCAGGAGCAGGAGCGCGGTATCACCATTACCTCGGCGGCAACGACCGCCTTCTGGAATTACAAGGGCAGCCAGTATCAGATCAACCTGATCGACACCCCGGGACACGTCGATTTCACCGTCGAGGTGGAGCGTTCGCTGCGTGTGCTGGACGGTGCTGTGGCTACGTTCTGCGCCGTAGGCGGCGTGGAACCCCAGTCGGAGACCGTATGGCGTCAGGCCGATAAGTACAACGTTCCCCGTATCGGTTATGTCAACAAGATGGACCGCACGGGAGCCGACTTCCTCGCCGTCTGCGCACAGATCAAGGAGCATTTCGGTGCCACGGCCCTTCCGGTCGTCCTGCCTATCGGTGCCGAGGACAAATTCGAGGGCCTGGTAGACCTTATATATAATAACGCGATCTATTATTACGACGACAAGACCGTCCGCGACAATTTCGAGTTGAAGGAGATTCCCGAGTCGATGAAGGAGGAGGCTGCCGAGTGGCGCGCCAAACTCATCGAGGAGGTTGCTTCGACCGACGACGCACTGATGGAGAAGTTCTTCGAGGATCCCGCGTCGATTACCGCCGATGAGCTGCTCGCAGCCATCCGCAAAGCCACGATCTCGATGCAGGTCGTTCCGATGCTCTGCGGTTCGTCGTTCCACAACAAGGGCGTGCAGAAACTGCTCGACTACGTGATGGCGTTCCTGCCCTCGCCGCTCGACGTCCCCGCCGTTACGGGTATTAATCCCAAGACCGAGAAGGAGGAAACCCGCGAAGCTTCGGAGAATGCTCCGTTCTGCGGTCTGGCGTTCAAGATCGCTACCGACCCGTTCGTAGGCCGCCTGGCATTCGTGCGCGTTTACTCGGGTAAACTCGACGCCGGTTCCTACGTGCTGGACACCCGCAGCGGCAAGCGCGAGCGCATCAGCCGTATCTACCAGATGCACGCCAAGCAGCAGAATCCGATGGAGACCGTCAGCGCCGGCGACATCTGCGCTGCCGTCGGCTTCAAGGAGATCCGCACGGGCGACACGCTCTGCGCCGAGAATGCGCCGATCGTGCTGGAGCAGATGACCTTCCCCGAGCCGGTAATCGGCCTGGCCGTAGAGCCTAAGACGCAGAAGGATCTCGACAAACTGGGCATCGCTTTGGGCAAGCTGGCCGAGGAAGACCCCACCTTCACGGTGCATACCGACGAGGATTCGGGTCAGACCGTCATCAGCGGTATGGGTGAGCTTCACTTGGACATCATCGTCGACCGTCTGCGCCGCGAGTTCGGTGTGGAGATCAACCAGGGTGCTCCCCAGGTGAACTACAAGGAGTCGCTGACCAAGACCGTGCAGCACCGCGAAGTCTTCAAGAAGCAGACCGGCGGCCGCGGTAAGTTCGCGGACATCATCTTCGAAATCGGTCCTGCCGACGAAGGTGCGATGGGCCTGACGTTCGTGGATCAGGTCAAGGGCGGTAACATCCCCAAAGAGTTTATCCCCGCCGTGCAGAAGGGCTTCGCTTCGGCGATGTCGAACGGTGCGCTGGCCGGCTACAAGATGGACTCGATGAAGATCACGCTGCTCGACGGTTCGTTCCACCCGGTCGACTCCGACCAGCTGTCGTTCGAAATCGCCGCCCGCAACGGTTATCGTGCCGCCGCTCCCAAAGCCGGTTCGGTGATCATGGAGCCGATCATGAACGTGGAGGTCGTAACCCCCGAGGAGAACATGGGCGACATCATCGGCGACCTGAACAAGCGTCGCGGCCAGATCTCCGGCATGGAGTCGAAGGGTACGGCCCGCGTGGTGAAGGCGAAGGTTCCCCTGTCGGAAATGTTCGGCTATGTAACCGTGCTGCGTACGATCTCTTCGGGCCGCGCAACCTCTTCGATGGAGTTCTCCCACTTCGAGGAAGTACCTGCCAACCTGGCTAAGGAGATCATCGAGAAAGCGAGTGGTAAACGTAAGGATATAGAATAAGAATTAGATATGAACCAGAAAATTAGAATCAAGTTAAAGTCATTCGATCACAATCTGGTGGATAAGTCCGCCGAGAAGATTGTGAAGACTGTGAAGAGCACGGGAGCCGTTGTCAGCGGACCGGTACCCCTGCCCACGCACAAGCAGATCTTTACCGTGAACCGCTCGACTTTCGTCAACAAGAAGGCCCGCGAACAGTTCCAGCTCTGCACGTTCAAACGGATTCTCGACATCTACTCGTCGACGCCCAAGACCATCGACGCGCTGATGAAGTTGGAGCTGCCGTCGGGCGTGGAGGTAGAGATCAAGGTCTGAGCGAAGCCCGGTTTCGAAATATTCCCGGAAGCGGGATGTGCGGAAGGAACCCTTTCCGCACCCCGTTTGTCCGATAACCGGCCCCCGACAGACAAATGCCCGATCTGGCAGAATCTATATTTAATAGGTATAAGAAGATCACTTTATATTAACAAACGTAATTTGACAACAAATGTCAGGACTTATTGGAAAGAAAATCGGAATGACTTCCGTTTACAGTGCCGAGGGTAAGAACATACCATGCACTGTCATTGAGGCTGGTCCGTGCGTAGTTACGCAAATCAAGACTGTGGAGAAGGATACCTACGAAGCAGTCCAGATTGCCTATGACGACAAAAGTGAAAAGCACACCAGCAGCAGTTTGTTAGGACACTTCAAGAAAGCCGGCACGACCCCCAAACGCAAACTCGCGGAGTTCAAGGGGATGCCCGAAGTGAACCTGGGTGACACGCTCACCGTGGACCTGTTCTCGTCGGAGGACTGGGTCGACGTGACGGGGATCTCGAAGGGTAAAGGCTTCCAGGGCGTTGTGAAGCGTCACGGTTTCGGCGGCGTCGGCGGCCAGACTCACGGCCAGCACAACCGCGCCCGCAAACCGGGTTCGCTGGGCGCATCGTCCTATCCCTCGCGTGTCTTCAAGGGCAAGCGTCTGCCGGGCCAGATGGGCGGCGATCAGGTGAAGGTTCTGAACCTGAAAGTTTTGAAAGTAATTCCCGAGAACAACCTGATCCTCGTGAAAGGTTCGATTCCGGGAGCAAAGGGTGCTTATTTAACAATTGAGAAGTAGTATGGAATTAGCTGTATTTAACACACAAGGAATTGAGACCGGCCGCAAGGTAGTTCTTTCGGACGCTGTCTTCGGCGTGGAGGCTAATGACCACGCTATTTATCTCGACGTGAAGCAGTACCTGGCCGATCAGCGTCAGGGTACGCACAAGTCGAAGCAGCGCAACGAGGTTGCCGGTTCGACGCGCAAACTCAAGCGTCAGAAAGGTACGGGCGGCGCCCGCAGCGGCAGCATCAAGTCTCCGCTCTTCCCGGGCGGCGGCCGCATTTTCGGCCCCGTGCCCCGCGATTATAGCTTCAAACTCAACAAGAAACTCAAGCAGCTGGCCCGTCGCAGCGCCCTGACCTACAAGGCTCAGGCAGGTGCGATCAGCGTGGTGGAACCCATCAGCTACGAGGCTCCCAAAACCCGCAATGTGGTGGCTTTGGCCGAAGCGCTGAAGGTCTCGGACAAGAAAGTGCTGCTCGTGCTTCCCGATTCGAATACCAACCTGCAGCTCTCGTGCCGCAACCTTCCCTATGTGAAGCCCGTGCTGGCGCAGAACCTCTGCACGTACGACGTGATGTCGGCGTCGGCCATCGTCATGGTCGAGGGTGCGGAAAACGTATTGAACACCATGTTAGCTTAAAAACTCAGACGAAAGATGGAAATTATTATTAAGCCGGTTTTGACCGAGAAAATGACGATTCAGGGCGAAAAGTTGAATCGCTACGGTTTTATCGTTGATGTCAGAGCTAACAAGCTGCAGATTCGCAACGCCGTAGAGCAGATGTACAACGTCGTGGTCACCGATGTGAACACCGTGAACTACATGGGCAAACTCAAGAGCCGCTACGCGAAGGCCGGTTTGCTGGAAGGCCGCGCGAATAACTTCAAGAAGGCTATTGTCACCTTGAAGGATGGAGACAAGATCGATTTTTACAGTAATATCTAACGAAGATGGCAGTAAGAAAGTTTAAGCCTGTAACTGCAGGTACGAGACATAAGATTATCGGTACATTCGACGAGATTACCACGAACACCCCGGAAAAATCGCTTCTCAGCCCCAAAAAAAGCTCGGGCGGTCGTAACAATTCGGGTAAGATGACGGTTCGTTACGTCGGAGGCGGTCACAAGCAGATGTACCGCATGATCGACTTCAAGCGCGCCAAAGACGGCGTTGCCGCGACTGTAAAAACGATCGAGTACGACCCCAATCGTACGGCACGCATCGCCCTGCTGGCGTATGCCGACGGCGAGAAGAGCTATATCATCGCTCCCAACGGCCTCAAGGTGGGCCAGATCCTGATGAGCGGCGCCGGCGTTGCTCCCGAGGTCGGAAACACGCTCTTCCTGAGCGAGATTCCCCTGGGTACGGTCGTACACAACATTGAACTCTATCCGGGCCAGGGCGCCGCGATGGCGCGTTCGGCCGGTTCGTATGCTCAACTGCTGGCACGTGAGGGCAAATTCGCCATCATCAAGCTGCCTTCGGGCGAGACTCGTATGGTACTCGTAACTTGCCGCGCGACGGTGGGTGTGGTGTCGAATGCCGACCACAGCCTCGAAAGCTCGGGCAAGGCTGGTCGTGAGCGTTGGCTCGGCCGCCGTCCGCGTAACCGCGGCGTGGTGATGAACCCGGTCGATCACCCGATGGGTGGTGGCGAAGGTCGTGCATCCGGTGGTCATCCCCGTTCGCGCAAGGGTCTGCTTGCCAAGGGTTATAAGACTCGTAACCCGAAGAAGACGACTTCGAAGTTTATTATTTCCAGAAAGAAAAAATAATTAAATAGAGTACATAATGAGCCGTTCATTAAAAAAAGGACCATTCATTGACCCCAAGCTCGAAGCGAAGATCGTCGCACAGGCCGAAGGCAATAAAAAGTCGGTAATCAAGACCTGGTCGCGTGCAAGTATGATTTCGCCCGATTTCGTAGGTCAGACGGTTGCCGTGCACAACGGAAACAAGTTCATTCCGGTGTACGTAACCGAAAATATGGTAGGCCACAAGCTCGGTGAGTTCGCTCCCACCCGCAACTTCCGCGGCCACGCAGGTAACAAGAAAAAATAGGTAGACAATGGGTACAAGAAAACAAGAAATGGCCAAGCAGTACAAGGCCGAGAAGCAGCAGAAAGCGATTGCTGTCATGCGCGATTGCCCGACGTCTCCCCGTAAGATGCGCCTGGTGGCGGACATCATCCGCGGCGTGGAGATCAACAAGGCACTGGGTATCCTCCGTTTTTCCAAGAAGGAGGCATCGATTCGTATGGAGAAACTCCTCCGGTCGGCGATTGCCAACTGGGAGGCTAAGAACGAGAACGAGCGTCTGGAAGACACGACGCTGTGTGTAAAAGAGGTGTTCGTAGACTGCGGCCGTATGCTGAAGCGTATTCAGGCGGCACCCCAGGGCCGTGCCCACCGCATTCGCAAGCGTTCGAACCACGTGACGATCGTAGTTGACAAAAAGGTAACCGTAGAAAACAAGTAATCAGATGGGACAGAAAGTTAATCCGATAGCAAATCGTCTTGGTATCATCCGGGGTTGGGATTCCAACTGGTTCGGTGGCAAGGACTTCTCCGAGAAACTGGTAGAGGACGCCAAGATCCGCAAATATCTGAATGTCCGTCTTCAGAAGGCTTCGATTTCGAAGATCATCATCGAGCGCACGCTGAAGCTGGTTACCGTGACGATTTCGACGGCGCGTCCGGGCATCATCATCGGCAAGGGCGGTCAGGAGGTCGACAAGCTCAAGGAGGAGTTGAAGAAACTCACCGGCAAGGAGATCCAGATCAATATCTTCGAGGTGAAGCGTCCCGAGGTGGATGCCGTCATCGTAGGCCAGAACATCGCCCGTCAGCTGGAGGGCCGTGTATCGTTCCGCCGCGCCGTGAAGATGGCTGTGGCATCGACGATGCGTATGGGCGCCGAGGGGATCAAAATCCAGGTTGCCGGCCGTGTCGGTGGCGCCGAGATGGCCCGCACCGAGACCGTGAAGGACGGACGTATTCCGCTGCATACCTTCCGGGCCGATATTGACTATTGCCTGACGGAAGCGCTCACGAAAGTGGGTATTCTGGGCGTCAAGGTCTGGATATGCCAGGGTATCGTATACGGTCAGCGCGACCTGTTCGAGATTGCGGGCGCTTCGGCTCAGGCTCCTTCGGGCGACCGGGGAGGCGATCGCGGCGACCGTCGCGGACGCGGTGAGCGCGGTGACCGTCGCGGACCTCGCGGCGATCGCGGCGACCGTCGCGGACCCCGCCGTAACAATAACAACAAGTAGGTAGGACCTTTTAAAGCAAAACAAACATGTTACAGCCAAAAAAGACCAAATTCAGAAGAATGCAGAAAGGTCGGATGAAGGGTATTGCTCAGAGAGGCAACCAACTTGCATTCGGTTCTTTCGCAATCAAGGCACTTGAATCGACCTGGATCACAGGTCGTCAGATAGAGGCGGCCCGTCAGGCCATCACCCGTTACATGAAACGTGAGGGACAGCTCTGGATCCGTATCTTCCCCGACAAACCCATCACGAAGAAGCCTGCCGAGGTGCGTATGGGTAAGGGTAAAGGTAATCCGGAAGGGTTCGTGGCGCCAGTCACTCCCGGACGTATCCTGTTCGAAGCGGAAGGGGTGCCCCTGGAAGTGGCTCAGGAAGCACTTCGTCTGGGCGCACAGAAGCTGCCGATCACGACCAAGTTTATCGTTAGACGTGACTACGTTGAAACCTCAATTTAACAGAGCAAGATGAAAAGTGCAGAAATCAAGGATATTCCGGTGAAGGATCTCGTAGAGCGCATCGAGGCCGAGAAGGCGCAGCTGGCGAAGCTGAAGGTGCAGCACGCGGTATCCCCTGTCGAGAACCCGTCGATCATTAAGAAAAACCGCAGAGACATAGCTCGCATGCTGACAATTCTGCGTCAAAGAAACGCTAAATAATTCACAACTATGGAAAGAAATCTTAGAAAAGAGCGTATCGGAGTGGTTGTCAGCAACAAGATGGAAAAAACCATTGTGGTTGCGGTAGCCCGTAAGGTGAAGCATCCGATCTATGGCAAGTTCGTCAACAAAACCACGAAGTTCGTGGCCGAGTGCCTCGACGAAACGTGCAAGGAAGGCGACACCGTACGCATCATGGAAACCCGCCCGCTGAGCAAGACGAAGCGTTGGAGATTAGTACAAATTATTGAAAGAGCGAAGTAGTTATGATACAACAGGAAAGTAGACTCACTGTAGCCGACAACAGCGGTGCGAAGGAAGTTCTCTGCATCCGGGTGCTGGGCGGCACGAAGCGTCGCTACGCCTCGATCGGCGATAAGATCGTAGTGGCTGTCAAGAGCGCGACTCCTTCGGGCGATGTCAAGAAGGGCGCCGTATCGAAGGCTGTCGTTGTCAGGACGACCAAGGAAATCAGACGTGCCAACGGTTCGTACATTCGTTTCGACGACAACGCCGTGGTACTTCTTAACAACCAGGGTGAAATACGTGGTACTCGTATATTCGGCCCGGTAGCCCGTGAGCTCCGCGACCAGTATATGAAGATTATCTCCCTCGCACCCGAAGTATTGTAATCTTAAAACACACATTGAAAACATGTCAGTGAAATTACATATCAAAAAAGGGGATATGGTTGCGGTTATCGCCGGCGACAGCAAAGGCCAGACGGGCAAAGTCCTGAAGGTCGAGGTGTCGAAGATGCGCGCCATCGTCGAGGGTGTGAACCTTTGCAAGAAGGCCACCAAACCCAACGCGCAGAATCCTCAGGGCGGCATCGTTGAAAAAGAAGCACCGATCCACGTCTCGAATCTGCAGCTCCTCGACCCGAAGAGTGGCAAACCCACTCGCATCGGCCGCAAGGAGAACGCGCAAGGTAAATTAGTTCGTTACGCTAAAAAGTCAGGGGAGGAGATCAAATAATGGCATACGTACCTACACTCAAAACACAGTATAGGGAGCAGATCGTTGCTGCCCTTATGAAGGAGTTCGGCTATTCGAGCGTAATGCAGTGCCCGAAACTCGAAAAGATCGTAATCAACCAGGGTATGGGCCAGGCCGTCGCCGATAAGAAACTGATCGACGTGGCTCAGGAGGAACTCACCGTAATTACGGGTCAGAAAGCCGTTCAGACCCGTTCGCGCAAGGACATCTCGAACTTCAAGCTGCGTAAGGGCATGCCCATCGGCGTGCGTGTGACGCTGCGTGACACGAAGATGTACGAGTTCCTGGAGCGTCTGATCGCTGTGGCCCTTCCGCGTATCCGCGACTTCAAGGGGATCAACGAGAAGTTCGACGGCCAGGGCAACTACACCCTCGGCATCACCGAGCAGATCATCTTCCCGGAGATCGACATCGACAAGATCACGAAGATCTTCGGCATGGAGATCACGTTCGTTACGACGGCCAAGACCGACGAAGAGGCTTATGCGCTGCTCCGCGAATTCGGCCTTCCTTTCAAAAACGCTAAAAAGAACAACTAAGCTATATGGCAAAAGAATCGATGAAGGCACGCGAGGTAAAGCGTGCGAAGCTCGCTAAGCGTTACGAACACAAGCGCGAGGAGATTGCTGCCAAAGTGAAGAGCGGTGAAATGGATCACGAGGAGGCGTGGCAGGCGCTTGCGAAACTGCCCCGCAACTCGAATCCCATCCGCCAGCACAACCGCTGCAAGATCACGGGCCGTCCGAAGGGGTATATCCGCCTGTTCGGCATCAGCCGTATCCAGTTCCGCGAAATGGCTTCGCAGGGCTTGATCCCCGGCGTGACGAAGGCAAGCTGGTAATCGTTTGCTGCCGGATCAAAATCCGGCAGCAAACGATTAATTAAAAATTAAGAATGAAAAATTAAAAATGGATTTTTCGGACTTGATTTTCAAATTCAAGGGTGCTGCTTCGAGGGTGCATAGCCCGTGGGTGATGACGAATGGAAGAGAAGGTATTTTTAATTCTTCATTTTTCATTTTTAATTGCTCGGAGAAGCCGAGCCTGATAGGGATGCAGAATCCGTGTAGATAGGTCACAGTATCGGGGAAAGTGCCGCCGCAAGCGGTAACTTCCCGGTATGTGGGACTTAAGGAGGGGTTCGGCATCGGGTAACAAATTTCTCGACCGGGAAGCCTTGTCGGCGGTTCCTGTCTGCTGTGTGCAGGAGGAATGCCGTGTGGTTTTGAGGTTCTGATGCCGGAAATTTGTGCGGATATCATGTTGGCAACGAGTGTGCTGACATGTTCCGTGTTTCGGCGGGAAGCTCTAAAACGCTAAAAATTAAAGGCTAACTTGTGGTATATTGGGAAATAATGCGTATATTTGCACGCTTTAGGCCCTCGTATGCCCGTGCGTAAGACGGGTGTTACGGAGGCGGAAAGCAAGAAACGACGGATGTGCGGGAGGCGGAGGAGACGATGTAACTCGCATGAAGTCAAAACAATAAAAAAACTTTCAATTATTAATTTTTAACTTTTAATTCATTATGACTGATCCAATTGCGGACTTTCTGACCCGAATTAGAAACGCGGTGAAAGCCAACCACAAAGTGGTTGAAGCTCCCGGTTCAAAAATTAAACAGGAGATCACGAAGATTCTCTACGACCAGGGCTATATCCTTGCCTACAAATTCGATACCGATGAGAAGGGGCACCCTGCCATCAAGATCGCTTTGAAGTGGGATGCTGCTACTAAAACCAATGCTATCAAGGACTTGAAGCGTATCAGCCGTCCCGGTCTGCGTCAGTATGTGTCGGTAGACGACATGCCCCGCGTACTGAACGGTCTGGGCATCGCCATCCTTTCCACGTCGAAAGGCATCATGACCGATGCCCGCGCACGCAAGGAGAACGTAGGCGGCGAGGTGCTGTGCTACATCTACTAATCGAAAATTATTTAAACAAAACTACACATGTCAAGAATTGGTAAATTACCTGTAAACCTGCCTGCCGGCGTTACCGTTACGGTAGCGGCCGACAATACGGTAAGCGTGAAAGGGCCACTTGGGACACTGAGTCAGAAAGTCGACTAGGACATCACGGTAGAGGTCGGCACGCACAAGGACATCCACACGGGCAACGAAGTTCCCGCCGTCCTGGTATCGCGTCCGACGAATCAACCCCGTCACCGTTCGCTGCACGGTCTGTACCGCGCGCTGATCAACAACATGGTCGTCGGCGTGTCGAAGGGCTACGAAATCAAACAGGAGCTGGTAGGTGTCGGCTTCAAAGCCGAAGTCAAAGGCAATATCCTGGAGATGAGCCTCGGCTACTCGCACGATACCTATCTGATGCTTCCTCCCGAAGTAACCGCCACGGCCGTTACCGAGAAGAAGGGAAACCCCATTGTTACGCTGAAGTCGATCGACAAGCAGCTCGTGGGCCAGGTTGCAGCCAAGATCCGTTCGCTGCGCAAGCCGGAGCCTTACAAGGGTAAGGGTATCAAGTTCGTAGGCGAGCAGTTGCGTCGCAAGGCCGGAAAATCGGCAGGTGCTAAATAGTAAATAGTCTGAAGTTATGGCATTGAACAAGATAGAAAGAAGAGAGAGGATCAAGATGCGTATCCGCAAGATCGTGAGCGGTACGCCCGAACAGCCTCGTATGACTGTATACCGTAGTAACAAGCAGATCTACGTACAGTTTATTGACGACCTCGCAGGCGTAACGCTGGCTACCGCATCCTCGCTGGACAAGGAGGTTGCCGAGGCTGCCGCCGGCAAGAACAAGAGTGAGGTAGCAGCCCTGGTCGGCAAACTTGCCGCCGAGCGCGCCGTAGCGAAAGGTATCTCGACCGTGGCGTTCGACCGCAACGGCTACCTGTATCACGGAAGAGTTAAACAGTTGGCCGACGCCGCACGCGAAGGCGGTCTCAAATTCTAAGCGATTATGGCAAATACGAATATGAAGAAAGTACGCACAAGCGACCTCGAGCTCAAGGACAGATTGGTGAGCATCCAGCGTGTTACGAAGGTAACCAAGGGAGGTCGTACATTCAGCTTCTCGGCCATCGTCGTGGTCGGTAACGAGAACGGCGTGGTCGGTTACGGCCTGGGCAAGGCTTCGGAGGTAACTTCGGCTATCGCCAAAGGCGTGGAAGACGCGAAGAAGAACCTTGTGAAGATTCCGGTCATCAACGGAACGATTCCTCACAAGCAGGAACTCCGCTACGGAGGTTCTCAGGTGATGATCCGCCCGGCCGCCCCCGGTACGGGAATTATCGCCGGCGGTGCTATGCGCGCCGTGCTGGAGTCGGTGGGTGTGAACAACGTGCTTGCGAAGAGCAAAGGCTCGTCGAACCCCCACAACCTGGTGAAGGCTACCATCGGTGCCCTCTGCGAACTGCGTGATGCACGCAGCATCGCCTCTTTGCGCGGGATCTCGATGGACAAGGTGTTTAACGGTTAATTTTCGGGGACAAATGGCAAGATTGAAAATCACTCAGGTTAAAAGCCGCATCGGCGCCACACAGCGTCAGTGCAAGAACCTCGACGCGCTGGGTCTGAAGAAGATGAACGCGAGTGTCGAGCACGACGACTCGGTAATCATCAAAGGGATGATCGAACGCGTGAAGCACCTTGTGAAGGTGGAAGAAGTGGCGGAGGCAAACGCCCCCGAAGCCAAAAAGGCCGAGGCCGCAGCAGAATAGTAATAATAAGGTAAGATATAAGTACGATGGAACTCAATAATCTCAAACCCGCAAAGGGTTCAACGCACCACGACAAGCGTATCGGCCGCGGTGCCGGTTCGGGTCACGGTGGCACGGCCACCCGCGGACACAAGGGTGCCCAGTCGCGTTCGGGTTACTCGCGCAAACTGGGCTTCGAAGGAGGTCAGATGCCGCTTCAGCGCCGCGTGCCCAAGTTCGGTTTCACGAACCTGAAGCGCGTCGAATTCAAGGCGATCAACCTTTCGACGCTCGAAGAGCTTGCCGGCAAAAAGTCGCTGACCGAGATCAACCTGGAGACGCTCGTGGCCGCAGGCTTCGTGTCGTCGCACGACCGGGTGAAGATCCTGGGCAACGGCGCCATAACGAAGGCCCTGACTGTCAAGGCTCATGCATTCTCGAAGAGTGCCGAAGCCGCAATCACGGCCGCCGGTGGCAGCGTCGAAAAACTCTGAGAACCTTAGAACCCAAAAATTATGAAGCAATATCTTATCGTTGGTATCGTCTTTTTGGTGGTAATCGCTCTTTTGGCGACCAACAAGAAAATCGTAGAAACGCTCAAGAACATCTACAAGATCGAGGAGCTGCGCAAACGTGTGATCTACACGATCGGGCTGCTTCTGGTTTACCGCTTGGGTAGTTTCGTGGTAATTCCGGGCATCAACCCCAACGCCCTGGGCGAGGGGTCGGCGCTTGCCAGCCAGTTGGACGGCAACAGTCTTCTGGGACTGCTGAACGTCTTTTCGGGCGGTGCATTCGGCAACGCGGCGATTTTTGCACTCGGAGTTATGCCGTATATCACCGCTTCGATCATCATCCAGTTGATGGGTATGATGATTCCGTATTTCCAGAAGATGCAGAAGGAGGGTGAGAGCGGCCGCCGCAAGATGAATCAGTGGACACGCTTCCTTACGATCGGCGTGCTGATGCTGCAGGGTCCGGCGTATATCGCCAACCTGTACCACCAGGTTCCTTCCGCATTCGTCTACGGCAATACTTTCGGGTTCGTTTGCTATGCAACGACGATTCTGATCGCCGGCACCATGTTCATCATGTGGCTGGGCGAGAAGATCACGGACAAGGGGATCGGCAACGGTATCTCGCTGATCATCATGATCGGTATCGTGGCGCGTCTGCCGCACGCACTGTTGGCCGAGGTCAACGCGCGTTTCCAGACCGCGTCGGGTAGCGCCATCATGCTGATCCTCGAGCTGGTGCTGCTGTTCCTCGTCTTCATGGCAACGATCGCCCTCGTGCAGGCTGTCCGCAAGGTGCCTGTACAGTATGCAAAGCGTATCGTCGGGAACAAACAGTACGGAGGTGTGCGTCAGTACATCCCCCTGAAGATGAATGCGGCCAATGTGATGCCGATCATCTTCGCGCAGGCACTGATGTTCATCCCGGCGCTGTTCACCAACATTGCCCCGGGCTTCGCCACTGCTTTCAGTACGATGACGGGCTTCTGGTACAACTTCACGCTTGCAGTGCTGGTAATCGCGTTCACCTACTTCTACACCGCGATTATCATCAACCCTCAAATGATGGCCGATGACATGAAGCGCAACGGCGGCTTTATTCCGGGTGTGAAACCGGGTAAGCAGACGGTGAACTACATCGACACCATCATGACGAGAATCACCCTTCCCGGTTCGTTCTTCCTTGCGATCGTGGCAATCCTGCCCGCTCTGGCGATGAAGTTCCTGGGCATTCAGCAGGCATTCGCCTACTTCTACGGAGGTACGTCGCTGCTGATCATGGTCGGTGTGGTACTCGACACTCTGAAACAGATAGAGAGCTACCTGTTGATGCGCCATTACGACGGTCTGATGAAGACCGGACGTATTCAGGGTCGTCATTAGGAGTTTTACACAGAGTCCGAAGAAAATGATATACCTGAAAACAGACGAGGAGATCGAACTGCTCCGCGAGAACAACATCCTGGTGTCCGAGACGCTGGCCGAAGTGGGTCGCCACATCCGGCCGGGGGTCACGACGCTGGAGTTGGATCGTATTGCCGAGGATTTTATCCGCGCGCACGGAGCGGTTCCCGCTTTCCTCGGGTATCAGGGATTTCCCGCTTCGTTGTGTATATCGGTAAACGAACAGGTAGTTCACGGTATCCCATCCTCGAAATGCGTCCTGAAGGAGGGCGACATCGTTTCGGTCGATTGCGGTACGTTTCTGAAGGGGTTTGTTGGTGATTCGGCATATACGTTTGCCGTCGGAGAGGTTGCCGAGGAAGTACGGCAGCTGATGGACGTCACCAAAGAGGCTCTTCATAAAGGTACGGCACAGGCCAAAGCCGGAAATCGCGTAGGCGATGTTTCGGCGGCCGTGCAAGACTACGCCGAAAAATTCGGCTATGGCGTCGTACGGGAGTTGGAGGGACACGGATTGGGTCGGAAAATGCACGAAGACCCCGGTGTCCCCAACTACGGTGCGCGCGGCAGAGGGCCATTGCTGAAAGAAGGCATGGTCATCTGCATCGAACCTATGATCAATATGGGATCGAAAGCGGTGGTTTTCGAACAGGATGGCTGGACGGTACGCACCCGAGACCGCAAGCCCTCGGCGCACTTCGAGTTCGCCGTAGCGGTGCGCAAAAGCGGTCCCGACGTACTGACCGACTTCAGTATCATCGAAAAAGCATTAAAAGACTAAGACTCTATGGCAAAACAGACTGCTATTGAAAGGGACGGCACCATTATCGAAGCCCTGTCCAACGCGATGTTCCGCGTCGAACTGGACAACGGCCACATTCTGACCGCCCATATCTCGGGAAAGATGCGGATGCACTACATCAAAATCCTTCCCGGAGATAAGGTAAAAGTGGAAATGACCCCCTACGATCTGAGTAAGGGACGCATCTCCTTCCGTTACAAATAACATTAGATTGCTTAATCATGAAAGTAAAAGCATCGATCAAGAAAAGAAGCTAAGATTGCAAGATCGTGAAGCGTAAAGGCAAACTTTACGTGATCTGCAAGAAAAACCCCAAGTTCAAAATGCGCCAGGGGTGATGTTTCAACGGTTTATTAAAGTAGAAAAAGAAAATTTATGGCACGTATAGTCGGTGTAGATTTACCAAAAAACAAGCGGGGCGAGATCGGCCTGACCTATATCTACGGTATCGGTCGCTCGACGGCCCGCAAGATTCTCGAAGGAGCTGGTATCAGCTACGACGTCAAAGTCCAGGACTGGAACGACGAACAGGTCGGTGCGATCCGTTCGACGATTGCCGATATGGGCATCAAGGTCGAGGGCGAATGCCGTTCGATGGTTCAGCTCAACATCAAACGCCTGATGGACATCGGTTGCTATCGCGGCATCCGTCACCGTCTGGGTCTTCCCGTTCGCGGTCAGTCGACCAAGAACAACGCACGTACCCGCAAGGGCCGCAAGAAGACTGTCGCTAACAAGAAAAAGGCAACAAAGTAATCTTTAGAGAATTATGGCAAAGAAAACTGGAACAGTTAAGAAAAAGGTTGTTAAGGTCGGTGCCGTGGGCAATGCCTACGTACACTCCACGTTTAACAACGTGATCATCACCCTCACCAACGAGACCGGCGATGTGATCAGCTGGTCTTCGGCCGGTAAGATGGGTTTCCGTGGTTCGAAGAAGAATACTCCCTATGCCGCTCAGACTGCATCGCAGGACTGCGCGAAGGTCGCTTACGACATGGGCCTGCGCAAGGTGAAAGTTTATGTAAAAGGCCCGGGTGCCGGTCGTGAGTCGGCCGTGCGCACTATCCACGGTGCGGGTATCGAGGTGATGGAGATCATCGATGTCACTCCGCTGCCGCACAACGGCTGCCGTGCTCCTAACCGCCGCCGTGTATAATCCGGTGCCGACCTCCGAGCGCGGGCCGTGGGCATTGGGAGCGGCGTTTGCCGGATCCGGATGCATGAAACGCACGGAACGAAGACCGGAGGCGGAGCATAGACTAAACAACGATTTATTAAAAAGTTAAGACAATGGGAAAATACATAGGACCAAAATCTAAAATCGCCAGAAAGTTCGGCGAAGCTATTTACGGTGCGGATAAAGTGCTCGAAAAGCGCAACTATCCTCCCGGACAGCACGGCCTGGCCCGCAAGCGCAAGAAGGTGTCGGAGTACGGTACGCAGCTCAGCGAGAAGCAGAAGGCGAAGTACACGTACGGACTGCTTGAGAAGCAGTTCGCCCGCACCTACGAGGCTGCCGCCCGCATGGGTGGTATCACGGGTGAAAACCTGCTGAAACTGCTGGAGTGCCGCCTAGACAATGTTGTTTACCGCTTGGGTATCGCACCGACGCGTGCAGCTGCCCGTCAGCTCGTATCGCACTGCCACATCTGCGTGAACGGAGAGGTTGTGAACATTCCGTCCTATTCGCTCAAAGCGGGTGACGTGGTGTCGGTTCGCGAGAAGTCGAAGAGCCTGGAAGTTATCACGGCATCGCTCGCCGGCTCGTCCAAGAGCCGCTATGCCTGGTTGGAGTGGGACGGCGCCACGATGAGTGGCCGGTTCCTGCAGAAGCCCGAGCGCGAGGAGATTCCGGAGAACATCAAGGAGCAGCTGATCGTCGAGTTGTACTCCAAGTAGTCATTAAACAACAAATTCTATATTATGGCAATATTAGCATTCCAGAAACCTGAAAAGGTTATTATGCTCGAGTCCACTTCGTCGTTCGGAAAGTTCGAATTCCGACCGCTGGAGCCCGGATTCGGTATGACTGTCGGTAACGCTTTGCGTCGTATCCTGCTCTCTTCGCTCGAAGGGTATGCGATCACGACGGTCAAGGTCGCCGGTGTCGATCACGAGTTTGCCGCTATCCCCGGTGTGAAGGAGGGTATGATCGATATCATCCTCAATCTGAAGCAGGTTCGTTTTATCCGCACAGTCGATAATCAGGATACCGAAAAGGTCTCCATCAATGTTGCGGGTGTTACGGAGCTGACTGCCGGATATATCTCGAATTATCTTTCGTTCTTCAAGGTGCTGAATCCCGATCTGGTGATCTGCCACCTCGCTCCCGGAACCAAGATGCAGTTCACGATCACGATCGGCAAAGGTCGCGGTTATGTGCCTGCCGAGGAGAATGCTCCCGCCGAGTGCGAGTTCGGTACGCTGCCGATCGATTCGATCTTCACACCGATCAAGAACGTGAAATACTCGATCGAGAACTATCGTGTCGAGCAGAAGACCGACTACGAGAAGTTGAATTTGGAGATTACTACCGATGGGTCGATTCACCCTAAAGATGCGTTGAAAGAGGCTGCAAAAATCCTCATCCAGCACTTCATGCTCTTCTCTGACGAGAAGATCACCGTCAATATGGAAGACACGGCCGGCGCCGAGGAGTTCGACGAGGATGTACTGCACATGCGCCAGTTGCTGAAGACGAAACTTTCGGATCAGGATCTGAGCGTGCGCGCCCTGAACTGCCTGAAAGCCGCCGACGTGGATACCGTAGGCGACCTGGTGAAGCTGAACCGCAACGATTTGCTGAAGTTCCGCAACTTCGGCAAGAAGTCGCTCACGGAGCTGGACGAGCTGCTGACCTCTTTGAACCTGAAGTTCGGAATGGACGTATCTATCTACAAACTTGATAAAGATTAATTATGAGACACAATAAAAATTTCAATCACCTCGGCCGTCAGGCGGGACACCGCAGGGCGATGCTTTCGAACATGGCGTCGTCGCTGATTCTGCACAAGCGTATCGAAACCACCGTGGCGAAGGCGAAAGCTGTGAAGCAGTTCGTGGAGCCGCTGGTAACCAAGTCGAAAGAGGATACCACGCATTCGCGCCGTATCGTTTTCTCCTACCTGAAGCAGAAGGAGGCCGTGACGGAGTTGTTCCGTACTATTGCGCCGAAGATCGCCGACCGTCCGGGAGGCTATACCCGCATCCTGAAGACCGGTTTCCGTCTGGGCGATGCCGCCGATATGTGCATCATTGAGTTCGTTGACTTCAACGAGGCTTACACGTTCGGCACGCAGTCGACCGCTGCTGCGGAGGCCAAACCCAAGACCCGCCGTTCGCGCAAGGCTTCGGCCAAGAGCGTAGACGCTGTCGAGGAGGCTACCGTTGTCGAGGGCGAGGCTAAAAAGGCCGCTCCCAAGAAGGCTGCCCCGAAAACGGCAAAACCTGCGGCTCCGAAAGCTGCGAAGGTAGCCGCTCCGAAGGTTGCCAAGAAGACCAACGTAGGCAAGAAAATGTAACATTTTCGATTTTAGAGGGCATCTTCTGCCCTGCCTTGTCTGCCCCGGATGGAAATAGGAGACTATTCCCCATCCGGGGCAGCTTCCTTATTACGGAATCCGCTCCTTCGTAATTGAAAATATCTGTTTGCGATTTTCCACAGATCCTTATAAAACCGTTGAGATACACGAGAGTACTACCCAGCCGTTTTACGCATCGCGCAAAACACTCGATTAATTCCATAGTTATGCCGTTCTAAAGTGCCTCAGTCTGCATGCTCACCGCTGAAAAACAAAACACCCGACTTGCATAAGCCGGGTGTCTTTCATCTATATGGTGAGGCTTACTTCGCAAAACCTTTGCCGATGGCCAGGAAGTCTTCGGCCTTGAGGGCTGCGCCGCCGATCAGGCCGCCGTCCACATCCTCCTTCGAGAAGAGTTCGGCCGCATTCGAGGGCTTGCACGAGCCGCCGTACTGGATCACGGTTTCGGCCGCAGCCGCTCCGAACTTTTCGGAAAGCACCTTGCGGATGTAGGCGTGGATCTCCTGTGCCTGCTCGGCCGTCGCGGTTTTGCCCGTGCCGATGGCCCAAACGGGTTCGTAAGCGATGATCAGCTGCGAGAACTGCTCGGGAGTGAGGTTGTAGACCACCTCTTCGATCTGGGCCTTCACCACGTCGAAGTGTTTGCCGGCCTCGCGCTCCTCGAGGTTCTCGCCTACGCAGTAGATGGGAATCAGGTTGTTGGCATAGGCCTGTACCATCTTCTTGTTCAGCGTTTCGGAGGTCTCGCCGTAGTACTGGCGGCGTTCCGAGTGGCCGAGGATCACGTATTTGCAACCCAGGGCTGCGAGCATCGACGCTGCGATTTCACCCGTGTAGGCGCCTTTGGCCTCGGCGGCACAGTTCTGCGCTCCGAGTGCGATGTCCGAACCTTTCAGAGCCTCGGCCACCATCGAGAGGTGGGTGAACGGGGGGCATACGATGAAGTTCACGCACGAGCAAACCTCACTGCGGCCTGCGACGATTGCTTTGGCCAGTTCGACCCCTTCGGCGGGAAGCGTGTTCATCTTCCAGTTGCCGGCAACGATTTTCTTTCTCATTTTTGTGTATTTTAAATGTTT
>DBFWKV010000047.1:0-2054 GCA_048465795.1 Alistipes sp.
GGCTACAAGCTGGACGAAGCGAATCCTGAATATCCGGCGGCGGGCACGCTGGTAAACAGCGGCGCGGAGTATGTCGTCAACTATGTGAAGGACGACAGCCAGAAGCAGGATACAAGCTACACGGTGAAATACACGATCGAAGGCGTGGAGCAAGCAGCTGACACGCTGACGGTGACCGGCACAGCATGGGTGAACGACGACCCGGCGCAGATTGCGATCGCGGAAGGTGGAATCCCGGCTCCGGCAGACAAGTATGTAGGCTACAAGCTGGACGAAGCGAATCCTGAATATCCGGCAGCGGGCACGCTGGTAAACAGCGGCGCGGAGTATGTAGTTAACTATGTCATCGACGAGACCCAGACGAAGACACTGCGCTACACAGTGAATTATTTCAAGGACGGGGAATTCGCAGAAGGCATTCCCGTTGAACAAACCGTGCAGGTGCTGCAGCCGGATACGCTGACCGTGCAGCTGGTGGATACCTCTGCCGACCGCTACGAAGGTTTTACGTTCGACTATACATCTCCTGCAGAGATCCCGGCGGTAATTGCGCACGAGGGTGAGATCAACGTCTATTATGCCACCGATGAAAAGGGCGGCGAGGATGGACCGGACGGCATCCCCGATTATGCGCAGATCGTATTTACCTATCAGAGTGCGGACGTCCAGAAGGGCACGGTTGATAAGAGTGTGGAAATCCACACCTTTGAACGGCTGAACGGCGAACTGCTCGAAGAGAAGAAAGCCAGCCCGGCCGGTGCAAATGCGGCGGGACGTGAGGGCTATGCATTCGATTACTGGACCGATGGAACCAAGCGCGATGTGACCTCCGGTATGGAGACGCTGAAGAGCGAGGTATACACGGACAATGCAGAATTCACCGCATATTTCGACGTTGATACAAAGGGCACTGACCCCGAAAACCCGGATAAGCCGGACAATGTGCCCGACAAGTATCAGGCGAAAGTGACCTATCAGGCTGTCAATGGCGCAGTTACGCTGGGCGGCAGCATGGGCACTGAGCTGGTCACCTATGTGACTCTGTTCGACGCGGACGGCAAGTGGGCCGAGAACGGCACAGGCAAGCTGGCTGAGGCTCAGGTCCCGACTGCAGCCGCAGCCGCGGATTACGACCCGGCCACCGAACGCTGGACACCGGCCGTACCGGCCGAAGGGGCTGAGATCACGGCTGACGGCGCTGTCTTTACAGTGACGTGGGAGCTGGCGATCTCCGGTTACCAGGTACACTACTACTACGACGGCGTTGAGGATACCGCTTCTGCTGTGAATGCCACCGGCAAGATCGGCGACGCGATTCCCTACGACACCGGCAAGACCACTTTTGACGGCGCGAACTACGTGCTGGAGAATGTGGACGGCGCGGGCAAGCTCATCTCGAAGGATGCGGCTGCGAATATCGTGAACGTCAACTTCACAAAGGATGAGAAGTCCGACCCGACCAAAGACCCCGACCCGGAGGTCCCGGGTGACAACATCCCGGATAAGTATCAGGCAACTGTCACGTTTGAAGCGATCAACGGCGTACTCCAGCCCAAGGGCGGCACGGACGCCCAGAATACGAAGCAGATGACCACGGTCGTGACACTGCTGAACGAGAACGGCGAACCCGCTGAGAACGGTACCGGTTATCTGACTGAAGCACAGATCCCGACAGCGCTGGCGAATCTGGGATACATCGCCAACACGCTGTTCTGGGGCCCGGCGACTCCGACGACCTCTTACGCCATCACAGGCGACATCACCTTTGTGGCGGACTTCAATGCGGAAGGCGTCATTCCGGAAGAACCCCCGGTGCCTCCGGTGACCCCGGTAGGTCCGACGGCACCGGAAGAAGGCCCGGAGGAAACCATCGACGAGCCTGAAACCCCGCTTGCTCCGGCTGAACCCGAAGCACCTGCGGAAGAGCCCGCCGAAGAGGAGATCGAGGAAGCCGATACGCCGCTCGCTTCCGGCGCCGCATGGGCGCTGCTCAACCTCATCCTGATGCTCTGCACGGCCCTTGTCAGCATCCTGCTGCTCATCGGCTTCCTGGG
>DBFWKV010000048.1:0-4288 GCA_048465795.1 Alistipes sp.
GAAATAACTTACGGGAAATCATTCTCAAACAAAATAGAGATCACACACATCGATTATGTCTACGCTGTCGGTGGACGTACCTATAATTCCAAAGAGACCATAGCCACCTCTTCAATTGAAAAGAAGGGGCTTCGGATCGACGAGGTATATTATAACAGGACTTTTCCCGGATTGAGTTATGTGGGAAATAACAAACTGAGTCTGCGGAAAGCAAAAACCGGGATGATCGTTATGGGCTTTTTTTTCTCCTTCATTTTGTTGATCTATCTGCTCGCCGACAGGGGAAAGTGGATCGGAGTATACTCCCGGGGTGAATATAAAAGCGGCCGGAAAGATTCTTGACGCAGGCCCGGTCCGAAAAGAGAATCGATCGAATCGGCCGTTTAACGGGCACCCCCTGCCGGTAAAGGATACACCGGCAGGGGGTAGCTATTCGCAGGTGCCGGAACCGGCACGAGGCCGGCCGGATGCCCGGATGATGCGGCCGATTTTTGCCGGCCATCGCCTTCCGGCGTTTTTTTCATAAAACCGGGCGGGAGCCGTGGCGGAGCAACCCCCGGATACGATTCTTTTACCGGGTTATCCCAGCGGATCGCAGTGCAGGCGGGATTTGATCCGGGCCAGGGCGGTAATTTCCGCGCGGGAAACCTCCTGCGGGACAACCGCGTGATCGGCACCGAACAGGCGCAGACGCGCGGGATCGGGCGCAGGTTCCACAAAGCGGATCGTGACGAACTCCCGGCCGCCGATGCGCAGCGACAACAGGTAGGGTTTGCCCCATTCGATCGCCCCGGCAGGATCGTCCTCCCACTTGTAGAGCACGATGTCTCCCTCGCGCAGAGCGGGTGCCATCGCATCCCCGCGCACGAGCATCGCTCCGTCGCAGTCCGTCAGTCCGGGCATTTGGAGGTAGCACACGGGCGTGAGGGCGCGGCTTTCGAACAGGGCGGTGCGGGCGGTCCCGGCGCCGGGATCGTAGAGCGGAACGGGGCGAATCCGGATTTCCGGCTCTTCAGGCCCGGCCGGCCCGTTCCCCGCGTAGTCGGCAACGTCGGCTTCCAGCCGCTCTTCGGCCGTGGGATAAGCCACCCCCGAACCGGGAGCAAAAGGTTTCGGCACGGCGTTTCGCGGTCTGGGGAAAGGCTTCGAAAAGATCGTCCCCTCGCCGGTCAGCACCCAATGCAGGTCGATCTTCGGTGCGTATTCCGACAGGGCCAGCTTGTTGAAGAAGTCGAAGCTCGGCGCGCACTTTCCGTTGACGATGTCGTAGATCGTCTGCGAGCGTTTGTACCCCAGGGCGACGGCAAATGCATTCGGATTCACCCCCAGCGCTTCGATCAGCTCCGAGATTCTGTCAGAAATTTCTGTATTTTTCTTCCGCATTTCTTGCATTTCAGAATATTCTGTATTACATTTGCCGAAAACCTGTCGTGCAAATGTAGCAAAAAAATCGGGACAATACCGAATCCGGCGCCAAACAATCGCCACCAAACCGCACCACAGGAGATTCGAGCGACCGGGCATGCCCCGGCGAACCGTGCGGCAGGGACCTATCGTTCACGGCCGGCCGCCCAAACCGAATTTGAAATGAGAACACTGCTAACCGATTTTCCCGAAACGGCTCATAAAGAGCTGGCCCGCATCGCCGCCCTGATCCGCGATGCGGCCGATCCCGAATTCATCGTCCTGTTCGGCCGTTATGCCCGCACCCCGATGTCAGGGGCACAGGGCGGCTACGAACTGCTGGTCGTCACCGATCGGGGACCGGTGCCTCTGCCGCAGGATCTTCTGCGGCAGGTGGAGACCGCTTTCCCCCGTGCCGAACGCAGCGAACCCTACCTGTTCCTGCACTGCCTGCCGATGTCCTTCGTGTCGGGCAACCTCTCGCGCAGCCTGTTTCTGCGGACGGTCGTGGCCGAAGGGGTTTTGCTTTACGACAGCCGCCGGTTCCGCTACTTCCGCATCCGTGACTTCAAACCCGCGCAGAGCAGCCGCAGGGCGCAGGAGGGCTATGCCCTCTGGTACGGCCAGGGCAGGGCATGCCTCCATACGGCGCGGTGGACGCTCGAACAGGGCTATTCCCGCCTGGCGGCCGGCAACCTCTACCAGGCCGCAGCGGCTTACCTGAAAGCGGCGGAGATCGTCTGCTACGGCTACCAGAATCCGCACTCCGACCTGCGGTCGCTGTATGTCCGGATGGCACGCTTTTCGGCGCAACTGAGCGACCTGTTCGGCTTCCCCGACCGCTTCGACCGGAAGTTTTTCTACCGCCTCGAAGCATTTCACCGCAACGCCCCGACGAGCGTGCACTTCAGACTCCATGCCGAGGCGTATGGCCATGTGCTGGAAAAGGTGGAGCGGATGGGCGGTATCGTCCGCGACCTGTGCGGCGAATGGCTGGGGCGGCTCGACGCGATACGCTACGCGGCCTCCCCCTCCTCTGCCGCAAAGGAGCCTGAAGCGGGAGTTACAACGGAATATACGACTCCCGAACCCTCCGTCGCGGAGAAAAGTCTTGCGGACGGCGGGGGAGCCGGCTGCGACCCGGCTGCGGAGCAGACTCTCATGCGGTGACGCTTCCGGTTCCCTGTACAGAGGGGGGGGGAAGGTAGAGGCGGAAAGCAGAGGCGGAAGGGAGAGGTGGAAAGGAGATGCGGAAGGGAGAAGCGGAAGGGAGAGGCGGAAGGGAGAAGTGGAGTGCAAAACGGGAGGACGGGAAAACACGAAGGCGGAAGCACGGAAGAACAGGCCGGAGAGCAGACGGTAAAAAGAGCGCCCGAAGTGAACAGGAATAAAAGACAGCTTTCCCGGAAAGCGAAAACCGGCATCGGGAACCTGCGAAAATTAGCAAATAAAAAAGCGGAAATAAACTTTCCGCCCCTTACTCTGTGATCCACATCACAAAAATCTATCTTGTTGTAATATCACTGAAAAAATCCGGTAAGGAAACTCCGTAATAATCGCAAAGAATTCCTATTAAAACAATCGAAAGATTTACTTTTCCGGACTCGCATCGCTGAAGGTTCGCACCGGTATCCTCATGAACGTTTTCCTGGGTCAAGCCACGTTCTACACGAAGTTTCTTCAACTTCCATGCGACAGCTTCCGTTAGGAACGTATTTATCCTTTTCGGCCCTTTCTGGTTCATGATACAAAGATCACATCCGAATAATATTTTTGATCCACACTGTACAGTGTGTGAAAATTTTACTATCTTTGCAATGGAATAACACTGCATAAGCAGCGATATAAAATAAGGTTAAGACAACCTTTATGCTCCATAAACCTATCACGTTTAATTTCCAGCATAAATTTGTCTGAAACCCAAGTATTGTCCCTGCTTGATCGGCAGGCGACAATCTTGGGCGCAGGGAAAATTTCTGGAAAGGCTTGTGATAGGGCCTATGGAGGAATAAGTACCTGCGCCCTTTTTTTGTGCCTGTACGTAAGATGCCTCCGGCCCCGCCACCCGAAGAAAACACAATAAGGCGTACGGGAAAAAACAGACGCACGGCAGGAACAGACCGCAGGACACCGCGAGAAGTCGAAAAATATCCGCCTGAAAAAATGCGGGGCGGAAAAGAAAAAGAACTGAAAACGAATAATAAAACCACCACCACGCTGCGGATGCGCGCCGTTTTTCGGACAATAGCGCGTCAACACATTGAACTCCTTCATGCGGCACACACCGCAGCGTTCTTTTTGCAAAACCGCTGCGGCCGGCGGTAAACGGCCGCAAACAGTCTTTTCATGTTCGTAATTTAATTTGGGTTAATAGAAAACCTGCTCCCTCTTGTGAAAGCCGGAGCTGCCGGAGAGCGGGAACGCCGAAATTCTTCATAGTCACTTTTATCCTTACAGGCGCCTGCTCCCCATTCTTTGCATGCAAAGCCAAAGAGAAACATTGGACCGCACGCGATCCCTGCCGGACGGAAGCAAAGCAGCCGAGGCCGGATTAAAAATAAAAGACTCCGCTCCCTGCGGTGAAATAGCCGTTGCGTATCCGCAAAGCTGTTATCTGGACGCGGTTCACGGAGCACGAAATCGCAACGCTATGAGGATACAGGCCGAGCGCAGGAGGAGCGGCGGTCTTCGTAATCCCCTGCGGCGGTTCGAAAATCCTCAGCACCCCCGGATTTCGAATTTCGATCTGTCGCCGGGCTTATCGTCAACAATTTGTACCCGCGCGCTGCGTCCCGAGTACGGTGCCGGAATCTGAAAATCAGCACTTCAGAATCACCCGGAATGACAAACCCTCAATTTTTAATTTTTAATTTATAATTTTTAA
>DBFWKV010000049.1:0-7770 GCA_048465795.1 Alistipes sp.
AAAAATTTAGAATTAAAAATGAAAAATTCAGGACGAGACGTCGCGATGGAAATTGTTCTCATTCCCGAGCCTCGAATCTGTCGAGAGGTCGTAACTTTGTCCCGAAAAATAATTTTTAATTCTTATTATCTCTTGCAGCACAGTATGATGATTTCAAACAGGACTGATTTTTAATTCTTAATTTTTCATTTTTCATTGCGATTTATATACCTACTTCTGGGGATTGTGCATTCCGGCTGAAAAGCGTATCTTTGAGGCCGAAATGAAAACGGTCACCAATGCGTCTATCCGAACTTAAAACGGGCGAGTCGGCCACGATCCTCAAAGTGTGCGGCCACGGGGGCTTCCGCCGCCGCATCATGGAAATGGGCTTCGTGCGCGGACAACGGGTCGAAGTGGTGCTCAACGCGCCGCTCCGCGACCCGATCGAGTACAAGGTCATGGGCTACGACATCTCGCTGCGGCGCAGCGAGGCCGAAATGGTCGTCGTGCTCTCCGACGCCGAGGCGCTGGAATATATGGCGGAGCATCACCACCGTCACCATCACCATCACGAACACGGGGAGCGGTACGACCGTCCCGATCACGGACGCATACGCGAGCTGGCGGAGCGGATCGCAGCGGACGAAGGAGTCGTTACGGCATCAGGGGCTGCCGGATTCAATGCGGACGAAGGCTCCCCTGCGTCCGATTCCGCCAGGGGGACCGTGAATAACTACCCTGCCGCAGACGCCGCAGAAGAACAAGCGGCGCCGGCCGGAGCACCCGTTGCAGACACGGCGGGAAAAGGAGTTTTTCCGCCGGCAGCCGATGCGGCGCAATCTCCCGTGGCCGCCGCAACGAAAGAGGCTCCCCTGTCGTCGGTTTCCGGTGCAGACGCTGCCAAAAAAGGCACTTTCTCACCATCAGCCCCCGTTGCAGCTCCTGCGGAGGGGCCGGAAGCGCCCTGTGCGACGCTCGACGAGGTCGTGTCGCGCCACAGCCGCCGCATCGAGGTGGCCCTGGTGGGCAATCCCAACAGCGGCAAGACGTCGCTTTTCAACGCCATATCGGGCAGTCACGAGCATGTGGGCAATTACAGCGGCGTGACGGTCGACGCCAAGCGCGGCTACTACGACTACCGGGGCTACCGCTTCGAGATCACCGACCTGCCGGGCACCTACGCCCTCTCGGCCTATACGCCCGAAGAACTCTACGTGCGGCGGCATATCGAGCGCGAGACACCCGACGTGATCGTCAACGCCGTGGTGGCTTCGAACCTCGAGCGCAACCTCTACCTGACTACGGAGCTGATCGATATGAATCCCCGTATGGTGGTGGCGCTCAACATGTACGACGAACTCGAATCGAGCGGATCGCGCATCGACTACGACGCGCTGGGCGGGATGCTGGGCGTGCCGATGGTGCCCGTCGTGGCCCGGAGCCGTCGGGGGATCGAGACGCTGCTGGACACGGTGATCGCCGTCTACGAGAACCGCGACCCGCGCGTAAGACACATCCACATCAATCAGGGTCCCGTGATCGAGCAGAGCCTGCGGCTGCTCAACAGCGACATGAACGCTTGCCGGGACGAGCTGCCCAAGAGCTTCCCGCCCCGCTACCTTGCCATGAAACTGCTTGAAGGCGACCGCGAAGTAACTGCCCTCCTCAAGCAATGCAGCAGGTATCCCCAATGGGCGGCAATCCGCGACCGGGAGGTGCGGCGCATCGAGCAGGCGCTGGGCGAGGATGTCGAAACGGCCTTCGCCAACCAGAAATACGGATTTATATCGGGGGCGCTCAAGGAGACCTACACGCCCGGGGTTGCGGCGGAGGTTTCCGCCACGGCGCTCATCGACGCGTTCGTGACGCACAAGCTGTGGGGCTTCCCGGTCTTTTTCTTCCTCATGTGGCTGATGTTCTGGTGCACGTTCCGCGTGGGTGCCTACCCCCAGGAGTGGATCGACGCACTCGTAGGTCGAATCGGCAGCGGTGTCGATGCGCTGATGCCCGACGGAACGCTCAAAGACCTGCTGGTCAACGGCGTGATCGGCGGCGTGGGGAGCGTGATCGTCTTTCTGCCCAACATCATGATCCTCTACCTGTTCATCTCGTTCATGGAGGATTCGGGCTACCTGGCCCGCGCGGCCTTCATCATGGACCGCGTGATGCACCGTATCGGATTGCACGGCAAGTCGTTCATCCCGCTGGTGATGGGCTTCGGCTGCAACGTGCCGGCGATCATGGCCTCGCGGACGATCGAGAGCCGAAGCAGTCGGCTGATAACCATCATGATAACCCCGTTCATGTCATGCAGTGCACGACTTCCGGTCTACATCCTCATCGCGGGAACGTTCTTCGCGGCGCAGGCCGGGGCGGTGCTGTTCGGACTCTATGTCGGCGGCATCCTGCTGGCCGTGGTCACGGCGCGGCTGATGCGGCGCGTGCTCTTCCCGGTGGATGAGACCCCCTTCGTGATGGAACTGCCGCCCTACCGGCTTCCGACGTGGCGCACGACGCTGCGGCACATGTGGGACAAGTGCGCCCACTACCTGCGCAAGATGGGCGGCATGATCCTCATCGCCTCGGTGGTGATCTGGTTCCTGAGCTACTACCCGCGCACGGAGCAGGCCGCGAGCGGCCCGGCGCACTACGAAAATTCGTACCTGGGGCGCGTGGGCAAGGCGTGCGAACCGGTGTTCGCGCCGCTGGGGCTGAACTGGAAGGCCGGCGTGGCGCTGCTGTCGGGCGTGGCGGCGAAGGAGATCGTGGTGAGCACCATCGGCGTGCTGTATGCCGGGAGCGACCCGGCGGCGGGCCTGCCGACGGGCGATGCGGAGGTTTCGCCCCTCACGGGTCAGGTGCGGATCATCGGCGGCGCGGACGGCCCGACGGCTGTCTCGATTGCGGAAGCGCCGGCGGCGGGCCATGCGCAGGAATTGGCATCCGGGAACCACCGGGCCGAAATTGCCGAACCCCGAACGAGTGTTGCGCCTGCCGGCGGACAGTCTGCTCAGCGCACGGCGGCAGAGGGACGCCGGGCCGGGATCGTGGAATCGTCCGGCAGCGGAAGTGCGGCAACTGCGCGGAACCTCGCGGCAGGAAACACTGCTGCCG
Source organism: Alistipes sp. (assembly GCA_048465795.1). GTDB lineage: Bacteria > Bacteroidota > Bacteroidia > Bacteroidales > Rikenellaceae > Alistipes. The sequence goes on from DBFWKV010000049.1 coordinate 3,097, forward strand.
GAATCGCGGGACCCCGAAACGGAACTGCGGATGTGGGCGGAGAGGTTGCTCCGGATAGGATGTCAGGGAACCAACGGGCCGGAATCGCTGACGGCAATACGACACAAAAGGCTGATAAACAGAGGTATGAAATAACCGAACCGGATCGGAGCTTTGTGCCGGGAACGGTTGCTTCGGACGACGGGGCGGCCGAAACGAACTCGCTGGCGGAAGGCGGCGCAAGGGCCGATGTGTTCGCAATCGCACATAACGATGTAACTGATAGCCAACGCGCTACTGCCGCCAAACTGAACCGGAGCTTTGTGCCGGGAACCATTGCCCCGGATGACGGGGCGGCCGAAACGAACTCGCTGGCGGCGCGGCTGCGGGCCAGCGGCGACTTCTCGACGGCGGCGGCCCTGGCCTTCCTGGTTTTCATGCTGGTCTACTTCCCGTGCATCGCCACCGTCGCGGCCGTGGCCTCGGAGGCGGGCTGGAAATGGGCCACTGCCTCGATTCTCTACAACACGGCGCTCGCCTGGGTATTGGCCTGGGCGACCTACCGCATCGCACTCCTTTTTTAACGCTTCGGGGAGATGGACTGGCAGGATTACAGCGTCTGGGCAATCGGGATCGCGGTCGCGGCGATCCTCGTGCGGCGGGTGGTCTGCGCCCTGCGGGGCGGAGCGCGGGGACGCTGCTCGTCATGCACGGCCGACTGCCCGATCAAAAAATGGAAAAGGGAGAAGTGAAAGTGGAAAATGGGTAACGGGCTGCGCGGTGACCTGCGACTTTTCGCCCCTCCTCTGCGGCCCTTCGACAGGCTCCGCGACCGCAGGCTCGGGGGCGAACAATTTTCACCTGCAACGCCTGCCGCGCCGGTTCCATTTTCAATTTCCCCTTGCGGCCCGGCATAGTTCGTGCGCCCTCTGCCCCCGCCTGCGTGCAAAGTTATGCCTGTCACGCAGTCTTTTCTTCCTTCTGGCCCGGCATAGCTCGCGGGTCTCTGCCTACGCTGCGTGCGTCGGTTGCTGCGAAAAGGTATCCAAAAGCATCCGCATGGCGTTTTCGCGGGAGCGCCCGCTCTTTTTCCGCCCGAACTGAAATGCGGATCAGAGGTTCGGCTCTGCCCCCGCCTGCCGCGCCGGTTCACTTCTCCATTTTCCATTTCCCCTTTTAACTTTTCACCTTTCCATAATATTTGCTAATTTTGTACCCGGAAAAAATCGGCAATTACAGTATGGATTGGTTATATACGCTCTTCTTCGGCAGCGGCATCGCCCATGCGGTGCTGACCTTCGCACTGGCGATCACCATCGGCATCCTGCTCGGCAGAGTCAGGATCGGAGGCGTCTCGCTGGGTATCACTTGGGTGCTCTTCGTGGGTATTGCCCTGAGCCACTTCGGCATGACCATCGAAGGCGAGGTGCTGCACTTCGTCAAGGAGTTCGGCCTGATCCTGTTCGTCTTTTCGATCGGCCTGCAGGTCGGTCCCAGTTTTTTCGCTTCGTTCAAGCAGGGCGGCATGACCCTGGTGGGCTGCGCCACGGCAATCGTACTGCTGGGCGTGGCGACGGCCTACGTGCTGCATGCGGTGACCGACACCCCGATCCCCACGATGGTCGGCATCCTCTCGGGCGCCGTGACCAACACGCCCGGCCTGGGCGCCGCGCAGCAGGCGTATGCCGATGCGTCGGGCATCGGCGACCCCTCGATCGCGCTGGGTTACGCCGTGGCGTATCCGCTGGGTGTGGTGGGCATCATCGCGTCGATGATCGTCGTCCGCTATGCGCTGCGCGTGAAGTTCGAGAAGGAGGACGAAGGGCTGGCAGCCCTCTCCAACGAGCATAAACTGGCCGCGAAGGTCTCGGTGGAGTTCACCAACGAGGCGCTCGACGCAAAGACGGTGGCCCACATGCGCGAACTGGTCAACCGGCAGTTCGTGATCTCGCGCATCCTGCGTCCGGACGGAACGGTCGAGATGGCCGATGCCGGGAGCGTCATCCGCCTGGGCGACCGGCTGTGGGTGATCTCCTCCGGGGAGGATACGGAGGCGATCGTCGCCTTCCTGGGCCGCCGCGTCGAGATGACCGACGCGGACTGGGGCAACAACACGCCCAATGCCGAGCTGATCTCGCGCCGCATCCTCATCACGAAGTCCTCGGTCAACGGCAAACACTTTTCCGACCTGCGCCTGCGCACCAAATACGGCATCACGATTACCCGCGTCAACCGGGCGGGCGTCGATCTGATCCCCTACCAGGGTCTCGAACTGCAGGTGGGCGACCGCGTGATGGTCGTCGGTCCGGAGAAGTCGGTGCAGCAGGTGGCCGACCTGCTGGGCAACTCGCTCCGCAAACTCGACCAGCCCAACCTGCTGACGATCTTCGTCGGCATCGCACTGGGTGTGCTGCTGGGGTCGATTCCCCTGCTCAACGTGCCCCAGCCCGTGAAGCTGGGACTGGCCGGCGGCCCGCTGATCGTGGCGATCCTGATCGGCCGCTTCGGGCCTCATTTCCACCTGGTCACCTACACCACCGTCAGTGCCAACCTGATGCTGCGTGAAGTGGGCATCGCCCTGTTCCTCGCGGCGGTGGGCATCGGCGCGGGCGACGGCTTCGTGGATGCAATCGTCGGCGGCGGCTACCGGTGGATCGGCTACGGGGCGATTATCACCCTGGTGCCGCTGCTGATCGTCTCTTTCGCGGCGCGGCTCTGGCTGAAGATGAATTACTACACGCTGATGGGGCTTGTCGCCGGTTCGACGACCGATCCTCCGGCCCTGGCCTACGCCAACGCCACGGCGGGCAACGACATGCCGGCCGTAGCCTACTCGACGGTCTACCCCGTGGTGATGTTCCTGCGCGTGCTGACGGCCCAGATATTCATCCTTTTCGCGCTCTGACGGGGCGCGGCGGAACCGGGTAACAACAGTAACAGGAGTAACAGGTGTGCCATGCCCCTGTTACTCCTGTTACTCTGTTACGGCCGTTACGCAGTTCGACACGACCGGTTTTTCCAAATCTTTCGGAAAAAATCCCGCTGCCGGTCGAAAACGCTCCCGACCGTATTATCTTTGCCCCACGATCCGGTGCCGTCCCCTTCCGGGACACGCTGACCGGAAATACCTCTTAAAATACAGTTCCATGCAACCTGACTTACTCAAATGGCAGGCAGCCCCCTCTTTGCCCGGCGGCGGGAAGCTCGGGGACCTCGCCCGTGAACTGGGGTGGTACGACCATCTGCCCCAGACCTTCGAAATCGACCTGACGCAGGCCGTCGCCGAACCCGTTCCCGTCGTGTCGCTGGAAGGCATGACCGTCTGTTCCGAGGGCAACCTCTCGGCCGTGGTGGGCGAAGCCAAATCCAAAAAGACGTTTCTCTGCTCGGCGCTGGTCGGGGGCCTGCTCTCGGCGGCCGGCTACCTGGGTTTCGACCCGCGCGAGAAGCGCGTGCTGTGGATCGACACCGAGCAGGCTGCGGCCCACGTCCACCGTGTCATCCGCCGCACGCACATCATCGCCTGCCTCGACTGCACCGCGAACGACGAGCACCTCCACGTACTGGCGCTGCGCGAGCTGGATCCCCGCCACCGCGCCGACATCGCCTTCAAAGCCATCCGCAGCTACCGTCCCGACCTGGTGGTGATCGACGGCATCGCCGACCTGCAATACAACACCAACGACCTGGAGGAGAGCGAACGCATCGTCACCGAGCTGATGAAAATCTCTTCGCAGCAGCAAACCCACATCCTGTGCGTGCTGCACACCAACCCCAACAGCGACAAGGCCCGGGGGCACACCGGGTCGGCCCTCCAGCGCAAGGCCGAGACGGTGTTCTACGTGCACCGCGTGGGTACGGTGTCGGTCGTCGAGCCGCAGTTCTGCCGCAACGAACCCTTCGAACGCTTCGCTTTCCGGGTCGGCGGCGACGGCCTTCCGGAGTTGTGCGACCTTCCGGCGGCACCCGGCTCCCGGGACAGTTGCGCCGCGATTCTGGAGGAGCATTACGGCGGTGCCGCCGAACGGGGCGTGCTGATCCGCCGCCTTTCGGAGCAGGAGGGCATTTCGTTCGCGGCGGCCAAAGTACGTGTCATGCGGGCCTTGAAGCGGGGCATTCTGACGCTCTCGGAGGACGGACGGGAGGTGAGGGTGAATTGATAATGGAAAGTGGAAAGTGGAAAATTGAAAGTGGAAAGTGGAAAGTGAATCGGCGCGGCAGGCGGGGGCAGCGGGTAACAAGTAACAGCAGTAACAGGTGTGCCGTGCCCCTGTTACTGCTGTTACTCTGTTACTGCCCCCGGACACGATCCCCGCACCGGCCGCTTTCTCTCGGTTTTTCATTAATCCCGCTTTGCGGGCTTTTCCTCCACCTTGTATGGCAGAGCCGATAAATTCGCCTCTGCGCATGCTTCGTTCGTCGGTTTTTCATTAACCCCGCTTTGCGGGCTTTTCCTCCTCCTTGTATGGCAGAGCCGATAAATTCGCCTCTGCGCATACTTCGTTCGTCGGTTTTTCATTAACCCCGCTTTGCGGGCTTTTCCTCCCCCTTGTATGGCAGAGCCGATAAATTCGCCTCTGCGCATGCTTCGTTCGTCGGTTTTTCGTTAACCCCGCTTTGCGGGCTTTTCCTCCTCCTTGTATGGCAGAGCCGATAAATTCGCCTCTGCGCATACTTCGTTCGTCGGTTTTTCAT
>DBFWKV010000050.1:0-177615 GCA_048465795.1 Alistipes sp.
GCTCTTACAAGGAGGAAGAAAAGCCCGCGAAGCGGGGTTAATTCACAATTCGGGAGGGGGCTTGCGAAAGCAGGTATCCGGACGCGGAACGGAAAACCCCGCTTCGTCCGCCGCTTTTCTCAGAAACTGAACCCCACGTTGAGCGACGGGAACTTGTAGCGTTCCGAACGGCGCTCGTCGTCGCGGGTTTTGCCGGCGGCGTAGTTGTAGCGCAGCGAGAGGAAGAGCGAATGACGGCGGGCGATGCGGTATTCCACACCGGCCTCCGCGATGACGCCGTACATCGTGTCGGCCATGTACTTTTGCGGATGGATGTCGCAGCCGCCTCCGGTCAGGAAATCGAATGTGGCTCCCACACCGATATAGGGCATCCAATTGCCGGCCACCTGTGTCGCCGTGTAACGTACCATGACGGGCAGGTAGAGGGACTGGCGCCTGTAAACGGTTTGTCCGTCGAAAGCACCCTTGCCGGTGATTTTCGCTGTCGTGTAACTCAATTCGGCGACGATGTCGATATTGGGATCGACCGGGAACATGACGAACACCGACGGATAGATACCGAAATCGGTGTGGATCTTTCCCTGAGCGCGTCCGGCCACGCGGTTCAGACAGAGACCGCCCCCGATGCCGAAGCGGATCGGACGGTTGAGAGCCTTGACGTTGCATCGGTTGTAAGCGTTGTGCATCGCCAGCACGGAAGTGCGGGTGAGCTTCATCGGATAATTTTCCACTTCGTCGGATTTGCCGCACTGTCTGCCTTGTTGCCGCATCAGTTCGCGCAGTTCTTTTCCGCCGTCGGTGATCCGGGTGATCCGGCCGTCCCGTCTGAGGAAAAATACCGGTTCCTCGCCCTGCTCGTCGAGCAGGACTTCGTATTGCGGTTCATCGATGATGACCTCCAGAAAGACTTCGTGTTTTTCCCCGTCGAGCATGTAGGTCGCACCCAGGTAACGGCTGCCGTCTTCGAGTCCGTATTCCCGGATTTCGGTCGGCCGCAGTGTCGCGCGTTTATGCTGGGGTTGTTCGGGGATGAAAAGCCGGTCGGGCTGGCGGGTTCCGATACGCAGCCCCGAAATGACTTTCCCATCGAGGGTGATGTAGTAGGCAAGCGCCGTTTCCGTGTATCGGAGATCGGCGAAGGGCACCGAAAGTTGGGGTGGATCCTGCCCCAACAGAAGTGACGGCAGCATCGTCACGACAAGCAAAAGAAGCACTTTTTTCATGGCAGGAAAGTTTTGGTGTTTTGCAATATACAAAAAATAACGGTCGGTATCACCCCCCCCCGGAAAAAAGTGAAAATGGGGCTTTTTTTCTGCAAAAAACCGTTTTTTTCGCGTAAAACACCCACTCTTCAGAGCGCTTCGCCCACGACGTAAGTACTGCCCCCGATGAAGATCATGTCCGCTGGCGTGGCCAGTTCCCGGGCGCGTGCCACCGCCTGCGGAACGTTGTCGGCCGTTTCGCCTTTCAGCCCGGCTCCGGCCGCAAGGGCGGCCAGTTCGGCGGCGGGCAGCGCCCGGTGTGTTTGTGCCTGCGTGAAGAGGTAGTAGGCTTCGCGGGGCAGCAGGGGCAGGATTTCGGTCAGATCCTTGTCGCGCACGAACCCCACGACGCAGTAGAGTTTTTCGCAGGGCGTGTGGCGGAGCTGTTCGGCGACGTATTTCAGGCCGTGAGCGTTGTGCCCCGTATCGCACACTGTCAGGGGCGCATCGGAGAGTTTCTGCCAACGGCCGTGCAGGGCCGTATTGACGGCCGCGTCGCGCGTGCCGGCCAGGAACGCACGGCGGCTGATGGTCAAAGGTGTTTCCTGATGCATCAGGTCGATGGCTGCCGTTGCGGTGACGATGTTGCGGCGTTGGTATTCGCCCGCCAGGTCGAGACAAACCTCGAAGTCGTGCCCGTCGCGGTTGCGGTGGAGGTGGAAACACTGTCGGCCGTCCGAGGCGACGTGTTTCGTACAGACGAATTCCTGTTCGGCATAGATCAGTTTCGAGTGATTGGCGGCGGCGGCCGCGTCGAACACTCCGTTGTAGGCTTCGTCCGATTCGCCGATCACCACCGGAATGCTCTTCTTGATGATGCCCGCCTTCTCGCCTGCGATTTGCCGGATCGTGTTGCCCAGCAGGGCCGAGTGTTCCAGCCCGATGTTGGTGATGACGCTCACGATCGGCACGATGAGGTTCGTGGCGTCGAGCCGCCCGCCCAGGCCCGTTTCGATCACGGCGACCTCCACGTCGCTCTGTGCGAAGTAGTCGAAGGCCAGCGCGGCGGTCATTTCGAAGAACGACAGTTCCAGTTCGACCATCTTGTCGTGGTGCTTGTCCACGAAGTTGACCACCTTCTGCTTGGGGATCATCTCCCCGTCTACGCGGATGCGTTCGCGGAAGTCCTGCAGGTGGGGCGAGGTGAAAAGCCCCGTGCGGTAGCCGGCCTGCTGCAGCACGGAGGCGATGATGTGCGACACCGAACCCTTGCCGTTGGTGCCCGCCACATGGATGGTGAAGAAGTTGCGCTGGGGGTTGCCCAGGTGGCGGCAGAACGCGGTGATGCGCTCCAATCCCGGTTTGTAGGCCGTCGCGCCCGATGTTTCGAAGGCGGGCAGCGAGGAGAAGAGGAATTCGAGGGTTTGGGTGTAATTCATATCGAGGGTCTTGATTTACTTTACCAGCAGGTTCTTTTTCTTGGCCCGGTAGGCGATGTAGTAGAGGATGCAAAGCCCCGTGAGGTACTCGGCAATGCGGCCCAGGTAGTCGCCGTAACGTGTATAGAAGGTGATGCGGGAGTTGAGAGGCACCGCCGCCGTGATGACGCCGCGCTCTTCCCATCCCAGGGTCTCGCCCACGTCGCCCCGGGCGGAGATGAAGCCCGAGCGGCCCGTGTTGGCCGAGCGGGCGATGGCGCGGCGGTGTTCGATGGCCCGCAGGCGCGAGATCGTGAACAGGTGTTTGTAGCCCGGCGTGTCGCCCCACCAGCCGTCGTTGGAGATGATGGTCATAAACTGCGCGCCGTTCCGCACGAAGCCGCCGAAGAAGTCGCCGTAAAGCCCTTCGTAGCAGATCGCCGCACCTGCGGAGCCCGCTTCGGCCGCGAAAGGCTGCGTGGTCTGTCCCTTGCCGATCTGTCCCAGCGTGCCGCCCAGGTCGATCACCAGGAATTTCAGCGCCCGGAACACCCAGGTCGGGGTGTTCTCGACCCCGATCACCAGTTTGCCCTTGTGGTGCAGTCCCCGGACGATGGGTGCGCCGCCGCCCGAAAGCGTGTCGGCCGGAGCGCTCGGCACGATCATCAGCGCCGTGTTGAAAATGTCGTAGTAGCCGCCGCCGAAACGGTCGGGGCGGGCGGTTTCGGTCTGCGGCACGTCGGGGTAGTAGCGCATGGTGTTGCCGCCCGCGATCAGCACCGCACCCGGGGTTCCGGGCCGCCGCATGCTGCGCAGCGTGTCGGCCAGCTCGCGCAGGAACGACGCCCGGTCGATCTCCTGCTCCCAGTAATAGTCCGGAATGGAGGTTTCGGGCAGGACGATGAACTGCGCCTCGGGGGGCACCTCGTGCAGCAGGTCGATGAGGTTGCGTTCCTGCCGCCCGGTGTCGCCGTGGAACTTGTCGTAGCAATCGACGTTGGGCTGGATGAGGCTCACCTCCACCGTGCCTTCGTCCGGTTGTTTCCAGCTCCAGAAGATGCCCAGCGAGAGAGCAACGGGAAGCAGCACGGCGCAGGCGGCGGCAATGGTTTTGCGCCGGGAGCGCGTCCGCCAGGCTTCGAAAATCAGGATGTTCGAGAGCAGCACCCACAGCGAGCCGCCGAAGACGCCCGTGTATTCGTACCACTGCACGGCCCACACTTCGTGTGAAAAGCCGTTGCCCAGGATGAGCCACGGCCACGAGAACTGTCCCACGGTGTACCAGTATTCGGTGGCGATCCACGCGGCGACCAGCAGCGTGTAGGCCAAAGGTTTGGGACCTTTTTTCGAGACGGTGTGGAAGAGCATGAAGGCGATCATGTTGAGGAACGTCGAGGCGAGCGTCGCGGCGACGGGGCCGACGGGCGTGGCGTTCCAGATCCACCAGACGGTGGCGGCGTTCCAGAGGGCGAAGGTCAGCGCCGCCCAGCCGAAAACCCGCCACCACGAACGGCGCGAGGCGTCGTACGAGGCGCTGATCCAGAGCAGGGGCACGAAGGCCGCGAGAAGCGGGATGCCCGTCAGGGAGAGCCATCCTGTGGAGAGGAGGACGACCGAGACGAGAACCGCAGCTGATCTACGCAACATGGAGTGTGATTTTTACGACGACAAAAGTAGTCAAAGCATCCTATATTTCAAAATTATTTCTACATTTGTAGAGATCACTCAAATTCACGGATAAAATGAAAAACCGAGTCTTTTTATTGTGTGCCGCCGCCGTTTTTCTGCTTGCGGGATGCCGCTCCGGAGCGAATGCGGGCTATACGGTGCGCGACGGAATCCTCACTTTCGACTGCCCTGCCCGTGCGGCGGGCCAACAGTCGGTGCTGCGGCTGGCGGTCGATCCGATCCCCGTGGTGCGGGTCGGTTTCATCGGGTTGGGAATGCGCGGACCGGGTGCCGTCGAGCGCTTCACCTATCTCGACGGCGTGGAGGTCAAGGCCTTGTGCGACCTCTATCCCGAGCGGGTCGAAAAGTCGCAGGAGATTCTTGCCGGGCGGGGTTTTCCGGCTGCCGCCGCATACAGCGGGGAGGAGGGCTGGAAGGAACTTTGCCGGCGTGATGACATCGACCTGGTTTACATCTGTACCCCCTGGCAGCAGCATGTCACCATGGCTATTTACGCGATGGAGCAGGGCAAGCATGTGGCGGTGGAGGTGCCTGCGGCCATGTCGCTGGCCGAGTGCTGGCAGTTGGTCGATACCGCCGAGCGGACACAGCGCCACTGCATGATGCTCGAAAACTGCGTCTACGACTTCTTCGAGTTGACGACGCTCAACATGGCGCAGCACGGACTCTTCGGCGACATCCTGCACGTCGAAGGCTCCTATATCCATAACCTCGAACCCTTCTGGGACTATTACCAGGGCAACTGGCGGCTCGACTTCAATCAGTCGCATCGCGGCGACGTCTACGCCACGCACGGCCTCGGCCCTGCGTGTCAGCTGCTGGACATCCATCGCGGCGACCGGATGACCTACCTGGTGTCGATGGACACGCCGTCGGTCAACGGCCTCGCGCTGGCCCGGGAGAAAATGGGGACCGGGAGCTTCGCTAACGGCGACCATACGCTGACGCTCATCAAAACGGCGAAGGGCAGGGTGATTCACTTGCAGCACAACGTCTACACGCCGCGTCCGTACAGCCGCATGTACCAACTGACCGGTACCGGGGGCTTTGCCAACAAATATCCGGTCGAGGGGTACGCTTTCCGCCCGGAGCGGCTTGCGGGCGAAGAGGTGCCCGACCACGAGAACCTGAGCGAACACACGTTCCTTCCCGAGGCGGCCAAAGAGGCGCTGATGAAGCGCTACCAGCATCCGATCGTGCGCGATATTGCCGAAAAGGCGAAGGAGGTGGGCGGCCACGGCGGCATGGACTTCATCATGGATTACCGGCTGGTCTACTGCCTGCAGCACGGACTGCCGCTCGATCAGGACGTGTACGATGCGGCCGAATGGTCGTGCATCGGGGAGCTGACGGCGGCTTCGATCGCCCGCAACAGTATGCCGGTGGCCGTGCCCGACTTCACGCGCGGCGACTGGGAGAAAACCGCAGGCTACCGCCATGCGATGGCCCGGTAACGGTTTGCGTAGGATGGAAAAAAGAGTCGCTTTTGCGGCTCTTTTTTTTGGCTGTGGCAGTGCCTTTGCAACTGGAAGGGTGAAATCTAAAATTCCGAACGGTTATGAATCACGAAAAACAAGCCCCCGACTACCTGCAGGACGACCACCTGAGCCGGGGCACGAAAGAGTACCTGAAAGTATTGAACGGCGGCGGAAAACCCGTTGAGACGCTGCCCGTGGCCGAGGCGCGCAAGGTGCTGGAGGATGCGCAGGCTGCGGTGCGGGTCGATGTTTCGGGCATCGGAGAGCGCGAAAAGACGATCCGCAGCGAGGGGTTCACCCTGCGGCTGAACCTCGTGCGGCCGGAGGGTACGGACGAAGAACGGCTGCCGGTATTCGTTTTCATCCACGGCGGCGGCTGGGTGCTGGGCGACTATCCGACCCACCGGCGGCTGGTGCGCGATCTGGTTGTGGAATCGGGGTGTGCGGCGGTGTTCGTCAACTATACGCCTTCGCCCGAGGCGCATTTCCCCGAGGCTGTGGAGGAGATTTACGCGGCGGTGAAATGGGTTGCGGAGCACGGCGAAGAGATCGGTGTGGACGGAAGCCGTCTGGCTGTGGCGGGCAACAGCGTGGGCGGCAACATGACCCTCGCCACGGCGCTCAATGCGCAGGAGCAGGGCGGCCCGGAAATCCGGACGCTCGTGCTGCTGTGGCCCGTGACGGATGCGGGGTATGACTGGGATTCGTATGCGGAATATGCCGAACAGCGCTTCCTGACGACTCCTTTGATGAAATGGATGTTCGATCAGTACATCTCCGATCCGGCCCAGCGCGACAGTCCGCTCGTTTCGCCGGTGCGGGCCGACCGGGAGCGCTTACGCGCACTTCCCCCGACGCTGATCGCCGTGGCCGAGAACGACATCCTGCGCGACGAGGGCGAGGCGATGGGCAGAAGGCTCGACGAGGCGGGCGTTCGCGTGACGACCGTGCGTTTCAACGGCGTGATTCACGACTGGGGCATGCTCAACGGATTCGCGGCGCTCGAACCTACGCGCACACTGGTGCGGATGGCCGGCGCCACGCTGCGCGACTACCTGCACCCGGAGCGGGATTAAAGTTGAAAAGGGAAAGTTGAAAAGGGAAAGTTGAAAAGTGAAAAGTGGAAAAGTGAAAAGTTTTCGATCATCGAGCTTGCGGTCCCTGAGCCTGACGAAGGGTCGAGATGTCGCAAAGACTGGTCGCATGTTTTGTATCCTTTGTTTTCGACCCTTCGACAAACTCAGGGATCGAGAACAAGTGAAAAGTGAAAAGTTTTCGAACCGCCGCAGGAGGTTCGGCAGGCCGCAGCTCCGCCTTGCGGAGGCCTGCATCTTCACTGCGTTGCGAGTTCGTCCCCCGCGAGCTGCGGTCTGAAAACGAACGGAAAAGGTGAAAGATGAAAAGTTGTTGGAGATACGGGCTAAGTAACAAAATCTGTTCGATCATGGAGCTTGTCGAGATGTCGCAAAGGCTAATTCTGAATTTTGAATTGGCTTTGCGACCCTTCGACGGAGCTCAGGGATCGAAAATAATTTTTAATTTTTAATTGTATTTGCGTCCTCCGCCCTGCTTGAGTACCTCGTCGAAATATTCGATGGTCTTGCGCAGTCCTTCGCGCAACTGCACGCGCGGCTCCCAGCCGCCGAGCATCCTGCGGGCCAGCGTGATGTCGGGCTGGCGCTGCTGGGGGTCGTCGAGCGGCAGGGGCTGGTGGATGATCTTCGAGCGCGAACCGGTGAGGTCGATGACCTGTTCGGCCAGTTCGAGCATCGTGAATTCATTGGGGTTGCCGATGTTGACCGGGCCGGTGAAATCGTCGGGCGTGTCGTTCATCATGCGGATCATGCCCTCGACCATATCGTCGATGTATTGGAAGCTGCGGGTCTGCTGTCCGTCGCCGTAGACGGTGATATCTTCGCCTTGCAGTGCCTGCACGATGAAGTTCGAGACTACGCGGCCGTCATGGATGTCCATCTTCGGCCCGTAGGTGTTGAAGATGCGGATGATCTTGATGTTGGTGCCGTGCTCGTGGTAGTAGCTCCAGAACAGCGATTCGGCGCAGCGCTTGCCCTCGTCGTAGCACGAGCGCGGCCCGAAGGGGTTGACGTGGCCCCAATAGTCCTCCTTCTGGGGGTGGATGATCGGGTCGCCGTAGACCTCCGAGGTCGAAGCCTGCAGGATGCGGGCTTTGTTGTAGTCGGCCAGGTCGAGCATGTTGATGGCCCCCATCACGGAGGTCTGGGTGGTCTTGATCGGGTCGCTCTGGTAGTAGATCGGCGACGCCGGGCAGGCCAGATTGTAGATCTGTTCCACCTCGGCCGTGAAAGGCATGACGACGTCGTGGCGCACCAACTCGAAATTGGGATTGTGCATCAGGTGGCTGACGTTGCGTTTATGCCCCGTGAAGTAATTGTCGAGGCAGATGACGTCGTTTCCTTCCCGGAGCAGCCGTTCGCAAAGGTGGGAGCCGATGAAACCGGCGCCGCCTGTGATCAGTATTCTTTTCATGGTGTGTGACGTGTGTGACGGAATTTTTCGATTGGGAGCGCAAAGATAACGCTTCGTCTCTGAAAAGTAGTAATTTATCGTTATATTTGCAACGTTTCTTCCGAATATTTCTGTAAATGGGCCGAAAAGCTGTCTCTTACCTGTTACTCAACCTGGCGATCGTGCTGACCGTCGGGTTGTTGGTGCTGGCCGTAGTGTGCCGCTATGCATCGTTCGTCAGTCCCGAGCAGGGACGCGTATGGGTGCAGTTGGCGTTCGCTACGCCGATCGTGCTGCTTTGTAACGCCGTTGCGCTGGTTTTCTGGCTCATCCGGCGCAGGTGGTTCGCCGCCCTGCTGCCCGTCGTCGCCTTCGTGGTCAACTTCGACTTCGTCGCGGCCATGATCCAACCTCCCCGGTGGGGCGAAAGGCCGCAGCCGGAATTGACGGTGGCGACGCTCAACGTACATGCCTTCAAGCAATACGAAGTGCACGAACAGACGGTGTGGACGGTTTCTTCGCTGATGCGCAGGGAAGGGGCCGATGTGGTTTGCCTGCAGGAGTTCGTACCGTCGCGCGAAAATCCTGTGGACAGCATCGTTTCGGTGTTCGGCAGTTTCCTGCCTTACCATGTTACCGAAGGGTCGATGGCTATCTTCAGCCGTTATCCCATATACGACAAGGAATACCTGCTTTTCCCCGACAGCGGGAATTCTTACCTGCGGGCGGATGTTGAGGTCGGGGGACGGCGGGTGAGGATCGTTTCGGTGCATTTGCAAACCTCCGGGATTTCGATGATGCAGACGCGTTATCTGAAGGATTACGGGGAGGGGATGCCTGTCGATGTGATGTTCGACCTGCTGGAAAACAACGGCCGGATGCGGGCACGGCAAGCCCGGGCCATCCGCGAGGTGATCGACCGTTCGGAGATGCCTGTGGTGCTGGCCGGTGACTTCAACGACCTGCCTTCGTCCTACACTTACCGGACGCTTTCCGAGGGGCTGACCGACGGTTTCCGCTCCAACGGCAGCGGTTACGGCGGCACGTACCGCTATTTCAAGGGGTTGCTGCGGATCGATTATATCTTCTACAACGATTATTTCGAGGGTACGGGCTACCGCATTCTCCGCGAAAAGGTCAGCGACCACAAACCCGTGGTGGCGAAGCTGCGGTTCAAGAAAGCATAATTCATATTCATAGTTGGGATCGTACCGTGCCCCTTCTCTATTCACGGGGACAGGGATTGTCGGCTCACCGGCCTGCACAACCGGCCGTGCGAGCGTCTCGTCTTGTCGGATCGGCGCATGATACAAACGCTCCGGACGGCGGCCTTACCGCCACCACCCATCGACCGGAATAATTCTGAAGTGTGAATTCTGAATCGCTCTGCGCAGGCACTGTATCCTGTGCAGTCGATCGAAAATAATTCTGAATTGTGAATTATGAATTGTGAATTGAACCCACCTCCTCGGTCTGCGTTTTTGCAATGGTAAACGTAAAGGTCGATCCTTCGCCTTCGACCGATTCGACGGTAAGCTCTCCGCCGTGCCGCCGCGTGAGGTCCTGACAGAGCATAAGTCCCAGGCCCGAGCCTTCCTCGTTGCGGGTACCGTAGGTCGTGTGATGGATGTCGGGGTTGAGGATCTTCGGAAGGTCTTCGGCCTTGATTCCCTGACCGTAATCCCGCACACGCACCACGCCGTGTGTGGGGGTCTCCTCCACCGAAACGACTATTTTTCCGTTCTCCATGCTGTATTTGATGGCGTTCGAAAGCAGGTTGCGCATGATGGTCTTGATCATGTCCACGTCGCAGCGAACCTGAATCGGGCCGGGCGTTTCGTATTCGATTTCGATATTCTTGACTTTGGCGATCAGGTCGCACATGCGAGCGGAGAAGAGCACGACCTCCGACAGATCGGCGTCCTGGTAGACCGTGTTCATGCGTCCCGTCTGGCTCTTGGTCCACTTCAGCAGGTTGTCCAGCAGCAGGAAAGTGCTCTCGGTAATGTCGTTGCCCATTTCGATCATCTCGAAATTCTCCTTTCCCACCTGATCCGCCGTGACGCTCATCGACAGCACGTTGAACATCATCTTGAGCGTCCCGATCGGCGAGCGCAGGTCGTGGGCGATTACCGAGTACATCTTGTCGCGGCCCTTGATCGTGTTTTTGAGTTCTTCGTGCTGGCGCATGATGACGCGGTTGGCCGCGACGATCGAGATGTGGTGCGCCACGCGCGTGATCAGCTCATCGTGGTTGAAGGGCTTCGAGACGTAATCGCTCGCACCGAGTTTGAAGCCCTTGACGATGTCTTCGGGGTTGTGGAGTGCCGTGAGGAAAATCACCGGAATATCCTGATGTGCCGGATCGGCTTTCAGGCGCGTGAGTACCTCGTATCCGTCCAGGTCGGGCATCATGATGTCGAGCAAAATCAGGTCGGGTTTCTCCTTTTCGACCTGTTCCAGCGCGGCGATTCCGCCCGTTGCCGTGACGATGGTGTATTTCGTCCTGCCCAGCACGGCCTTGAGCAGCATGACGTTGGTGGCGATGTCGTCTACGACGAGAATTTTATAATCCGAAGGGTGGATTTCGATGTTTTTCATTGAAAACCCGATTTAGGGCGTTGAACAAAGGTACACTTTTTTGCCTTTATTCGCAAATAATCAACTCCTTTTCGCTTTCACCCAGGCTCCGCGTCCCCGGTTGCGCATCAGGTAGGCCACGCCCCGGAACACATTGTAATTCATGAACAGGAAATAGTAGGGGATGAACAGCAACCGGTTTTTGCGGCCTTGCCGCGCGAGCAGCCAGCCCCCGAATCCGGCCGCGTAGAAAGCCAGTTGCAGGGCGAGGATGATTCCGTAAAAGAGCGGATGTGCCGACCACAGCAGCGCGATGTTCAGGGGCAGGAGCAAGGCCAGGGCCAGCGGGGCCAGCGTCCAGCGCAGCACGCGGTGCGAGACGTACTGGAACCACAGCACCCCGTAGCGGAAGGGATTGAGCAACTCCCGCAGCCGCCACACGGACTGCAGGCCGCCTGCGGCGATGCGTACCTTACGCTTGGCCTCCTCGTGCATGTCGGCCGACGGGGTTTCCAGGGCATAGGCTTCGCGGCAGTAGTCGATTTTGTACCCCTGGGCGGCAATGCGCAGCGAGGCGATGAAGTCGTCGAGCAGCGTGTCGTCGGGCATCGGGCGGATCAGCTCGCGCCGCACGGCGTAAAGCTCGCCCGCCGCACCCACCACCGTGTGAAGGCGACTGTCCAGCTCCTTGAGCTTCGATTCGTATTTCCAGTAGACGCCCTCCGTAGCCGCCGCCCCGGCCCCTTCGGCTCCGGCCACGCGCTTCTCGCCCGCGACGCAGCCGACCTTCGGGTCTTCGAAGCGCCGCACGATTTCGCGGACGGCTTCCGGGTTGAGCATGGTGTTGGCGTCGGTGTAGACCACGATCGGGGTTGTGAGATACTGCCGGCTGCGGTTGAGGGCCGCCGTCTTTCCGCACCGCGCCGCTTCGTGCAGCACCCTCACTTCGGGGTAAGCGGCCAGCAGGGCGCCCGTGTCGTCGGTCGAGCCGTCGGTGATCCAGACGATGTGCAGCTTGCCCGCCGGGTAGTCCAGCGCGCGGCAGTTGGTCATCTTGTCGCCGACGATATCCCGCTCGTTGTAGGCGGCGATGAGCAGCGTCACCTCCGGCGCATCGGCCGGAAAATCGGGAATGCGTCGGGGCCGGAAGGTCTCCTTGATGCGCACCAGCGCCCAGAGCAGCAGGCCGTAGCCCGCGTAAGTGTAGACGACCAGAAAGGCCGCGATCCAAAAAATGATGGCTGTGACGGTCATGATTCGGGGGTTAGCAGTTCATCCAAAACCTGTTTCATTTGCCGCTCCCATGAAAGGGTACCCTCGATCGTGGCGCGGATTTCGGCGGGCGTGAGGCGCACCGTGTCATAAAATCGTACAAGCGCGGCAATGTCGAGCGGCGAATCGTCGGCCGGAGCTTTCATCACGTAGGGCATGGTCTCGAAATCGTCGTCCGTTTCGGAGTAGACGAACGGGATGCCGCGTGCCGCATACTCCCTGTTCTTCAGGGTTTTGATCTTCGTGATGCCGTTGCGGTGGCGGCCCAGGCTCGCAATGCCCATGTCGCCCCAGGCGAATTCCGCGTCGAGCGCTTCGCCCGAGCGGGGACCCGGCACGCTAACGTACTTTTCGAGTCCGTACTCCGCGATCCTGCGCCGGTAGTCGCCGATCAGCGCCGGGATGCCGTCGCCGACGATCCGCAGCTTCACGATGCGCTCCCGGGGCGTGGCGTAGTAGGCGCGCAGCCCCTCGATCACGCGGTCGAAGCCGTGCCAGAAGTGGATGTTGGCCACAGCCAGCAGGCGCACCTCGCGCGCGGTGTCGTGCCGCTCGGTTTTCAGGGGAATGCTGCCGAAGTCGATGCCGTTGGAGATGCGGATCGTCGGGCGGCCGAAGATTTGCGCGTCGTCCGAGAAGGTGACGATCCGATCGACGTAGCGGGCCATACGGCGGCGGAAACAGCGGTCGATCCGCAGCTTGAGTTTGCGGCCGGGCGCCGACTGCGCGAATTCGGCGTCGTAGGGGTAGGTCGGAATTTCAAGGGCGATCCGCACGCCCAGCCTGTGCAGCGTGCGCAGCCACGCGATCAGCACCGGGCTGGCGTTGTGGTCGTAGCGGATGTAGAGGAATTCAATCCCCTCGCGGCGGACGTAGTCGGTGATGCAGCCCAGCGAGAGTCGTTTGGCGAGTTTGGCCTTCAGGCCGCGCCCGTAGTCGCCGATCGTGCGGTCGTCGACCATGCGGCGCTGCGTGCCGTCGGGGGCGATGTCGATGTAGCAGAGGCCGACGTCGGCGCCGTTCCGCCGCAGAGCGTCGCGCTGGGCGAAGATTTTCTTCGAGATGCCGCTGTGGGCCGAGAAGCCGTGGAAGACGACGAACAATCCCTTTTTCATAGTTGTTGCTCCGCTGGGGAGTGTGTTGTGGTTATCTGTTTTTGCTTTTCTTCGGAAAGCGAAAATCCCATAAAAGCCCCTTTACTAAGCCTGCTGCCCGAAAATACCCTTCATTCTTTTCAGCGGCGCACGCAGCAGCAACAGCGCGATCCGGCGCAGTGTGACGTGACGCGCGTAGCGGCGCACCAGCAGGCCCGCGAGCCGCAGGCGCGAGGCGGTGGGAAGCGTTGCCGCATGGTAGGTCACGGGGCGCAGGATGTAGCCTGTCAGCCGGGCTGCGATTTGTCGGGCCTGCTCTCCCTTTCCCGAAGCATAACGCTCGAGTTCGGACAATACGGTCATGTACCCGTCGAGGCTGCGCTGCGAAAAGCGCCTCCCCATGATCGACCCTTCGCGCACGCGGCGGCGGAAAAAGGCGCGCGGGATGCCTGCCGTGCGCGCTGCTCCGAGGTAGAGCTGCGGCGTGAACAGTTCGTCCTCATGGATGATGCGGGGATAGAACCGCAGTCCCTGCGCGCGCAGATACTCCGTGCGGATGAAACTCAGGCAGGCGGAGGCGCGGTAACGGCGCTCATCGAGCATCCGCGTCAACTGGGTCGCGCCCGGGCGCACCTCCTCGCCGACCGCAGCCACGCGGCGGTAGTCGAGCCAGTCGGCTCCGGACTCTGCGGCCCCGAAGCTCTCGGCGTCGAAGAAGACGAAGTCGAGCCGCTCGTCCGCCGCGCGCCTGTAACACAGATCGTAGGCGTCCGGTTCGAGCACATCGTCGCTGTCCATGAAGTGAATGAACTCGCCGTGCGCCCGGTCGATTCCGGCGTTGCGCGCTTCGGAAAGTCCCTTGTTGGGTTGTGAGAAAATGACGATGCGGTTGTCTTCGGCGGCGAGGCGCTCCACGACCGCGAGGCTTCCGTCGGTCGAACCGTCGTTGACCACGACGATCTCGATTTCGCGCAGGGTCTGCTCCATGACGGAGCGCACGGCCTGCTCCACGTAGGCTTCGGTGTTGTAGACCGGAATGACGGCGGTGACTTTGGGTTTATTCATGGTCGATGCGGACCCACTCCCCGCGCGAGGGGTCGTAACGTTTGATTACGCGCGCCGGATTGCCCACGGCGACGCTCAGAGGAGGAATGTCTTTGGTGACGACGCTGCCGGCGCCGATCTGGCACCGCTCGCCGATCGTGACGCCCGCCACCACGACCGAGTTGGCGCCGATATGCGCCTCGCGGCCGATCACGACCGGTTTGCGGACAAGCTCCTGGGCATTCGAGTCGCGCGTGCCGTCGGCATAGCCGTGGTTGAAGCCCGAGACGAAGACGTGCTGGCCCAGGCCCGCGCGGTCGCCCATCGTGACGGGGCCGATCACCACCGAGCCGATACCCACGCGGGCGCCGTCGCCGATCAGCACGTCTCCCGCGCCGTTGTTGACGACGGTGAAATCTTCGATGAGCGCGTCGCGCCCCACCTCGAACCGTCGCCAGGGGAAGACGTCGAGCCGCGCCCGGCGGCGGATCACCGCCCCGCGCCCTTTGCGGTGGACGAAGGGGTTGACCAGCCAGCGCACCCACAGCCGGGGCCGGGGATGCTTGTGCGGCGAGATCAGTCCTATGACGAACCGTTTGAGCCGGGGGTTGTTCTTTATCTTCTGAAGCATATCGGAAAAAGTTGAAAGTTGAAAAGTTTTCGATCCCTGAGCCTGACGGACGTTTTCGAGAAGCAAGGGCCGAGCCGAATTTATTCGGGCTATGCCGCGCGCAGAAAACGAAGAAAGAAATTCAAGGGTCGAAAAGGCTGATTATGATTTATGAATTGTCATTTCCACAGAGGTTTTCGTAGAGTGCCAGCAGGTTGCGCGCCGTGGCCTCCCACGAGAAGTCTTTGACCCTTTCGAGGCCGTAGGCGACCTGCGCCGCGCGGAATTCCGAGTCGTTCTCCAACCGCAGCAGGGCGTCGGCAATGGCCGTGGCGTCGGTCGGATCGACCAGGATCGCCCCCTCGCCCGCGACTTCGGGAATAGCCGAGGTGTTCGACGTGACGACGGGTGTTGCGCAGGCCATTGCCTCCAGTTGGGGAATGCCGAAACTTTCGCGCAGGGAGGTGTAGAGGAATGCCGCAGCGCCGCTGTACACCGCCGGAAGGTCGCCGTTGGGGATGTAGCCGGGGGTGCGTAGCATCCCCTTTATTGCCTCCAGCCCGTTTTCGCGGAGTATCGCTGCCGTGGTTTCGGGCTTCAGGTCGGCGACGAGCAGCGGCAGGGGATTGGCCGAGCGCCGCACGTAATCGGCGTAGGCCCGAAGGGTGTTCGGGGTGTTTTTCTTGGGATCGGTGTTTCCCAGGAAGAAGAGGTAGCGTTCTTCGGGCAGGTACTTTTTCGTGACGGAGGCGGGGTTTTCCACGGGGCGGAATCGCTCGCTGTATCCGTTGTGAATGGCCGTGATCTGCGGCTGCGGAAGCCCCAGCGCCGAGGTGATGCGGTCGCGCTCGAAGGCCGACACGGTGATGATCCTGCGGCAGCGGGGCAGGATGCGCGGTACCACCAGGCGGCGGTAGATGCGGCCCAACTGCTGGTAGAGCGACTTGTTGCGCGTCTGCTGCTTTTCGAGGAAGATGATGTCGTGGAGCGTCACCACCAACGGGGCCACGTCGCGCAAGGGGGCGGTGTTGCTCGTGCAGTGCAGCAGGTCGGGTTTCACCCGTTTGACAGCGCGCGGCAGCGCCCACTGCTCCCAAAGGGGGTAGGAAGGGCAGTCGA
Source organism: Alistipes sp. (assembly GCA_048465795.1). Taxonomy (GTDB): domain Bacteria; phylum Bacteroidota; class Bacteroidia; order Bacteroidales; family Rikenellaceae; genus Alistipes. Next base: position 15,994 of record DBFWKV010000050.1, read on the forward strand.
GCGTGACGATATGCATGTTGGGGCTTTCCTCCAGGCAGCGGTCTTCGCCCCCGCCCACGAAGATGAAGTATTCGTTGCGGGTGTCGATGCGCTGGAGGCAGCGGATGGTTTCGAGCGCCACGAAGTCCATCCCGTGTTTGTTCGGGCGGAAGATGCGCTGTGCCTCGATGGCAATTTTCATGGCTTGGGGTCTGTGGGTTCGGCCGCCGGCGTGCCGGCAGCGTGTTCGGTGTGTATGAAGCGGTCGCCCGCCCCGCGAATACGGAAAAGGTTGGCGGCCATGAGTAAAAACAACACGGGTATTTTGCGCAGGGCGCGCCGCAGCCGGTCGTCCATCTGGGAGTCGGGCAGGGCGAAGGCCAGCGCGAAAAGGAGCATCAGTACCAGCACCCACCATTTGACCGAGGCTCCCGGCGCGAGGATCGTCACGACGACGGCTGTCAGAGGCGTAATCCCCAGCAGCACGATGCGCGGGGGCATCATCCACTGGAAGAGTTTGTCCGCGTAATCCGTATTCCCTTGCAGAAGTGCGCCCGGCAGGTCGCTCAGACCCCTTTTGAGGGCGTAGAATTGGGCGGCTACCCAGCGCCGCCGCTGGTTGTAGAAGACCCCTTCCTTCTGCACCTTCTCATCGTAGACATGCACATAGTCGAGGTAATCGATATAGATATGCCGGCGCAGCAGCAGCACCTCCAGCTCCTTGTCCTCCCCGGCCGTGGAGCATCGGGCGATGTTTTCGCGGAACCAGCCGTAGTCGAAGGCCATGCCCGAGCCGATGAGCGCCGACGAGAGGCCCAGCGCCACATGGCCCCGGCGGAAGACGGAGTTGTTGATCTCCTCGCTCGCGGCGTCGAGCACGGCGGTGTCGGTGTCGCGGTTGCGGGCCGTGCGGTGGGCCTGCATGGCGCGGATGCCGGCGCCGTAGGCGTTGTTGAGGTGCCGCAGGAAGTCCGGTTCCACCAGGTTGTCCACATCGAGAATCACCGCCACGTCGTAGTCCGCGCCCAGTTGCTCCACGGCGTAATTGAGCGCTTTGGCCTTCGAACTCTCCTCGAAGGCAACGGCCAGCACTCGGATGGGCAGGGCTGCGAGTTTTTCGAGGGTCTCATCCCGGAAATGGTCGGCGATCAGCACCACGTCGAACAATGTGCGGGGATAATCCTGCTTCAGGGCGGCTTCGAGGGTCGGCGGCACGATGTCGTCTCCCTTATAGGCAGGGATCAACACCGCGAAACGGTGTTGTTTGCGGGCCGTGGGGAACGGTTCGGCATGCCGCAGGGCCGCCGCCACGGCAAAGACGAAGAGGTAGAGTGCCGGGATGCCCAGCACTGCGAAAAGCAGCCAGTCGATGATCGTGAGGGCCGTCATGGCAGTTTGTTTTTCAGTGTGAAGCCGGCGCCGGCGCCCCGCAGCATGGCACCTGCCAAATCGGTACGGCCGTGCACGAGGGCCGTAACCACTGCTTTGGGCAGGGCGACCGCCAACTGGTAGAGCAGCGAGAGCGTGCGCGCCGCGCCGTGCCGGTTGCGGCGGGCGAAGAGCAGGCGGTTGCGCGTGAGGTAGAAACTCCGCAGGGGGCTTTGCTGCCCCGTTGTGGCGCTCTCCTTGTGAAAGATGGTGCAGCGGGGATCGTAGGCGATGCCGAAACCCGCTTCAGCGATTCGCACCGACCAGTCCAGTTCCTCATAATACAAGAAGTACATTTCGGGCATCGGTCCCGCCTTTTCCAGCACGCTGCGGCGCACCATCATGGCTGCGCCGTGGGCGTAGGGACTCTCGTGCGGCGTATCGAAACGCCCGTCGTCCGCCTCGCCGAAACCGACCAGGGCGTTGCGCAGCGTGATGCGCGAGAGCGGGGTGTAGCCTGCGAACTGGATGGCCCGGGGCGGGGCGAAGAACCGGATTTTGGGGCAGACGGCACCCAGGTCGGGCCGGCGGTCGAGCGTCTCGCAGAGATAGCCAAGCGTGTCGTCCTCCACTTCGGTGTCGTTGTTCAGCAGCAGCAGGTATTCGCCGCGTGCCGCCCGGAACCCGAGGTTGTTGCCGCCGGCGAAACCCAGGTTCCGCTCGGAGCGGATCGCCGTGATGCCGGGAAATTCTTCCCGGAGCAGGGCGGCTTCGTCCAGCCGCGAGCCGTTGTCGACCACGACGATTTCGAGCGGTGTTGTGACGTGTCGCAGCACGGATCGGATCATCGCGCGCGAGAGGTCGAGACCGTTGTAGTCGACCGTAATCAGGGAGATGCGGGGTGTCATAGGGTTTGCCGTATGCTTTTCCCGGTCATTTCCTCGTCGAAACGGGGGGCCAGGAAGATCAGTCCGGCGCTGATGTACATAATGGCGCCGGTGGGTATTTGTCCGAAAATTTCGTTGGCGTAGGACATGATGACGATGCCCGACATGCCCGCTACCAATGCTGCGGTGAAACCCCGTACCTGCGCATCTTTCAGGCGGAACGCCACCAGCCAGCCGCCGTGCAGCAGGATATAAGTCAGGATAAGCAGGTGCAGGGCAATGCCGACCACGCCCGTCTCGACCCAGATCATCACGAACCACGAGTCGGTGGGGATTTGCGCGAGCGGCGAGTCGGGCGCGTAACGCAGGGCTTTGCCGCCGCCGTGTCCCAGACCGGCACCGAAGGGCTTGTCGGCCATCAGCACGCGCAGTTTAGCCTGGTTTTCTAGGCGCACGAGGAACGAGGGATCGTCGGTGTTGAAAGCACTGCGGGCGCGGCGAATGAGTGCGTTCCCCTGGCCGATGGTGGTGAATTTCAGGAAAACGAACGCTGCGGCGATCAGAATGCCGCCCAGCACGATGATGCGTACGTTACGCGACATAAGGACATAGACCGCATAGCCTACGAACGGTACGGCCAGCGCACTGCGCGTTCCGGAGATCAGCATCCCGTAGCAGGCGGCCGCAGCGACGATGAACAGGTAGACCTTGAACGCCTTGTTGCGGATGTTGAGGGCCGCGAGCGAGAACACCACCATCGAAAGTCCCATCGAGGCGCCGAAGTTGGCGGCGTCGCTGAAAAACGAAAAATAACGGGTGCCGCTATGGATCAGATGCGTCGACCGTCCGCCCAGCACATAGAGCCAGTGGTTTTCGGCCGCGTCGAACCCGATGAATTTCTGGATGCAGGCTTTGCCGACGGCCAGCAGGGTCAGCACCGACCAGATGAGAATGAGCTGTTTGAGGAATTTGAACCGGGTGATCGTCAACTGGGTCAGCACCGCCAGCAGCAGGAAGTTGAGGGCGACGGAGCGGATACCCGAAATCCATCCTGCGGCGGACTCGGTCTGCGGGTTGAAAAGCTGGAGGAAGCAATAGACTGTCCAGATTGCCGTGACCCACGTGAGTCCTGTCGAGGCCCGGCTCCAGTCCACCCGCTGCCGCATGGCCTGGAAGGCAACCATCAGCAGATTGTAACCGATCAGTGCGTCGAGGATCGTGCCTACGGGCAGGTCGCGGGTGTAGGCGTAACGGCCCACGCCCATGATGAAGTAATTGATGACGAAGAGGATCATCATCGACAGGGTCGGATTGCGCAGCGTGAGGCAGAACATACACAATGCCGCAGGCACGCAGGCTGCGGCCAGTCCTGCCAGCAGACCGTATTCGGAGAAGGCGAAAGCAACCCCGGCCGCCCCGCATGCGATGCAAGCATAGAGCAGCAATGCCGGAATACTGATCCGTTCGGGAACGGTCTGTAACGGGGTATCCATCGCTTGTTTGCCTTAAAACCCGGGTGCGGCGGCTATTTTACCGCCGTGAACCCGAACTGACTGATCTGATAACCCAGCCTGCGCAGGCGGGTCACAGGCGGAAGCATACCGGTGAAGGTCTCCACCACGTCCCGTTTTGCCCAGTTCAGGCAAATCAGGATCGGGGATTTGCCCGCCAGCTCCACGGCCTTGTCGAACAGCAACTGGTCGGTATCCTTCCAGGTGCGGTTGGCCGGGGCGACGACCAGATTGAGCGCTGCCTGCTGCAAAAGTTCCTTCTGCACGGAGCACTGCTCGAAAGCGGGGTATTCCATGATGACCACATCGGCTTGTGCCAAAGGGGTTTCCCCCTCTTTGTCCTGCAGGAAGTCGTCGATCGTGCAGGCCAGCAGGAACTCCTTGCGTTCGATGTCGAAATCCCTTCCCCAGGTGGCATGGCGGACCGAAATGCCCGCTTCGCGCAGTGTCCGGGCCAGGTACTCCGCCACCAGACTCTTGCCGTCACCCTGTTCCGTCGAGAGGATGTTGACGACGTTCCTCTGTCCCGGGAGCAGGTAGTTCAGCGTGGCGTTGGAGAGTTGTCTGGCGGCGATTTCGCGGCACGTATCGCTGTAACGGCGCTGTCCGAAACGTCCGGGTGCAGGGAATGCCCCGATGACCTTGCCGCCCGTGATGCGCTCGGTGCGCAGCTTGTCGCGCAGCGTGCGGTCGAGCAGTTCCAGCAGAATGAAGAACGCCGTCACGAAGAACAGCGTGGCGAGGAATGCCGCCGCCACGATCAGCTTGCGCTTGTTCGGCTCGGGGTTGATGGGCAGCGTCGGCGGGTTGATGATTTTGAGCGTCGCCGAAGACATCTGCAGGTTTTTCTGCCGCAGGCGCGCCGTGTTGAGCGCGTGCAGGATCGAGAGGTAGGACTGCTCCGAGAAGTTGATCTCGCGGTTTTTGCGTTTGAGCGTGGAACCGACGGGCGAGAAAAGCGTATACTGCTCGTCGAGTTGTGTCTTGCGCATTTTCATCACCTCCAGCTCCGCCCGCGATTTTTCGGCAAGCATGACGGAAGCAAGCCATTCCGACACGATCGAATTGGCCGAAATACCCTCTTTGGTATAGAGCTGGCTGGCGATTTCCGTCGTGATCTGCTGCAGGTTTCGGGTCTCTTCGGCCAGCTTCTGCTTCAGGTCGCCTACATTGTTGCGGCTTTCCGGCAGGGGTGATCGGTCGGAGAGCGTTTCGTCGCTTGCGCCAGGTACGGACTGAAAGGCCTCGGCGGCAGAGATCCGCGAATAGAGATTGCCGATGGCATGGAGACGGCTGATGAACGCCGCATTGTTGCGGAAGGTCTGAAGCCCTTCGATCTGCGCCTCGGTCGTCCGGCGGAGCTTCTCGGCACTTTCGTAGTTGAGCAGGATTTCCTCGTAGCGCAGTTCGTAGTCGCGCGAAAGTGCGGCGATATGCTTGGTTTGCTCGTCGTAATTGATGACCCGGTTGGTGATGTTGTAGTCGCGCAGCGAATCCTCCAGCACGCGCAGGTCGCTGCCCACGCGGCGCAGTTCGGATTCGAAATAGCCGATCACGTTGTTCGTCTCGCCGAAGCGCAGATCCTTGTACTGTTTCACGAATTCGTCGTTGAGCAGCACCAGCGTGTTGTAGACGATACCCGGATCGTCGTTCGTATAGGAGAGTTCGAGCATGTCGCTGCTGCCGATACGCTTGACCTGTATTTTGCTCAGCGCGTCGTAGCTGTAATAGGGCGGCGACCAGTGGAACAGCCCGTAAAGGTGGTTGTGCGGATCGGCCTTTTCGTAGTTCCAGAGGTTTTTCAGGGTTTGCTCTTCCGATGAGCGGTCTACCAGCTCCAGCACTTCGGGCGGGGTGGTGTTGAGCAGCCGGCGGTAGGAGCGGGCGGTGAGGTACTGGTTGTCCTTTTCCGGGTCGCCGTGAACGAGATTCTGCGCGTAAAGCCGCATCGAGACGTTTTTGAGCGTGGTCTGCGAGGTGATGATGTTGATCAGGTTGTCCATCGCGTTGTTGATCACGTTCCAGTCCTGACGCGAACCATCGGTGCTCTCGATGTCGTAACCCGACACGATACCGGTGTAAATGGTAGTCTGCGACTGGTAAAGCCGGGGACGCGCTCCGACCTTGAGGTAAACGACGTACGCCACCAGGAGCGGACAAAGGATAATCCACCACTTGATGCGGAAGAAAAACCGGAAGATGTATGCGATCTGGTTCATGGGCTATTGCTTTTTGTCGGTTTCGGGCGTGATGATCCGCGTATTGGTGAGCACTTCCAGCCGCAGCAACGCCGAGTTGAGCGTGGAACGCACCTGCTCGTATTCGCGGATGGCCGAGGTCTCGATGCTTTTCTGGCGGCTGAGAGCTTGCGCATCGAGTTTCCCGTTGATGAAATCGGCCTCGGCGAGCTGGTACTGTGCACGGGCCGTTGCCATCGACTCGGCGGCGCTTTCCAGCACCGAAAGTTTTTCGATGGCCGTGGTATAGGCGTCGATGATCTTCAGACGCAGTTCGTCGTACCACCGGTCGAGGTCGTACTGTGTATTCTCGATGCGTTTTTTCTGCTGCTTGATTTTATTGCGGCGGTTGAAGATTTCGTCGAGCGGAATCGAAACCGAAGCGCCGACGTTCCACCAGTTCTGGGTCGTTCCGGAAGTGGTGGTCGTATACGACGGCGGCAGGTTGTCGGTATAATTCTGGTTGTAGATGTCCGACGAGCCGTAGTTGTAGTTGGCATTGAGTTTGAAGAGCTTGAGCCATCCCCTGCGTACGGTTTTCAACTCCCGTTCCTCGATTTCCCGGTTCGATTCGTAGTAGCCTACCTGCGGGGCTTTGCGGGCGTTCTCCATCAGGACGTGCAGCGTCGGAAGCCGCAGGTTGATATATTGCTGGGGGGACATCTGCGCCAGGTCGCTGTAAGTGGGTCCGTCGATGGTCGCATCTGCGGTCTGAGCCTGCACCGAAGCTGCCGTGAGCAGGACGCCGAGCAGCATGAAAAGTCGTTTCTTCATCATTTACACGTTTTCTTTTTGAATAAACGCCGTGAAAGTGCGTAATATTATTCGCAGATCGAGCCACAACGACATCTCTTTGGCGTAACGGATGTCGAGCTGCTTGCGCTGTTCGGGTGAAAGACGCCCTGCCGCACCGCGTTTTTCGACCTGCCAGAGACCCGTCAGGCCGGAGGGGCACATGAAGCGTTCGATGTATTCGTCGCTGGTGAGGTGTTCCGCTTCGTAGAGCGGCAGCGGACGGTTGCCCACCACCGACATGTCGCCCCGCAGGATGTTGACCAGCTGCGGCAGTTCGTCGATGCTGTATTTGCGGATAAAACGCCCGATGCGTGTGATGCGGGGGTCATTCTCGATCTTCACGAAAGCCTTTTCCTGCTCCGATCCGAGCTGGTTGAGGTGATCCTGCTCGGGGATTACGAAGTCGTCCGATACGAGCATCCCCTGCTCCACGCTCGAAAGAATCGCCTGGGTATCGCCGTCTCCGAGGTCTATTTTCACGGTTTGGGTCTGCCCGCCCTCCGAAGCGTATTGGTTCAGCTCGCCGAACTCCTTGAGCCGTTTATCCGCGTCGGCACGCATCGAACGAAATTTCAGGAAATCGAAAACCCGGTAATTGCTGCCCACACGTTTGGATTTGTAGATCACCGGGCCGGGTCCTGAAAGCCTCACGGCGGCGGCCGTGGCGATGAACAGCGGCGACAGCAACAGCAGGGCCGAGCCGGAAGCGAGGATGTCGAACGTGCGTTTCCAGAGCGGCATGCGGAACGTGTACATTTCGTTGGCTTCGCGCACCACCGGTTTGTGGCGGAATGAATAGTCCCTCATGAAGCGGAGCGTCTGGTCGAAGGTCTGCTGCGTCACGTCGCCCGGCAGGGCGCTGTTGAGTCCCGCTTTCAGGTAGGCTTTGCGCTGTGCGTCGTCGAGGCGGTCGCTGATCAGGATGATTCCGCTCTGGGGAAGCCACGAGCGCAGGAAGCGGATGTTCCGGCAGTCGATCTGATCTCCGCGCTGCTCATAGAGGATGAATGCGCGGGCGTTTTTCTGGGGCATCAGTCGCTGAAGCGCCGAGGAGATGTCCGGTACGACGGACATTTTGCCCCCGGTGAGCGTCCGGAAACGCGAGAGGTGGTTTCCTTTGTTTTTGATATAGACGACGGGGTAGTTCAAAATTCCAAATTATTAAAATACGGACCGGGTGCGCGGCACGGCTTGTCAGACATGCACGATCTTTTTGATCCGCACTTTGAGTTCCATCGGATTGAAAGGCTTGACGATGTAGTCTTCGGCCCCTTCTTCGAGCAGCCGGATGCGCTCCGTGGTGCTGTCCTCGCTCGACAGCATCACCACGGGAATGCCCCGGAAAAGTTCGTTGTGTTTGAGGTAATGGAGGAATTCGTCGCCGCGCATCTCGGGCATGCGGATGTCCGAAATAATCAGGTCGGGCATGTTTCCCTCCATAAGCCAATTGATCGCTTCGACGGGATTCTGCACGTAATAGCAGGCGTATTCCGATTCCAGGTAATGGAACAGAATTTTGGCGATTTGTTCTTTGTCGTCGACAACCAGTACTTTCGGTTTATCCATAACGGAATTTTTCATTTAACGGCTGCAACCGGCAACGATGGAAAGACCTGTTGTGGTCGGGATGCGGCCGGAAAAACGGTTTGTTGCTTTGTCCGCCTGTTGTCGCCCGGTGCGCCCGGACCCTACCAGGCGGCACCTGCGGTGGCGGCGCTTTTAAAAATATGTGTGCAAAGATAGCATATACAAGCTGCAATGTCAAACTTATTCGCCGGTTTTTGTCAGGCGTAACGACCGAAGCATCCTGCCGGGAATGTGCCGGGTGCGAAAAACAGTTGTCGAAAAGACGGAAGAAATTCAACGTAAAAGTTTGACATTGCCGCCACACAGCTTCCTGGCGATGCTTATTAATCGCAAATATAACGATAAAAAAGATTATTTTTCAAATTTTCGGGAAAAGTGTCGCATTCTCAGGTTAAAGGGCGGTTTTGACGGGGTGTGAACCCGAAAATTCCTCTCCCCCGGCCTATTTGCAGGGCTGGATGTGAAAAAAATCATATAATCGGCTGATAATCCATGAAAATTTGATACTTTTGTAAGTCGCCGAGGAAATTGAAGGCGAGATGTGTGATCAAACGAATTGCATGATGCCAGAGAACATGGTCCCGAGCAGCGAAAATACTGCCGGCCCTAAAATCCGGATACTCGTTGCCGAAGACAATCCGAGCAACTACAAACTGGTCGAGGTGATCCTTCGGCGCGATTACCTGCTTTCCCATGCGGAAAACGGGGCGCAGGCGGTCGAGTTGTTCATGCAAGAACACCCGGCGCTCGTGCTCATGGATATAAGTATGCCTGTGATGGACGGTTACGAAGCGTTGGAGCGGATTCGGCGGATCGACGCGGAGGTTCCCGTGGTGGCCCTTACGGCATTCGCCTTCGAGACCGACCGGCAGAAAATGATGCAGGCCGGGTTCGACTGTTGCCTGGCCAAACCGCTGCGCATCGACGAACTGAAAGAGACGATCCGGTCTCTGCTGAAGATTTAATCCTGTGTTTTCAGGGAGCGGGTGCAAAGGCCGCTTGCGGATTTTGCCCGGCGCTGAAAACGAATGTTGACAGTATCCGTTTTCGGCAAGCGGGGGCGAGGGAGAATAAAAGTTCGGGCGTTGCCGGACACTGAAAACGATTGTTGCAAATAAACACCTATGTTGTTTCGGAAAGCCTTCTGTGCGCTAATCGGGTTGCTGTCGTTGCTGGCGGCAATCCTTCCTGTGATGCTGTACGCGCAGCCCGATGCTCCGACGCCGAAGACGCATTGTTCCATCCTGATCGTCTCCTCCTACAATCCCGACACACGGCGCATGTCGAGTTTCATTTCGGATTTCGAGCGCAGGATCGTCGCTTCGGGTATTCCTTACGACATTTATATCGAAAACCTCGAATGCCGTGGCGTTGCGGACGCTTCGGTGTGGATGGGGCAGATGCAGAACGTGATCGACCGTTACGAAGAGAAGGGCAATCTGCGGGCGATCATTCTTCTGGGACAGGAGGCCTGGGCTTCGTTCATTACGTTGGGCCATTTTCCGCCCGACGTGCAGCTTTTCGGCTGCTTCGCCAGTGCTAACGGCGTGCTGCTGCCCGGAGGTCACGTCGATGAAACGCTGTGGCAGCCCCGGTCGGTGGACTTTATGGCGATGGTCGATACGCTGGGCAATTTCGGCGGCCTGCTCAACAAGTACGACATTCCGCGCAACGTGGATTTGATCCGCTCGCTCTATCCCGAGGTGGAGAACATCGCGTTCATTTCGGACAACACGTACGGGGGCATTTCGTTGCAGGCGCTGGTTGAAAAAGAGTTCCGGAAATATTCCGACCTGAAGCTCATAACGGTGGACAGCCGTGCCGGCGATTCGTCGGCAATGGCCACTTATGCGGCGCTTCCCGCCAAATCGGCGGCGCTGATCGGAACCTGGCGCGTGAGCCGCGACGGACAATACCTGATGCAGCGCTCGCTGAACGAACTGGTGAAGGCGAATCCGGCCATTCCGGTCTTTTCGATCTCGGGATCCGGTATCGGGGATGTGGCGGTCGGCGGGTACATTCCCAAGTACGACAATGGTGCGGGTACCATTGCCGACCAGATCGTGAAGGCCTATGAAACGGGGCGTTTCGATCATACGCATTTCCATATTTCGCGGGGCGAATACCGCTTCGATTCGCGCAAGCTGCGCGAGTTGAAGATCGCCGAATATGCGCTGCCTTCGGGCAGCATCGTCGAGGATACGGTGGCTGCGAAGCTGACCAAATATTCCCATTATATCGATCTGCTGGTGCTGGGAGTCGTCATCCTGGTGCTGCTTTTGGTTTTTGTAACGGCGCTGTTCCTGCGCACGCGCCGGCTGCGGATGACGCTCGAAAAGCGCGAAGGGGAGCTGGCTGTGGCGCTCGCAAAAGCCGAGGAGTCGGATATGCTCAAATCGGCATTCCTGGCCAATATGAGCCATGAGATACGCACGCCGCTCAACGCGATCGTGGGTTTCTCGTCGCTGATGCAGGCCGAGGAACTCTCGCAGGAAGAACGGGCCGAATACTGCGCCATCGTGGTCAATAATTCCGAGATGCTGCTGACGCTGCTCAACGACATCCTCGACATTTCGTCGCTCGAATGCGGCAAAATCCGTTTCAACTATTCGTCGGAGGACATCGTGCAAGTCTGCCAGCATGCGATCATGACTACGGCCCATACGCGCCAGGAGGGGGTTGAATGTCGCTTCGAGGCTCCCTGCGATTCGTATATGCTCGTCACCGACGCCCACCGCCTGTCGCAAATCCTGATAAACCTGCTTTCGAATGCCGCCAAGTTCACGTCGGAGGGAAGTATCACCGTGGCCTTCGAGATCCATCCGGAAAGCAACGAGGTACAGTTTTCCGTGACCGATACGGGTACGGGTATTCCGCCCGAGTTGCAGGAGATGGTCTTCAACCGCTTCGAGAAGCTGAAAGGAAACAAGAAGAAGGGGACGGGCCTGGGCCTGGCCATCTGCCGTCAGATCGCTGTGATTTTCGGCGGCAATATCTGGGTCGATCCGACGTATACCGGCGGCGCCCGTTTCGTGTTCTCCCATCCGATCGAAATGGAGCGATATGCGGACGACGATGGAGAGAACCCCGAGGGGGGGGGATTTTAAGCGGCCGGGAACGGCCCGCGACCTGCGAATCGACGCAAAAGGACGCCTGAAAATGCCGCGCAAATAGACCGGCCGCAAATTGCCTCCGAGTGGTTGAGAAAGAGCGGTAACCGGGTGCGCGATGCGGATTCCGCATACTTTCGGGCGACGAAGTGCTCTTTGCGTACCGCCCTGCGCCGGAGTTTTGTAAGCAGACTCCGTAACGGCATCCGATATCTAAAATTACCGACACTATACGATCCGATTTATGCAAGCGATTTCCCTGTTGAAACCCGTTGCCGCCGCCGCTTTGCTGTGCGCGGTTTTTGCCTGCCGCGACTTTCCGTCCGACGATCCGGTTGCGGCTTCCGTGCTTCCTACCGCCCGGCAGACGGCGTGGCAGAAGATGGAGTACTATATGTTCGTCCATTTCGGCCCGAACACCTTCACCGACCGGGAGTGGGGGCTGGGCAGCGAAGACCCCGACGTGTTCTGTCCGACGGATCTCGACTGCCGCCAATGGGCCGCGACGGCCAAAGCGGCCGGGATGCGGGGGATTATCCTCACGGCCAAGCACCACGACGGGTTCTGCCTCTGGCCGAGCCGGCAGAGCACACACACGGTGCGGGAGAGCAAATGGCGCGGCGGCAGGGGCGACGTGCTGCGCGAATTGTCCGACGCCTGCCGCGAATACGGCATCGGGTTCGGGGTCTACGTCTCGCCCTGGGACCGCAACCATCCGGCTTATGGAACCCCGGCTTACAATGAAGTTTTCGCGGCGACCCTGCGCGAGGTGCTCACGGGTTACGGCCCGGTGTTCGAACAGTGGCTCGACGGCGCCAACGGCGAAGGACCGGACGGGAAGCGGCAGGAGTACGACTGGGAGCTGTTTCTGCGGACGATCGATGCCTGCCACCCCGGTCTGGTGGTCTTTAGCGACATCGGGCCGGGATGTCGCTGGATCGGTAACGAACGGGGCGAAGCGGGGGAAACCTGCTGGTCGCGGCTCTGCGTCGCGGGCTTTACGCCCGGTGCCGGTGCGCCTCCGGCCGATACGCTCAACTGCGGGAACATCGCCGGTGAGGCGTGGGTTCCGGGCGAGGCGGACGTGTCGATCCGTCCGGGTTGGTTTTACAGCCCCGCGACCGACGACCGGGTCAAAAGCGTCGGGGAACTGTTCGACATCTACTGCGCCTCGGTGGGACGCAATGCCAACCTCCTGCTGAATGTTCCGGCCGACCGGCGCGGACGTATCCCCGCACCCGATTCCACGCGGCTCATGGAGTTGCGCCGGATGCTGGACGACACCTTCCGGACAAACCGGGCGCAAGATGCGGCGGTGTCGGTGCGAGGCGGCCGAAGGCGCGGTGCGCAGGCGGTGACGGACGGCAGTTTCGACACCTTCTGGCAGGCACGCGAACGGGAAGCTACGGTGGAACTGACGCTACGCGAGGAGTCGGTTTTCGACCTGCTGCTCCTGCAGGAATACATCCCTCGCGGTCAGTTCGTAGCGGCCTGGCGGGCCGAATACCTCGACGCTGCCGGACAATGGAAGCGGTTTGCAGCAGGTACGACGATCGGTTACAAACGAATCGTGCGCTTCGCCCCCGTTCGGGCACAGAAGGTGCGTATCCGCATCGACCGGGCATTGGGTACTCCGGCCCTGTCGGAGATCGGACTGTTTCAAACGGTGGAAACGACTGACGGCGCCCCGGACGCAGACTTCGATGCGCCCGATGCCGCGAATAGACAGTGAACCATACGGAGGAGGCGAGCCGGAAACCGGCAATCGGCCGCATGTCCGTTTTGCGTACCCCCCCCTGCTGCCCATACCGGTGCGGCGTTTCGCGGTGCCGGCTGCAATTCCGGGTGGAATAAATGAACCGGGTTCAGACATCGTCTGAACCCGGTTCATTAGAGCTGCAATCCTGTCAGTGTTTCAGCATTCCGGCGCCGAACGAATGCCTGTTGCCCGCGCCGTCGATCATACCCGCTTCCAGCACGCCGCCGTTCGAGTCGAAATAGTGGAGCGAGAATTTATGCGGCCCGCGTCGCAGTGCGACCTGTCCGCTCCGCTCGGTCCGGGGGTGCAGGCCGTCGTTATCCACCACTTTCCGCCCGTCGATCCAGAGGGTGCTGCCGTCGTCGGAATAGGTGTAGAACGAATAGATGCCGTCGTCGGGAATCTGTACGTACCCGTCGTACACTAAACCGATATTGCCCACGACATCCTCCGGAATACGGATGTCGCTGCATATATAATTGTCCTTGAGCGGGGCTTTGTCGATGTCCGAACAGCACTCGCCCGCGAAATCGAACCAGCGAACCAGCAGTCCGTCCGTCAGTGTGCCGTCGGCCTGTACGGCCGAAAGGTATTGCGTGTTTTCGAATGTGGCGCTTACCAGGTCGCCCGCCACGCCCCGGGCGTTGTAGCACCGCATGCGCAGGGTGCAGCTGTCCTCCACGACCAGGGGAGCGGTATAACGTGCGGAAGCCGTGTCGGGCACCGATCCGTCGAGGGTGTAGTGTAGCGAGGCGCCGTCGGGGACGGTCAGACTGACGAGCTTGCGTCCCACGAAGACATTCCGGTCGCAGACGCCGCCGATGTCGGCCATGCGGTAGTTCCAGCCGCTGCGTTCCAATTCGCGGAGATGCGCGGGCAGCCGGCGTTCGAATCCCCCGAAGTCCTTCGCTTCGGGGCGCGTCCAGGCCGTTTCGGCTATGGCCAGCAGGCGCGGAAACAGGCGTTCGCCGACGGCTTCCTTCGAGGGTGCGATTTCGGCCCAGAGGTGACCCTGTATCCCCAGAATCGACGTCTCGCGCCCGGGCAGGCCCGTCGGTACGGGTTCGTAGCCGTAGACTTTGGCCAGCGAGTTGCGATCCTGTTTCTCGTCGAGGTAATAGTATTCCGAAGGCGAGAGGATGACTCGCTGCCCCTGGTGCAGCGCGTCATTGAGCGTACCGGGACTCCAGCTCCGCCACCACATCACGATGCTTTCGCCGCTCAGGCCGTCGTCGGCCACCTCGTCCCAGCCGATCGGTGTTTTGCCGCGCTCCAGACAGAAGCGCTCCAGTTCGCGCGTGAACCAGGGCTGCAACTCCCCGATGCCGTCCAATCCCTGCGCCTCGATGCGCGCACGGCATTTGGGGCAATGCTCCCAGGCCGTGCGTTCGACCTCGTCGCCTCCGATATGAAGAGATTGCGGCCGAACTGAACGTGTCGGTGAAGACCGTCGATTACCGCATCCGGCAAAGCCTCAAGATTCTTCGTGTCCGGCTGAAAGATTTTCTGCCGTTGGTGGCCGCGTGGCTCATCAGCCGCTGAGCAGCCGGACCCCCCCCCGTGTCCCGTTAGTTTTTCCGGCGACTCGTTTTCAGCCGCACCGCGATGAAAAGGTCTGGGCATTGCTGCAGTCGCGTCATGGTGCTTTCGAGTTGCTGCCGAAAACGAAAAAACCTTGCCTGTCATCGACAGGCAAGGTTTTTACAGGGAACGGCGCGGCAATTCCCACGCTTATCGAGCCGAAACCGGGACTTGAACCCGGGACCTCTTCATTACGAGTGAAACGCTCTACCAACTGAGCTATTTCGGCTTGCAGGGAAATCAATTCCCCTTTCGGACTGCAAATATCTGAAAAATTTCCGGATAAAAAAAGAGCCGCGTGCATTTTTCTGTGAAAAAATCTGCAATCCGTGTCCGAATTCTTGTTATCTTCGCGCAAACTAACCCGGCGTATGATTACTTTTCTGGTGTGTCTGACACTGCTCGTTGCGGCCTATTTCACCTACGGACGTTATCTGGAGCGGCTGGTCGGCGTCGATGACAGCAGGCAGACTCCGTGCCGCAGACTGTGCGACGGGGTGGATTATGTGCCCCTGCCCCGGTGGCGGATTTTTTTGATCCAACTGCTGAATATCGCGGGTCTCGGCCCGATCTTCGGGGCGGTGCTGGGGGCGGCGTACGGTCCCGTGGCGTTTCTGTGGATCACCTTCGGGGGCATCTTCATGGGTGCGGCACATGACTTCATAGCGGGTGTCGTTTCGCTGCGCCACGACGGCGCGAGCCTGCCCGAAACCGTCGGCACGTATCTGGGCCGGAGCATGAAATTCGTCATGCGAATTTTTTCGGCCGGCCTTATGGTGCTCGTGGGGGCGGTGTTCCTGTCGCAGCCGGCGGCGCTCGTCGCTGCGCGTCTCGATGTGCCTTCGCTGAGCGGAGAGGCATTCGGCGGTTTTTCCTGGTTGCTGCTTATCGTGCTGGGGCTGATTCTGGCCTACTACATGGCCGCCACGCTGCTGCCCGTGGACAAGATCATAGGCCGCATCTATCCCGTCTTCGGGTTCGCGCTGCTGTTCATGGCGGCGGGAATTCTTGTGGTGTTGCTCTTCGGCGGCGAATATACCATTCCCGAATTTACCTCGTGGCGGAATTGCATCGCCGACGCCGGTCGTTTGCCGATCGTGCCGATGCTTTTCACGACCATTGCCTGCGGTGCCATTTCGGGTTTCCATGCGACGCAGTCTCCCCTGATGGCCCGGTGTATGGGCAGCGAACGCGAAAGCCGTCCGGTGTTCTACGGCGCGATGATCGCCGAGTCGATCATTGCGCTGATCTGGGCTGCCATTGCAATGGCCTTCTGGGGCGGTGTCGGGGGCCTGAATACGGCCATTGCCGATTACGGTGGGCAGGCGGCCGTGATGATCGACCTGATCGCCAACACGACGCTGGGGCCGGTGCTCGCCTCCGTCGTGCTCTTCGGAGTGGTCGCGTGCGCCGTTACGTCTGGGGATACGGCTTTCCGCTCGGCCCGGCTGATCGTCGCCGACTTCATGCGGTGCGATCAGCGCTCCCTGCGTAAACGCGTGTATGTCAGCCTGCCGCTTTTCGCCTTGGGGCTTGTACTTATTTTCTGCCTCCCGTTCCAGGCCATGTGGAGTTATTTCGCGTGGATGAACCAGACGCTTGCCGTGGTGACGCTCTGGATGATCACGGTCTTTCTGCGCCGGCGCCGGCGCACGGTGTGGCCCGGGATGCTTCCGGCACTCGTTATGACCTACGTGTGCGCCAGCTACGTGTTCGTTTCCCCGCTGATGTTCGGAATGGAAAACCGGACGGCCGCCTACCTGTGGGGCGGGATCGTGACATTAGCGGTCTTTATAATCATGCTTATCAAATTGCAACGTGAACATGCAAAGTACGTATAAATTGTCGCCTACGGCCGACCAGACGTTCGAACTCGACGGCCGGGGGCCTTATGACTTCGCCGGAGTGCTGGCGCATTCCCGTGAAATACAGGCCGCAGGCGATGTGGAAGGAGCCTGCAACGAGCGCTTCCGGGCCGTGCAGCGCCTCGAAGAGTTGCTGCCCGAGGGAGAGGAGATCAACCTGGAGTGGAACCACCGCAATTCCCGTGCGGCGCTGGAGACGGTCTATGCTTCGGCTATCGACCACTTCCTGATCGACGACTTCGAACTCTCGGCGGCGCTGCTCGAACTGCTGCTCGACCTCGATCCCGAAGACCACCTCGAGGGGAGCGTACTGCTGGCCTTCGACTACGTGGCGCTGGACGAGCAGGAGTCTTTCGATGAGGTGGCGAACGACATTTCGGACAAATACGCCAGCCGCGAGCTGCTGATGCTCTGGTCGGCCTTCCGCCGCGAAGGACGGCTGCCCGAGGGGGAGTTGCAGCGTTTCAAGACCCGCTTCGCTCCTTATTATGCCGAGTTTACGGCGGGGGAACATCCGGCGGACGAGGCGTACCTGCGCGACATCGGGAGCGAACGTCCTTCGGAGGCGGCGCAGGCCCGTGAATTGTGGCTGCAGACGGAAAACCTGTGGGGACGCTGGCCGGAATTTATCGCCGCCTTGCGGGGATAGTCGCTCCCTCCGGCATAAAGAGGCTGTCGGACAACGCCCGTCGAAACGATTTCACCCCCGCCGGTAGTAAATCCGGCGGGGGTGATTTCACAAGGAGAGAACCGATCCGCCTCTTTTTATTCGTCCTCTTTGAAAAGCGCGGTTTTGAGACGCTGGTAGAGGAACGACAGCACCAGCAGGATCGCGCCCAGCAGGATGAAGACCACGATGCGGCCGATGGTCGGCAGTCCCCACAGGTCGTGTGCGAGCAGTTTTACCAATACGACGGCGAACACGCCGAGGCTGAAGAGGCGCAGCACTTTCTGATGCCGCCGCATGCCCAGGGCCATCTGCAGCGTGCCGGCCGAAATCAGGGCGACCGAGAACCCCGCGCTGAACTCTTCGCGCAGCCCGACCTGGCTCAGCACGCGGCACACGACCATGATCCAGAGCAGCGCGGCCAGCAGGTTGAGCAGGATCGTGAACTGCCTCCGAGGACGCTCTTCGGGGATGTTACGGTAGAACCGCCTGGCTGTATCGACCATCAGGAAGACTACGACGGCGGTCGAGATCCAGGAGAGAAAGGCGGGCAGTGCGTCGTTTTCGAAGCCTGCGCAAAGAAGCAGAAAGAAGCAGACGGCGATGCACATGGCCGCGATGTGGAGCTTCGGGCAGCGTGCGATGGGGAAGCGGTTGCGGAGCAGCTGCTGCGTGCCGGCGAGCATCGTCACGGTGCAGAGCAGCAGGGCCTGCGCCAGCACCTCGCCCGAGAGGCAGGCGACGATGTCCCGCACGAAGGCCGCATAGGCCAGCACAAAGGCGCTGATGATCAGCAGTACGTTCGCCGTGGGGAAATGCAGGGCCTTCGCTTCGGCGAAAAGGTCCCGGCGGCGGCCGGTGATCCGGGCTCCGCAGGCGAGCGCCGCGGCGGCGGAAAGGACCGTCAGGCATTCGCGGTTCAGGAACAACCTCACTCCTTCTTCCCGATCTGTACAAAGGATCACGACGGCTGCGAGGAAAGTCAGGCCGCAGAGAGCTGCCGCAGCATATTCGTAGACCGGAATGCGGGAACGCACATAGAGCCAGACCAGCAGTACCGACTCCGCCGCCAGGCAGACGGTCAGCGTATTCGTATACTCTTTGAACTGGCACCAGACGACCAGGGTGATGAAGAGGATCGTAAGCCCCAGCAGCAGGTCGCAGAGCAGGGGTATCTGCTCTTTCCGGCGGCGGACATACCCCAGCAGTCCGGCGTTGACCGCGGCGATGAACAGCGGAACCACGCCCCCTTCCGAAAAATTGTGGCCCAGTCCGCTCAGGAACGTGAGACCGAAGCACAGGTAGAGAAAATTATTGAGCGTGATCACCCCGAGCAGCACGCTCCGGAAACGATTGTTTCGCGTACGGAAGACGGCCACGATCGCCGAGGCGAACAGGAGGAAGAAAAGCGTCGAGAAACCGAGCATGTGCCGCGGAATCATGCGGTCGGCTTCGTAGGTGAAGCATTTCGGAACGAAGAGTGCCATGATCAGCCAGGTCGCCGCGAATGAAATGACGGGCAGCTCCCACCATTTTTTGTAGAGCGACAGGGCGAACATCCCGGCGTGGAGGATCGTGAGGTAGCTGAACAGCATGAGGTAGTTCCCTTCGCCGCTCGACGTGAGGAACGGCGCGACGAGCCCTCCGGCCAGCGCCACGACGGCCAGTTCGCGGCGGTCGTAGCCGATGGCGATTCCGGTCATCAGCAGCGTCGTGAGCACCAGCAGTGCAAAGGTCCACCCCTGGGAGAAGAGGGAGTAATAGTGGTAGGCCACGGCGATCGTCACGTAGCATACCGCGAACGCTCCGCCCGCAAGCAGGGAGCTGAAGGAGCGGTACCGGTCGCGCAGACGCGCGGCGATGCCCATGAGCGCGGCGCCTACGGCGAATCCGAGTGCCGTGCGCATCCCTTCGCCCAGCCAGTCGTTGTCGATGGCGTATTTGACGAAGAATCCCACGCCCACGATCAGCACGAAGATGCCGATCTTACCGAACAGGTTTTCGCCGATGTATTTCTCGTAGTCGGTTTTGCGGTGTTGCGGGCCTCGGCGGGTTGTGCCGGCCTGTGCCGGAACCGGGCGCGGGGTTTGGCGGACTGCCGGAGGTACCGGCGGCGGAGTTTGGCGGACTGTCGGAGGTACCGGCGGCGGAGTTTGGCGCAACGGAGGTGTTTGCACGGTTTCCCATTCTTTTGTTCGGGATTCGGTTCCGAATCCTTCTGCAGGTGCCGTGCAGGTGGTGCTGGGCGTTCGCTTGGCCGTGAGATTCGCAGGCATTGCGGTTTCCGTATCTGTGTTTGCCGCCGGCTCCGCAGCAGACGGTCCGGGAACGGGATGGCACGATGTGCCCGACGGGGATGTGCGGACCGGTTCCTGTTCCGGCGGCCTGCCGGATAAGGCGGCCTGCCCTTGCCGGCCGAGTTCGTCGATTTTCCGTTCGAGGCGATCGATCCGTGTGAGCGTAAGCAGCCCCAGCAGCAGAACGAAGGCGGCCAGCAGGATGAGCATGAAGATCATGGTCGTTCGGGTTAAATTTCTGTATTCGTTCTCTGCTCCCGGCAGAGAACACCGGTTGATGATGCAAGGTAACTATTTTTGCCGTAAAATGGCGCGGGCGATTGAGAAAATATCCGGGGACGTAAAAGCCGGTAGAAAAAAACGTCGGTTTTGCAGTAAGTATGGATTTTTCCGTATCTTTGTCCAAGACGTTCATCCTCAAACTTCTCAGGGCCATGAATCTCTTCTGCCGCCACAATGCCGGTTCGGTGTTTTCCCGGCACTCGCTTTCGGCTGCTCCGCTTGCATTTTCTCCGCCTGTGATTTCTGTCACGGGTTTTTCTCCATCCAACCTAAATCTACCGCTATGATGAAAAAACTTGCCTTTTGGAGCCTCGCACTCCTGCTGACTTTCGTGACTGCATGCAGCGACGAATACGACGATTCGGAACTCCGGAAGTCGATCGACGACATCCGTGAACGGGTCGAGGCCCTCGAAACGGCCGTCGGCAAACTCAACTCCGAAGTTTCGGCCATGCAGACGCTGGTCGACAAACTCAACGCGAAAGTTTATGTCTCGAAAGTCGAGACCAACGCCGACGGTTCCTACACGATCTACTTCACCGACAATACGAAGATCACCATCGCCGGCGGCAAGGACGGGGCACCGGGTGCCGCAGGCGCTGCGGCTCCCGTGATCGGCATCGGGAAGGATACCGACGGGGTTTATTACTGGACGCTGACCTCGGGCGGCGTGACCGACTGGCTGCTCTGCGACGGGCGGAAGATGCCTGTCACGGCCGAGGCGGCGGCTCCGCAGCTCAAAGTTGACGACAAGGGTTTCTGGGTCATCAGCTACGACAAGGGAACGACCTGGGAGTATATCACCGACGACCAGGACAAACCCGTGTCGGCGCTGGGTAAGGACGCCGTGAGCGACTCGTTCTTCCGGGAGGTGACCCAGGACGGACAGAACGTCTGCTTCACGCTGGCGGACGGCACGGTGATCACCGTGCCGATGCGTTCGGATTTCTACCTGCTGGTCCGGCTGGCGCCCGAGACGGGGGCTTATGCCTACGGCGAGACGAAGACCTATGAGACCGAAAGCGTGGGCGTCGTCGACGTGGTCGTGACCAAACCGACCGGCTGGAGCGTTACGTGGGCCGAGGATCAACTGACGATCAAGGCTCCGGCCGAAGGCGCCGTTTGCGAAACCGAGGGCGAGGTGGCGATCATCTACTTCGGGGAGAACGACCGCAGTTCGCTGGTGAAGATGAAAGTGATGATCGACAAGGACTACCGAGGCACGACCGAGGGCGACCACTTCACGCTCGAAATCACGGAGGTGGGCGACACGCGTATCGTGGCCGACATCACGCCCAAAGATGCGGAAATGTCTTACTATGTGTATCCTTATTCTTACATCGACGGCGTGGCCCGTACCGACGAGCAGTGCATCACGCAGCTGCAGAAGCGCTTCAAGGCCGACATCGCAGACGGCCCGGAGTATGTGGATTATTTCTGGAAGGGCGTGAAGACCGGCTACAAGTACAGCAATCTGGTCGCCGCCGAAGCCTACGACCTCGCCGTGATCGGCGTGCAGGTCGACATGGCAGCCAAGACGCTGGAGGTCGTCACGCCCGTCATGCGTGTGCCGTTCCGCACCAAAGGCCCCGAGATCATCAACACGACCTACCTGATGACGCTGTCCGACATTTCGTGGTGCGGGGCGCGCTGTGCCATCCACCCGTCGGACGACCTTACGTACTTCCATGCGTTCGTCAAGAAGTCGGACTTCGAGATGGCCTACGACGACGCGGAGTTCGCCGAGAACTTCATCTACGACCGCTACGAGTCGCCCTATTACGAGGAGCTGAATTACGACGGCACGCTGCTGTGGAGCGACTTTACGGTCAGCGGTGACCGGACGCTCGTTTCGCCGGGCTTCCTGCGCCGCGACCCGCTCTATATCTCGGAGGACGTCTATCCGCTCGAAGCCGACCAGGACTACTACGCCGTGGCGTTCGGCTGCAACGAGTACGGACAGTTCTCGTCGAGCCGCGTGTCGCGCAAACTTTTCCACACCAAACCGTTCACACCGACGTCCGATTGCACCTTCCGAATCGATGTGACCGTCGATAAGCAGGATCTTGACATCCAAGTGACCCCTTCGGACAAAACCGTGAGCTACATCACCTACATCGACGAGCGCGATACGTACAGCGATAATTTCGCCACGCCGCGCCAGTATCCCCCGTACGACCTCTACTGGCGGATGCAGATGATCGAAGCCGGGAAGACGCTCGCCGCCGACGACTGCTTCTATACGGGCGATGCCACCTATAAGATGACGGGTCTGAAAGCCGCCTCGGCCTATATCGTCTTTGCCTACGGCTGTACCGCCGACGGAGTGATCACGACCGAGCCGGAGATCGTCGAGGTGCACACGAAGGGCACGATCGATCAGCCCGACCTGGCACCTGCCGCCAAAAGCGGCCGCCGGAGTCCGCGATCCGTATTTCATAAAGTTCGCTGACGAAGCGAATCGAAAAAAAGAAAGGCCGGAGCATTTGCTTCGGCCTTTGTTCTTGTCCGCACGTGGGAATCGGCTCCGCGTTATTGGCCCTCCTTCTTGCGCAGTTGGGCGAAACAGTGGCGGCAGATGGGCTGGTAGGTGTCCTGCGCACCCAGCATCACCTGCTTCTCGTCGCCCGTGAGGCGATGGGAGTGGTGCGCGAGGTTGCCGCAGCGGACGCAGATGGCGTGGACTTTGGTGACGTATTCGGCCGTGGCCATCAGCGCCGGCATCGGCCCGAAGGGTTTACCCGTGTAGTCCATATCCAGTCCGGCGACGATCACCCGGATGCCGTTGCCGGCCAGTTGGCGGCACACGTCGACGATCCCCTCGTCGAAGAACTGCGCCTCGTCGATCCCCACCACGTCCACATCGGCCGACATCAAAAGGATGTTCTGCGACGATTCGACGGGCGTGGAGCGGATCGCGTTGGCGTCATGCGAGACCACCTCCTCTTCGGAGTAGCGCACGTCGATGCGGGGTTTGAAGATTTCGACCTTCTGGTGGGCGAATTTCGCCCGTTTCAGGCGGCGGATCAGTTCCTCGGTCTTTCCGGAGAACATTGATCCGCAGATCACTTCGATCCAGCCCTTCCGGCTGGCGTTTTCCAAAAACATAAGCGGTTGAATTGTTCCTGTATATCGTTTTAGTTTCGTTTGCCGCCGCTTCGTAGCACGCGGTTCCGGCGGCTTATGTTTTCCTGCTGAACTTCCCTTTTGCTCCTTTACCGGCACTCGTCCATCCGGGTGATGCGGGCTCCCAGGGCATTCAGTCGTCCGTCGATGTCCTTGTAGCCCCGGTCGATCTGGTCGATGTTCTGGATGACCGACGTGCCTTCGGCCGACATGGCGGCGATCAGCAGCGCCACGCCGGCCCGGATGTCGGGCGAGGTCATGCGCGTGGCGCGCAGGCGGATGCGGTGATCGTGGCCGATGACCGTCGCGCGGTGGGGGTCGCAGAGGATGATCTGTGCCCCCATGTCGATCAGCTTGTCGACGAAGAACAGGCGGCTTTCGAACATCTTCTGGTGGATCAGCACCGACCCTTTGGCTTGCGTGGCGACCACCAGGAAGATCGACAGCAGGTCAGGCGTGAGGCCCGGCCAGGGGGCGTCGGCGATATTCATGATCGAACCGTCGAGGAAGGTCTCGATGCTGTAATGATCCTGTCGCGGGATGTAAATATCGTCGCCGCGCTGCTCGAATCCGATACCCATGCGGGCGAACTGCGCGGGGATGATGCCCAGGTTGTCGAACGACACATTCTTGATCGTCAGCTCCGACTGGTTCATGGCCGCCATGCCGATAAAACTGCCCACCTCGATCATGTCCGGAAGCAGCGTGTGTTCCGTGCCGCCCAGTTCGCCGACCCCGACGATGGTGAGCCGGTTCGAGGCGATGCCTTCGATTTTTGCCCCCATGCGGTTGAGCATCCGGCACAACTGCTGGATGTAGGGTTCGCACGCAGCATTGTAGATCGTCGTGGTACCTTTGGCCATCACGGCGGCCATGATGATGTTGGCCGTACCCGTCACCGAGGCTTCGTCGAGCAGCATGTAGGCGCCTTCGAGGGGGTGTCCTTCGACCATGAAGAACTCGTCGGCGATGTCGAAGTCGAATTTCGCACCCAGTTTCTGAAATCCCAGAAAGTGGGTGTCGAGTCTCCGCCGGCCGATCTTGTCGCCGCCCGGTTTGGGAATATACCCCACGCCGAAGCGCGCCAGCATCGGGCCGATCAGCATCACCGAACCCCGCAGGCGGGCGCAACGGCAACGGTAGTCGTCCGATTTGAGGTATTCGAAGTCGATCTCACGCGCGCGGAAGGCATAGGTGTCGTCCCCCAGGCGTTCGACTTCCACACCCATCCTGCCGAGCAGCTCGATCAACTGCATGACGTCCAGGATGCGGGGAATGTTCCGCACGACGACCCGCTCGGGGGTCAGCAGCGTGGCGCACAAGATTTGGAGCGCTTCGTTTTTGGCGCCCTGGGGCGTGATCTCTCCGTGGAGCCGGTGACCTCCCTCGACTTTGAATATGGCCATAAGCGTGAATTTTAGTGCCTGGGAACCAGCGCGTACCGTCGTGTCGCAGGCCGTTTCGGGCATTTTTATCGTTTACAAAGTTAAAAAGAATTCGTTTTTCAACCGGCTTTTTGAAATATTTTCCTGAAAAATTTTTGCGGATCACTTTTTTGTTGTACTTTTGCAATCCGTAAAAACGGCTGAAACAACAAAAAATTAGATAGCTATGGCAATGAAGAGAACTTACCAGCCCTCGCGCCGGAAGAGAATCAACAAGCACGGTTTCCGTACCCGTATGGCTACCGCGAACGGCCGCAAGGTGCTGGCTGCGCGTCGTGCCAAGGGTCGCAAAAAACTCACCGTATCGGACGAATCGACGTTCAAATACGCATAAGTTTTCCTGCGGGAAGAGATTTCAGGCCGGCTTTTTTGCCGGCCTTCTTGTTTTCGGCTGTGTCGTGTCCGGGTAAACGCGGGTTGGCCGCCGGGAGTAATCCGACGTTCCGGTTTTCAAACCTTCGGGTGCTTCGGTTTTTGGCCGGGCGGAACTGTTTGTTTTCATACAACATGTTTCCGGACAGCCTGATAACTTTGAATCATGAATTCTTAATTGTGAATTGATAGATGTTTACCATCCGCCGTGCGACTGAAAACGACTGCGGCCTGATCCGCCGCCTTGCCGGAGAGGTTTTTCCGGCGACCTACCGGGAAATCCTTATTCCGCAACAGTTGGAGTATATGATGGAATGGATGTACTCCCTGTCCAGCCTGCACAGGCAGATGGGCGAAGAGGGGCACGTGTATTTCATTGCTTCGGCCGACGGGGAGCCTTGCGGCTATGTTTCGGTGCAGCAGGAAGGAGAAGACCTGTTCCATTTGCAGAAAATCTACGTCCTGCCCCGCTTCCAGGGGATCGGTGCCGGGGAGTTCCTGTTCCGCCGGGCGGTGGAGTATGTGCGGGAAGTGCATCCCGCCCCCTGCCGCCTGGAGCTGAATGTCAACCGCAGCAATCCTGCGGTAGGGTTCTACGAGCGGATGGGCATGCGCCGGGTGCGCGAGGGCGATTTCCCGATCGGCGACGGTTTTTACATGAACGACTATATCATGGCGCTGGAGATCGTAGAGGTCGGGCCTGCGGAGTTATCCGCCGGGCGCTGAATCCGATTTCCGTATGCCAAAACCATTAACCCTTCTGTTTCGATGAGACATTTGATCGACCGCACGACGTGGGAGCGCCGCGAATACTTCGACTTCTTCAGCCGCATGGACGACCCTTATTTCGGGGTCGTGGTGAACGCGGATTTCACCCGGTGCTTCCGTGATGCCAAAGCCCGGGGAGCTTCGTTCACCCTCTGTTCCATGCACCGTATTCTGCGCGCGGTCCATGCGGTCCCCGAGCTGCGTGTCCGCCTTGAGGGGAAGCAGGTTGTTGCCCATGACACCATTCATTGCAGTGCGACCGTCGGCCGTGCGGACGGTTCGTACGGGTATGCGTTTATGGAATTCTACCCCGATCCGGCCGAATTCGAGGATCATGCCCGCAGGGAGATGTCGCGGGTACAGGCGCTTCGGGGCATGTGTCGCGGGGAAGCGGTCCGTACGGATGTGATCTACTTCTCGGCCGTGCCCTGGTTCGCGTTTACGGAGATGAAGCATCCCCACTTTCTGGGAAACAACGGCGCGATTCCCCGCATATCGACCGGAAAGCTGATTGGGGACGGTGACCGGCTGCTGCTCCCCGTGTCGCTCGACGTGCATCACGGTATGGCGGACGGATACCATGCTTCGCTGTTCTACGGCTTGCTCGAAGATCAGGAGTTCTGAATGAAGAAGCCGGGGTTTGCTGAACTGCACCCCGGCTTTTTTATTTCAAGAATTCGGACGGATGGTTTGTCCGATTATGGATTCTCAATTATAAATTATGAATTCTTGAACAGATCCACCTCTCCCGTTTCGACCTTGCGGTACATGTCCGCCAGTTCGGCGATGACGGGCGAAACGAACTCCAGCGTGTCGGCTACGGCAGGCGTGTCGCCCTGCCCCTTGATGCGGTAGAGCATCGCGGCGTAAAGTGCCCGGAAGGCCAGCTCCGTGTCGCTCATCCCGACGTTCGAGGCCCCCAGGATTTCCCGCAGGCGGGGCAGCTCCGGCTCCAGCCGCGCAAAGGTCGTGCGGTAGTGTGCGCCGACGGGCAGTTTGAGCAACTGCAGGTGCAGGTTGTGCATGTCGCCGACCAGATGCAGCGTGTGCTCGAGGTGCCCTTTTTCGTCCTTACCCTCCTGATGCAGCAGGTTGGCGATGTCCATATACCACATCAGAAATACGGGCTTCTGCTGCTCCGAAATGTCTTTTCGCGGTTCTATCAGCGTGGAGAAAACGGCTTCGGGGCTGAATTGCAACGCCCGCAGCAGGTCTTCCAGCTGCCAGAGGTAGAGGATATATTCGGCGATGTTTTCGCGGCGTTTGGCTTGTGCTGAGTCCATAATGGAAATGAAAATAAAAAAGTTTTTCGGTCGTCGTGTGCAGCGGTTTCAGTACCTGTCGAATGGGTCGGACGTTTCCGATGTGCGACGCGGAACCGAATCTATTCGGGTTCTGCCGCGCACAGAAAACGAAGAACGAAATTCAATGGTTGCAAAACCCGTTCTAATTCGATCGTGGAAAAGGTGAAAATAAATCCCCTCACATTTCCACTTTCAATTTTCCCGTTTTATTTCATCCAGTTTTTCGGGGCCTCGCGGTGGCGGAGGAAGTACTGCTGCGATTTGAGCAGGTTCCGCGACTGAAGCACCATGTTCTTGGTTTCGGTCAGGATCGTCAGGTAGAGCATCGAGGCTTTGGTGTTCGACTGTGCGTTGTTGATACGGCCCAACTCCGACTTGATTGCGTCGGCAATGGTTTCGAACAACTGGTCGCGCATGGTGAGCACCATCTCGATGTCCGAGAAGTCGCCCGTGCGCAGCATATTGTTGATGTGGCGGTAGATCGACTCCACGTCGTCGTTGATCGACATCAGGTCTTTGGCCTGTTCCTTCGAAAGACCCTCGTGGTTGTTGTCGATATGCTCGAACGCCGGGCGCGTGATGTGCATCAGCGCTTTGGTCATTTCGTTGAGGTAGTCCACCACCTGCACGTAGTAATGGGCCGTGTTGACATCGCCGCTCTGCAGTTTTTTGAGCGTAGGCAGCAGCGTGTATTTGTGCTCGCGCGACTGGTAGAACAGGTCGTTCGACTCCTTGACCATGTCGCGCAGCACTTTGCGGTTCTCCTTCATCACGGCGATCAGCGTGCGGTCGTAAATCTTCGTGGCGCACTCCATCGTGTGACAAACCTCCTCGCGCAGGTTGGCGATGATATCCTCGTTGGTCTGGGGCTTTCGCGTGTCGGTGCCGGTGCCGGAGTCTTTCTTTTTCTTCTTCTTGAAGTTGCTGTGGATCAGCATGTACCCGCAGAGGATGGTGACGACGGCGAAGGCGATCGTGCCGCCGTAGATCAGTACGAGTCCCACGACGAAGGCGATCAGGAAGCCGCCCAATGCGGTGATGAACCAGCCGGCGACGACGGTCATCACGCCTGAAATGCGGTATACGGCGCTTTCACGGCCCCACGCGCGGTCGGCCAGCGATGTACCCATGGCAACCATGAAACACACGTAGGTGGTCGAAAGCGGAAGTTTGAACGACGTGGCCAGCGAGATCAGCAGAGCTGCCGTCGTGAGGTTCACCGTCGCGCGGATCATGTCGTAAGGCGCCCCGCTGTGTTCGACGTCTTCGTACTCGAAACGGCGCGAGATCGCCTCCCGCAGGCGTCGCGGAACGACGCGTTCGATCCCGGCGTTGATGTTCAGCGCCGCCCGGACGATTGTGCGCGAGAGCAGCGACGAGCCGTACTGTTCCTGTCCGTCGTCGCCCTGGGCCGAGAGCGAAATCTCGGTTTCCGAGACGTGCATTGCCTTTTTCGAAGTCCACAGCGTCAGGATCATGATCAGTCCCGCCGCCAGCAGAATCAGGAAGTTGGCCGGAACGTTCTCGTTGAGCGCCTCCATGAGCATCCCCGTGTCGCCCGAATGTTTGGCGATGGAGTAGGCGTCGAAGCTGGCAACGGGTACCCCGATGAAGTTCACCAGGTCGTTGCCGGCGAAGGCCAGCGCCAGGGCGAAAGTGCCCGAAAGGATCGTGATGCGCAGGATGTTGATCTTGAAGCGCTGGATGAAAAACAGCAGCAGCGAACAGACCACCCAGCAGATGAAGAGCGACAACAGCAGGTTCCGGTCGATCATCTGCACGAATTCGTGTCCGGCAAGCAGCGATTTAAGCCCTTTGAATATGGCGAAATAGACGATGGCCGTGAGTGAAACGCCGCACCACAGCGAGCCGAACCGCCGGAAAACGGCCGTGTAGCGGAACGAAAAGATCAAACGGGAAATGTACATGATGACCGTGCCGCACGTGAAAGCGATCACCACCGAAAGCAGGATTGCCGAGACGATACCCATTGCCCGCGATGTGTTGATGAACTGTCCGAGCGAAGAGGTGCTCAGCGCCGGGTCGCCCGCGATCTTGTAGATCGACACGGCGATCGCCGCGCCTAACAGACAGAAGATCAGCGATACGGTCGTGGAGGTCGGCAGCCCCCAGGAGTTGTACAAATCCAGCAGGATGATGTTGGCGAACATCACGCCGAGGTAAAGCATCATCACCTCGTGGAAGGTGAAGAGTCCCGGGTTGAACATACCGCTTCGGGCTACTTCCATCATACCGCTCGAGGTGACTACGCCGATGATAATACCGATGGAAGCCACCAGCAGGATGACTTTCATGGGCGCGGCTTTGGAACCTATGGCGGAGTTGAGAAAGTTGACGGCATCGTTGGTGACGCCGACAAAAAGACCCGAGACGGCCAGAATACCGAGAATGACGATAATTACGGTGTAAATCTCGCTCATGTTGGGGTTTCGTGCAATTTCTGAACAAATTTACGCCATTTTTTCCGAGGAAACGATTTCTCCGGGGAATGTTAACATTAATTTAACACACTGCGGCGCAATTCGCCGCAGGAGCATTTTCCCGTTGTCCGGAACATTGTTCCGCGAATGGGCAGACGGGAGCGCGGCGTACACGGAAAGCGGGAACGAAAGAGTCCCCGGATCGTTCGGGGACTCCGATGCGTCGGACGGCCTATGGCTCCAGCATGCCGGCTTCGGCCACGACAGTCTTCTTGACCAGCAGGCCGAGTTTCCCCTCCTTGTCGCGGGCAATCGCGCAGAAGGTGTATTCCTTGCCGAATGTGGCTCCGCAGGCGGCATATTCCGTATCCCAGTAGTTGTCGTTTTCGTTGGTCGTGAGCGACTGGATCACTTCGGCGTCCGTCAGCACTTCGCCCGAGAAGGGCACCTGAATGACGCCGCCCTCGCTGTAAAAAGCCCCGGCATACCAGTGTTCGGCGTATTCGTTGGGCGTCAGATAGGCATAGAGTGCAACGTCGTACGAAGGATGGGTTTTTGCCACGATCTCGATTTCGACCTTCGCTTTGCCGGTCGTTTCCGGTGCCCGGGTCGAGAATTCGGCGTAGGTCAGCGGGGTGGTGATGCCTCCGATGTAGCCGAAGGCGAAGCAGATATACTCCGTGTCGGTGAGCAGTGCGCCCGTGCGGTCGAGCTTCTGGGGACCATCGAGCAAGACGACGTTCCCCTGCTCGACGACGTATTCCATAAAGGTGCGGTCGTCTGCGAATGCCGTGTACAACTCCTTGCGGATGGTGCCGGCCATGTAGGTTTCCCGGTTGTTCGACGGAGTCACCTTGATAATCGCCCCCTCTACGGACGTTTCGAGGACGTCGATCACGAAGGTCATGTCCGAATCGGGCACGGCGGCCGTCCGTACTTCGGCATGAGCAACGGCCGTGGTCCGCTCGCCGAGGGTGCTGACGCCGAACACCACGATCGAGTATTCGGTGTCGGGCTTCAGGTCGCCGATCTCCAGATCGTCGAACGTGTGCAGCGTGACGTTGCCGCTGCGCAACGCATCGTGGGCGTTCCAGTCGATGCCGGCGATTTCGGCCCGGCGGATAAAGTCGGCGGCCAAATGCTCGGGCGACGTGTCGTCGAGCAGAGCGGCGTCGCTCAGCCCGATGTAGTAATGCGTCGCATTGTCGGACGGCGTGACCGTGAAGCCGAACTGAAGCTGTTCGACGCGGGCGAATCCGATCCCGAACGTGCAGGGATCGACGATTTTGAATGCCGTCGTGGAGAAAGTATGCCGGGCCGGATCGGTCGTCGCTTCGCCGCTCTCGTCGACTCCGAATGCGAAGAGGATGTATTCGGTGGCGGGATCGAGCACATTGATGCGCTGCCGGTCGTCGTTCCGCTGCAGGATGTCGACCAGCGTCGCTCCGGCGTCGACCGTGTTGCGGTACTCCTCCAACTTGCGGGAGAGGTAGGCCAAGTGCTCTTCGACGAGCGCCGCGTCGTCTGCATACTGCTTGTCGAACTCCGTGCGGGGCATCACGTCCCAGGTGTAGTAGGCGTTTTTGTCGACGGGAAGTACTTCGATGGTCGCGCCCGAAGACGTGATGTCGCTCAGGGCGAAGGCGAAAGACGCGGGTTTTCCCTCCTGGCTGACGGGGAGCGTCGCCGGATCGGCGCCGGGATAAGTGAGCGTGACGGTGGCCTCGCGCGCCTCACCCGGGTTGGGATCGGCCGTGAAGCGGACGATGCCCGGGGCGGAACAGTCGAAGTCGTGGAGCCAGCCCTGGTCGGCGTCGGCCGTGAGATTTTCAAGAGATGCAACGGGTGTCCGTGGTTCCTTTCCGTTGGTGATGCGATACGTAATTTCCAGCCCTCCGCCTTCGGCCGGAGCCGACAAAGGCGGCGTTGTGAGTTCGATCATCATGTTGCCGGACAAACCGGGATCGGCATTGTCGTCACTGCAGGAACAGACGGTTCCTGCTGCCAGAATGCCCGCACAGAGCGTGCACAAGGATAAAATTTTGTTTTTCATAGGTATTTGATTTGGGGTTGTGGCCGTAGAATCGTTGTGAAAAACAAACGGAAAAGCAGATGTCCGTGGTTACAAGTGCCGGTCTGCTTGTGCGGCAACGGCCGGCGGCTGGCGGTAAGTGTCTCGAAAGCGGGCAATGAAAAACATGTCGCCGCAGGCAGAAGGGACGGCGATGATCGTGTGCCGGGGTATAGTGACCGGTATCCGATTCATTGGTGTGGAAACAGAATCGATAACAAATATAGGCAAAATATGCACACAAAACGATTCCGATCCGATTATTCGTATTATTTTTGCATCGGAAGCTGTCGGCAACCGATTCCATGTGCGGCGAGACCGTTGAAAATCGATAACGATGAAAAAAGGTGTTTTGATGCTGTGTTGTGTGCTGGGTGTCCAACTGGGATTTGCCCGGGTGGAGGTCGTGCGCACCACATCGCACGGGCAGTTTTGTTTCGTGGTGCGGACTTGCGACACCCGTATCACGATCGATGAAACGGGCGGGATAACCGGAATGAACGTTCACGGTTCCCGGGATTATTTCGACAGCTTCGACGATCCCGAAAAAGAGGGCAAACCCCGGCGCATAGGCGATATTTCGTTCGACTATTACGACTCGTTCGACAACTCGGCCAAAGAGGGCAAAATCAAACAGGTGGGCGATGTCGTGTTCGACTATTACGATACGTTCGACAATTCGGCGAAGCGGGGGAAGCTCAAACGGATCGGGGACTTAACCGTCGATTACTACGATACGTTTGACAATGTCGCCCGTCGGGGAAAGATCAAACGAATCGGAACGCTCGAAGTGGATTATTACGATACGTTCGACGGGCGATGGCGGGAGGGGAGACTCCGCCGGATCGGGGATCGGGAATTCGATTATCACACGGATGACCGTCCCGAATCGTTCGGGCTTCTGAACACTTTCGAAGCCGGCGGTATTCGCTTCCGGGTCTGTGAGTAGCATGTCCGTGAGGCCGGAAGCCGGCCGACTTTCCATTCCGTGTTTTTTCTTTCCGTGTTTTCTTCAGTCTCCGGTGTCTGCGGGGACTGCTTTGTTGTGCCTGTCTGAAGCCGGAGTCAGTCGGGAACAGGTGTCGGCCGGCAGGATGGTCGTTAAAACACCTGCGGCGATTCCGGTTGGTGGGTCGCCGCAGGTGTTTTCAATTCGAATTGTGAATTTGGACGCTACTCTTCGTCGGTGTCGGTGTAGGCCTTCAGCAGCTTGTCCTGCACGTCGGCGGGCACCTGCTCGTAGGAGGCGAACTTCATCGAGTAGGTCGCCGAACCCGACGTAAGCGACGAGAGGGTGGTCGAATAGCGGTACAACTCGGCCAGAGGCACCGTGGCGTTCAGGCGGTCGAAGCCCTTGTCGGACTCCATGCCCGCGATCATCGCCCGGCGGTTCTGCAGGTCGGACATCACGGCGCCCATGTAGTCGCTCGGGACGAGGATCTCGACGTTGTAGATCGGCTCCATGATCTTCGGCCCTGCGTTGCGGAAGGCCTCCTTGAAAGCGTTGCGGGCCGCCAGCTTGAACGAAATCTCGTTCGAATCCACCGGGTGCATCTTGCCGTCGTAGACCACCACGCGGATGTCGCGGGCGTAGGAACCCGTCAGTGGGCCTTCGTCCATCTTCTCCATCACGCCCTTGAGGATGGCGGGCATGAAGCGCGCGTCGATGGCGCCGCCCACGATGGCCGAGTAGAACTGCAGCTTGCCGCCCCACGGCAGGTCGTACTCCTCTTTGGTCTTGGGGTTCACGACCATCTCGCCCTTGCCCGGAACCTTGTAGTTCTTGGGTTCGGGCATCCCTTCGTAATAAGGCTCGATGATCAGATGTACCTCGCCGAACTGACCCGCGCCGCCCGACTGTTTCTTGTGGCGGTAGTCGGCCTGCGCCACCTTCGTGATGGTTTCGCGGTAGGGAATCTTCGGCGCGATGTATTCGTAGGAGAGCTTGTTCTCCTTTTCGATGCGCGAACGCAGGATGTTCAGGTGATGTTCGCCCTGTCCCTGGATGATCGTCTGCTTCAGCTCTTTGGAGTATTCGACCAGAATCGTCGGGTCTTCGTACTTAGCGTCGTTCAGCACCTTGCCCAGCTTCTCCTCGTCGGCCTGGTCCTTGCATTTGAGCGCGGCGCGGTAGCGCGGTTCGGGGAAGACGATCGGTTCGATCGTAACCGGCGTTCCGGGGGCCGAGAGGGTGTCGTTGGTGCGCGTGCCCTTCAGCTTCACCGTGCAGCCGATGTCGCCGGCCAGCAGTTCGGTCACCTTGATGCGGTTTTTGCCCGCCACGGCGAACAACTGCGAGAGCTTCTCCTTGTTGCCCGTTCGCGTATTGACCAACTCGGTGCCTTCGGCGATTTTGCCCCGGATCACGCGGAAGTAGGTGATTTCGCCGATATGCTGCTCCAGCTGGCTCTTGAAAACGAACGCTACGGTGGGCGCGTTCTCGTCGGCTGCGATCTCCTCGCCTTCGGTCGAAAGGAACGCGGGTGCCTTCTGCGGTCCGGGTGCCACGTTGATGATGAACTCCATCAGGCGCTTGGTGCCGATGTCGCGTTTGCCCGAGGTGCAGAATATGGGCATCACTTCGCGCTTCGAAAGGCCGATCTTCAGGCCCTGCCGGATGTCGTCCTGCGTGAGCGTTCCCTTGTCGAAGTAAAGCTCCATCAGGGCTTCGTCATGCTCGGCGGCCATTTCGACCAGCTCCTTGTTCAGCTCCTGGGCGCGCTCCAGCTCCTCGGCCGGGATTTCCAGCTCCTCGCGGTGGCCGTCGTGGTCCTTGAAACGGTACATCTTCATCAGCAGCACGTCGATAAAGGCGTTGAACTCCGGCCCCTGGTTGACGGGATATTGTACGATGACGGGTTTCACGCGCGAAGCGGCCCTGATCGACTCGAAGGCGGCCTCGAAGTTGGCCTTCTCCGTGTCGAGCTGGTTGATGACGCCGATCACGGGCTTGTTGAGCAGGCGGGCGTAGCGGGCCTGGATCTCGCTGCCTACCTCCCAGCCGTTTGCGGCATTGAACACGAACACGCCCACGTCGCCGACCTTGAAGGCCGAGAAGAGGCTTCCGCAGAAGTCGTCCGAGCCGGGGCAGTCGATAATGTTGAGCTTGCGCTCCATGAATTCGGTGAAGAGGATGGTCGAATAAATCGAGCGCTTG
Source organism: Alistipes sp. (assembly GCA_048465795.1). Taxonomy (GTDB): domain Bacteria; phylum Bacteroidota; class Bacteroidia; order Bacteroidales; family Rikenellaceae; genus Alistipes. The sequence goes on from DBFWKV010000050.1 coordinate 50,603, forward strand.
TATTCGTGCTCGATATCCGTGTTGTCCGAGAGCGTGTTGTTCGCCTCGATACTACCCCTGCGGTCGATGACTTTCCCCTCGAAGGCCATCGCCTCGGCAAGGGTAGTTTTTCCCGTGCCGGGCGCACCGATGAGAACGATGTTCTTGATCTCTTTAGCTGAATAATTTTTCATATCCCGTATGGTTTTAAGGTTTTTTACGGTTCGCTGCCCGGCCTTCCGCCCACCGCACCTTTAAATAAAGAGGCCGCAAAGACCCCTCAATTTTACGATCCGGCTGCCGTGCGGGCGAAAAAAAGCCGATGCCGACTATAAATATACGAAATTTTTGAGATAAACAACGCCGTAACTGAAAAAATCGCCCCGGAAGGGCGATTTTTGCTACCTTTGAAAACCTTTTGTCCGGTTTTGTTTCCGGGACATCGTATGTGCCTTGTTGCCGGCGGGCGTTCCGTGGGCGGGCGATCCGGATTCAGGAGGATGACTCCCCGGCGGCGGCTTTCCGTGCTGCGAAAGGTACTTCGATCCAGGTGAGTTTTTTCCAGAGCCACTCGACCGGCCCGTGCGAGAAGCGGCCGAGCCACCACCGGCAGAAGAGGTACTGCACCGCGATGATTCCTGCGCCGAGCAGCGTGCCGTAGACCACGTCCACGTGGCGGTAAAGCCCCAGCCCCCAGTTGTAGAAGAGCCACGTTCCGAGCACCGATTGCAGCAGGTAGTTCGTCAGGCTCATCCGTCCGAAGAAGGTCATGCCCCGCAGGGCGCGGGCGAAGCCGGGGAGTCGGTACCAGAGCAGCACCACCCCCGCCACGATCGTCGCGGCGGTCAGCAGGTTGCGCATCGCTTCAAAAGGTACGAGCCACGCGCCGAGCGCTCCGGCGCCGAGAATCCCGCCCCAGATGCGCAGGTTGCGCCCCTCGTCGTAGAACATCCGGTAACGGCCCAGCAGCATCCCCAGCACGAACAGCAGCAGGGTCTGTGTGGCGCGGCCGTGCTCGAAGGCCCAGGCGAAGGAGTTCAGGGGTCCGTAGCGCAGGCTGGCGCGGAGGCTTTCGCCCAGCGAACCTTCCGCCAGCGTGGTGTAGAGCGTCTCCCCGCCTTCGGGTCGCAGGCTCAGGGTGTGCCCGCTCAGGTATTGGTATAATTCGAGGGGCTGGATGAACAGCAGGGCGGCGATCGCCCACACCCAGCTGTTCGTCAGCTTGCCGATGGGGATCATCAGCAGCCCGAAAACCGCGTAGTAGGTCAGCACGTCGCCGTTGTAGACCGCCGCGTTGACCAGCCCGATGACGAACAGCAACACCATGCGCCAGGCGAAGCGGCCCGAGAAGTCGCGGCCCCGCTGGGCCTGGTTGTCGCTCTGCACGAAGAAGCTCAGCCCGAACAGCAGGGCGAAGACGGCGTACATCTTCCCGGCCAGCAGCAGCTGCATCGCGTCGGTCGCTCGTGCGTCCCAGATGCCCGCCGTGAGGCGCGGCAGTTCCAGTCCGTTCCAGTAGAGGTTGAAATGCTCGCGGGCGTGGAAGAGGATGATCCCCGCCACAGCGATGCCCCGCAGCGCATCGGCCACGTGGATGCGTGTGTTGGGCCGTCCGGAGGTGCGGTACATGGGGGCAGGCGGTTATTTCTGTGCCTCGGTGAGGCCCCGGATGTTGCGCTTGTCCGGTGCCTGCCGCTTTTTGCCTCCGAAGCGGCCGAAGAGCCAGCCTGCGGCGAAGGTCGCCAGCAGAATGAGGATGTCCAGAAAGACATCCGCCAGCCAGCGCTGGATGGCCGGGGCGAAGTGCCACAACAATCCGAAGACGACAGCGATCAGCACCAGGCCGGTGATGATTGTCCACTTCTTATCCATAGTTTTCCGAAATTTGGGTGAGTGTCTCTGTGAGCGTCTCCGCCAAGTTGCGCAGGGCCGCCTGCGTCTGCTGCGGGTCGGGCGCGTCGCCCCGGTAGTGCGTGACGGCGCGCACGCAGCAGCAGGGCATGTCCAGCGCCTCGCAGACGGCGAAGAAAACGGCACTTTCGCGGTCGACCAACTGGGCCTGCGGGCTTTCCGTATCCTGCCGCGTGGTGTTGTCGGGAGTCTCGGCACCCAGCGGGAGTTCGTCCTGTGGGGCTTCGGAGTTCTGACGTGACCCGTCGTCCGGGGCGTTTGCCGCTTCGGCACCGTCGGGTCCGTCGCATGCCGTACCGGTACTCAGGGCCGCAACCTCGGAAAGTCCCGTTGCGGGGCCTGCCGCCTCGTATTCCCGCGTGCTTCCGGCCATGCGGGCCGAAACCACTTCGACCACGCTTCCCAGAGGGATCGAACGGTCGACGGCGGCCGCAAGTCCCGCGAGTATCACGTGCTTGGGCTTTTTGGCCCGGATCGCCCGCACTGTGCCCGCAGCCATCTCCGCAGGGTCGCTGCCCGTGACAAACACGGGTGCTTTCGGTTCGGTCAGCAGGAACTGCGTAGCCTCCTCCACCGAGGGGAACAGAACGATGCTTTTCATGCTACCTGCCTACGACGGCTTCCAGCTCCGCGACCGTGACGGGGATTTTCCGCCCGCCGCCGATCATCCGGTTGCCCGTTTCGGTGACGATCAGGTCGTCCTCGATGCGGATACCGCCGAAATCGCGGTAGGCGTCCAGCGCGTCGTAGTCGACGATGCCCCTGTAAAGTCCTTCGGCGCGGCACTTGTCGATCAGGGCCGGGATGAAGTAGATGCCCGGCTCGTCGGTGAGCACCGTGCCCGGTTCGAGCCGCCATGCCGCGCGGTAGATGCAGGTGGCCGATTTCGCGGCCCGTTCGGCGATCGATGAGAAGTCGAACGACCGCTCGCCCATCGCCTCGCAGTCGTGGACGTCCATGCCCAGCCCGTGTCCCAGTCCGTGGGGCATGAAAAGCGTCATGGCGCCCGCAGCGACGGCGTCGGCCGCCGTACCCTTGATGAGGCCCGCGCCGATCAGTCCTTCGGCCAGCGTCAGGTAGGCGGTGTTGTGGACTTCGGTGTACATCATATGGGGCCGCACGATTTCGGCCACACGATCGTGGGCTGCCAGCACGATTTCGTAAATCTCCCGCTGTTTCGCCGTGAATTTCCCGCTCACGGGATAGGTGCGCGTGTGGTCGGAGCAGTAGCCCTCGACGCTTTCGCCGCCCGCGTCGCAGAGCAGCAGTCTGCCCGCCTCCAGCACGCCGTCGGCGTTGAGGTTGTGGAGCGTCTCGCCGTGCTGAGAGACGATCGAGGGGAACGATACACCCTGTCCGTACGACTTCGCAATGCCCTCGATGGCACCCGCGATTTCGCGTTCGACCACACCCGGACGGCACATTTTCATGGCCAGCGTGTGCATCTCGTATCCGATCCCGAATGCCCGCTCCATCGCTTCCAGCTCTTCGGCGCTCTTACGCTCGCGCATCTCCGCGACGGCCAGCATCAGGTCGACCGACTTGTAGTCGTGCAGCAGTTCGGGCTTGATACCCAGCAGCGCCGAGATTTGCAGCTTCGTTTCGCCCCGGTAGGGGGGCAGGAAGTGGATGCGGCGCCCCAGGGAGACGGCCCTGCGAAGCCGCTTTTCGAGTTCGGACGCCGGGAAGGTCGCTGTCACGCCGACTTCGGCGCCCAGTTCGCACAGCGTGGGCTGCGGGCCTGTCCAGATGATGTCCTCCACGGTGAAGTCGTCGCCGTAAAGCGCCGCTTCGCCCGTGTCGGCGTCGATCACGCCCGTCAGCGCGGGGACGTTCAGCCCGAAGTAGTAACGGAACGTCGAGTCCTGGCGGAAGTAATATGCGTTGTTGGGATAGTTGTTGGGGGTGAGCGGGTTGCCCGGGAGCAGGATCAGTCCCGAGCCGATTTTTGTACACAGGGCGCTGCGGCGCTCCGAATAAGTCTTTGCTGAAAACATGGTTGTCGTGTATTTTTCCCAAAAATACACAATTAAAAATTAAAAATTGAAGATGGAAAGTTCAAAGTGCAAAATAAATGTCGTCTTGGGGCTTGCCGCAAGGATTTTTTATAGTGTAGAGATCGTTAGCCTTCGGTCTTTCTGCTCGCGGCGCGGGTACATTCCGCAGTACATGCCCCTCCGCCCTCGCTTACTCGTAAAATGAAGCCTGCTGTGCCGCCTTTCGTTTTCTGCGCTCGGCATAGTCCGAACAAGTTCGGCTCTGCCCTCGCCTGCCGCGTCGGTTCACCTTTCACCTTTCTCTTCCCAAACCAGGCTCACGCCCTCTTCGCCCACCGTAAGCGTGACCTCGCGGCCCATGTAGAGGCTCAGGTTGGGATCTTCGTGTCCCGAGGGAAAACCGTAGGCGACCGGAATTCCCAGTGGCCGCACATAGGCGTCGATCAGAGAACAGATATCCCCGTCGCCGCAGAACTTCTCGGGATCTTCCATCCCTGTGAAATGGCCCACCAGCAACGCCTTGATGCGGCCGAGCAACCCGCTGCGAAGCAACTGCTGCAACATGCGGTCGATGCGATACGGAGCTTCACCCACCTCCTCGATCAGCAGAACGGTCGGTTCGTCGGCCTGCAGCTGCTCAGGAGTACCGACGGCACTGGCAAGCAAGGTGAGATTTCCACCGGCAAGCCGGCCCGTGGCGACCCCGGGACGGTTATACGGGTGGGGCGGCACCTCGACGGAATCGCTCCGTCCGAACAGCGCCGCACGGAGCGATTCGGCCGAAGGGTCTTCTTTGTCGAAGACAAACGAAGTCGGCATTGCGCCGTGGATGCTTTCCACCCGCAGCCGGTGCAGGGCCAGATGCAACATGGTGACGTCGCTGAATCCGACCAGCCATTTGGGTTGTTCGCGTAGCCGTTCGAGATGCGCATAGGGCAGTAGCCGCACCGAGCCGTAACCGCCACGGTAAGCGATCACCGCTTTGACCGACGGGTCGTCGATCATCCCCTGCAGGTCGGCGGCGCGCTCCCGGTCGGTACCTGCGAAATAGGGCTGTTCGCGGTCGGCATAATGCGCGCCGAATGTCACATGCAGCCCCCACGCCTCGAGGCGTTCGCGGACTTTCGCGGTATCGGCCTTGTCGGGCAGTCTGCCCGAGGGTGAGACGATCCCCACCGTGTCGCCCGGCTGCAGGTAAGGCGGCCGCAGGAATGCGGTCGTGTCGGCATTGTACGTCCGGACGAGGAATGGGATGAAGCAGAGCAGCAGGGAAAGGGGCAGTTTCATGGCGGAACGATTATTTTTTGCGGCGGGCAAGTCCTTCGGGCAGTGCCAGCGATAGCCGCGAGAGGCTGATGACCGCGCCCGTTACGGCGAAACCGGCCGCCAGCAGCAGGGCCGTGTGGGTGCTGTTATCCGGTGCGATGTGGAACAGCAGGGCCATCAGCGCCGCGCCGGTGGTCTGCCCGATCAGACGCGCCGTGGCCAGCATGCCGCTCGCGCTGCCGCTCCGCTCGGGGGGCGCCGAGGCGATCAGGATGCTGTTGTTGGGCGACTGGAACATGCCGAAGCCCGCGCCGCACAACACCAGCCGCCAGATGATGTTTCCATCGGAAGGGGCTTCGGGCAGGAAGGCCAGCAGCAGCAGTCCCCCGGACATCAGTGCAAGCCCCGCGCCGCCCATGATCCCGGCGTGGATGCGCTCCACCAGGATGCCGGCGACGGGGGCCACGACCATGATGACGGCGGGCCACGCCGTGAGCAGCAGGCCCGTGCGGACTTCGTCGTAGCCGAAAACCTGCTGCAGGTAGAAGGGCATGGCGACCATCGCCAGCATCTGGGCCACGAACGAGCAGATCGATGTGGCGACCGATACGGAGAAGATCGGGATGCGCAGCAGGTCGAACGGCAGGATCGGATAGGGTTCGCGCAGCTGGCTGCGCACGAAGAAGAACCCGACGATGAGCGTGGCGGCGACGGCCAGCGAGAGGATGCGCAGGTCGATGCCGTGCGAGAATCCCTCGATCGAGGCGATCAAAAGGCCGAACGTCAGGGCGTTCATCGCCCCGTCGCGCCAGTCGAAGCGGTGGCTGCGCACTTTCACGGGGTTGCTTGGCAGGAAGCGGCGGCTCAGATAGAGCGCGGCGATGCCCACGGGGATGTTCACGGCGAAGAGCCACGGCCAGGGAGCCACCGAGAGGATGCCGGCGGCGAGGGTCGGACCTGCTACCGACGACACGGCGACCACCGTGGCGTTGATGCCCATGCCCCGCCCCAGTTGGGCTTTGGGGTAGATGATGCGGATCAGGGTGGTGTTGACCGACGTGACGGCCGCCGCGCCGAAGCCCTGCAGCACGCGGGTGAGGACGAGGGTTTGCAGCGACGAAGAGAGGGCGCAGCCCACCGAAGCCACCGTGAAGAGCGCCAGGCCCCCGATGTAAATTTTGCGGTAGCCCACCACATCGCCCAGGGCCGAGAACGAGAGCAGCGAGACCATGATGGCAAGCTGGTAGGCGTTGACGATCCAGATCGAATCGGCGGACGAGATGCCCAGTTCCTGCCCGATGGTGGGAAGCGCCACGTTGGCGATGGCGCTGTCGAGCACCGACAGCCCGACGCCGAATGCCACGGCCAGAATGGCCCCGATGCGGCGGGGCATCGGAAGGCCGTCCTGAAGCGGCAGCGGCGCGGTATGGGGTTCGGTGGAAATCACGGCGCAAAAGTAGCAAAAAAAAGGAAACCCGGCAATCACCGGGTCTCCGACGAACGGGACTTTTTATAAACAGTTGCTTATGGCTGGTAACTTTTTTCTGAACTTTGCGACTTCTCGACAGAGCTGTGTTAAATGGAAAGTGAAAAGTGGGCAAGAGCAGAGATCGTGCGAACTCTGCCGTGCGGGAGCAAAGTCAAGCCGCCGCAGGCGGGGAGAATTCCGGACCGCCGCAAGGTGGTGGTTCGGCAAGCCGCTATACCGTGCTGCGGAGACCTGCATCTTCCCTTCGTGGCGATTTCAGTCTCCTGCGTACTGCCGCCTGAAAACCGAATTGCAGATCAGTTCCGCTTCGAGGATTTCTCTTTCTCTTGGCAAGGCAGCATCCAAAAAATCGGACGCTGCTCCTGCTTTATTCTTCAGTTGTAAGCAATGAATTGTGAATTATTTACCGCCGGCACTCCGCCGGTACGATGTCGCCTTCGGGTTGGGTGCCCTTGAGGTGCTTTGCGAGGAATTTCTCCATCGCGCGGTAGAAGTCGAAGCGGTTTTCCTCGTTGTGGAAGCCGTGGCCTTCGTTGTCCTTGACCATGTAATCCACCATGACGCCCCGGCCGCGAAGCGATTCGACCATCTGGTTGCTCTCGTTGATATTCACACGGGGGTCGTTGGCACCCTGTACGACCAGCAGCGGCGTAACGATGCGGTCGGCATTGAGCGCCGGCGAGTTTTCACGCAGCATCTCCGTGTCGGTTTCGGGGTTGCCGACCATTTCGTACATCATGTCGAGCATCGGTTTCCAGTAGGGAGGGATGGTCTGCAGGAAGGTGAAGAGGTTCGACACACCCACGTAGTCGATGGCGCAGGCATAGAGTTCGGGGTCTTTCACGATGCCCTGAAGGGTTGCGTAACCGCCGTACGAGCCTCCGTAGATGGCGATCCGTTCCGGGTCGGCGATGCCCTTTGCGATCAGCCAGTTCACGCCGTCGGTGATGTCGTCCTGCATGGTCTGGCCCCACTTGCCGTAGGAGATTTCCGTGAATTCGCGCCCGAAACCCGTCGAGCCCCGGAAGTTCATCTGCAGCACGGCGTAACCCCGGTTGGCGAGAAACTGAACCTCCGGGTTGAAGCCCCACGAGTCGCGTGCCCAGGGGCCGCCGTGGGGATTGACCACCACAGGCAGTTTTTTGGCCGAAGTGAGGGTGTAACCGACCGGTAGGGTGAGGTAACCCTCGATTTCGAGCCCGTCGCGCGTCGGGTAGGTCACGGGCAGCATTTCGGCCATCTGCTCCTCCTTGATCCAGGGGGCCGGGTCGGCCAGCTTGGTCATCGTGTCGCTCTTCACGTCGTAGAAGTAGAAGGCGCCCATCGTGCGGTCGCCGCCGGCGTAGACGATGTATTTGTCCTCGGCCTTGTTCGACCCCGTGATGCCGATTTCGCGTCCCGGCAGGTGCTTCTCCATGCGGCGGAACATCGCCTCGGCCTCCCGGTCGAAGAAGTGGCGCGTGATGCCCTTGTGCCCCTCGTAGGAAGCACCTAACAGTTTCTTCTGCGCCTCGCTGTACCAGATGCCGCCCAGGTCGTACCGATCGTTGGTGTAAATCTCTCCGAGTTCCTTGCAGGTCGCGGGATCCATCAGCACGAGCGCCGACTTGTCCCGGCCGATGTTCGTCACGGCGTAGACCAGTTTGTTGTCGGGCGTGAAGGTGGCGAACGACACGCTCTGCTTGAAGTTGGTCGTCAGCACGGGGCGGAATTCGTCGGCTTCGGTCTCGCGGTAGCGGATCTGGGCGTTCACGCCGTCGACGATGGCGTAGGCCACGCGCAGGCGTCCGTCGTGGTCGGTCTGCCAGCCGGTGATGTCGCCGGGGTTTTCGCACAGCAGGGTCATTTCACCCGTGTTGAGGTTGAGCCGGTAGGGGTCGAAAATCTGCGGATTGCGCTGGTTCGTTCCGATGGTCATCAGCGAGTCGATCGCTTCCAGCGGGTCGATGATCTGCGTGAGCACGCCCGGCATGGCCGTGTAGGCCTTCGGATTTTTGCCGTCGATGTCCACTCCGTAGAGCTGGTAGTTCTCGTCGCCGCCCGTGTCCTTCAGGTAGAGAATGCGGTGGTCGTTGGCCCAGAAATAGCCGGCCAGGTCGCGTTCGGTTTCGGAGGTGATGCGCAGGGCCGAGTCGGCGCCGATGCGTTGGATGAAGATGTTGCGGCGGCTTTCCCAGGGCGCCATGTAGGAGAAATATTCCCCGTCCGGCGAAATCTGGTAGCCGGTCTTTTCCGTGTTGCGGAAGAAATCTTCCAGCGGAAGCTGCGGGGCGGTTCGCGGCCCGCAGGCAGCGGCGGCGATTGCGACGGCTGCGAGGATCAGGAGTTTTTTCATATCGAACTTATTTGATGTTTTCCGTTAGCATTGTGCAGGCAAAGGTTTGACCGGGCAGAGTCCGGAGCCGGAACGTAGCTTTCAGTTTTCCTCTTCGTAGAACATGAAGCCGGTGTCGCTCCGCTTGAAGGACAACGACCGGTAGTACGGGTCTTTTTTGTATTCGAAGGAGGCCGTATTTCCGCCGTCCTTTGTCCAGAAGCGGATTTCGAGCGCATCGTCCGCCCGGTTGAACGACACTTGCGCGCCCTCCGCTCCGTAGCCTCTTCGGATGTAGTTGAATTTCAACCCGTCGGGACTGTCCGGGGTTTCGACCTCGACGGAAGCGTCGCTGTATGAGTAAATGATTTGCAGCGTTCGGTCGATCTGCCGTTTTGCCCAAATTTTCCAGTCGGGTATGGCGTTGCGGATCCGATCGGGTGCTCCGTCGATAAAATCGTTGATTTCGAACAGATAGGTCTCGATTTCCTGTTTTGCTCCGGCTTTTCCGATCATGGCAGTAGGTTTTTGAAATGGTTGTCAAAAAGACTTCCGGGACCCGGTTCGTTGGTGTGGTTGCGGTCATCCGGCTTGTCCGACACGGCAAACATACGAAATATTTTTTGAAAAACAACTCATATTTATTGTTTTTCGATAAATATTTTGCGATAAGCAGGATTTTGGATGGCTGAGAGCACAGTCCTGAAAAACGAAAAGATGCACCGAAGCGGTGCATCCTGCCGTTTTCCGGGATCGTGTTTACGGTATGTTCCCGTGTGCGTATCCCAGGAATGTATTCCCGAAGTATTTTCCCGGATTCGTCAATCCGTTTGCGCCGGAACGAATTTGTAGAGCTGATCGCCCCGGCGGATCAGCCCTTCGCAGCGAATGGCGCACAGTTGACCCTGCACTGCTTCCATAACCGGACTTCCGTCGGGTCCGTGCAGTTCGGTGAGCGTCTGTTCCGCCACGCCCGTGGTGGCGCCCATGAAGAAGATGGGGTCGCCGACGGCGAGCGGAGCCGCTTCGACGAGTACTTCTGCCACCGAAAGCCTTTTGTAGAAGTTCGTCACCTTGCCCACATAGACCTTGCGCAGCGTGGCGGCCGAGCCGTAATGTGTGCTCAGTTCCGCGACGGGACTCCCGGCGTAGTAGCCGCCCCAGAAACCCCGGTTGAAAACCGTCCCGAGGTGCCCTTTAAGCTGTGCCGCGTACTCCGGCGTGTAGGTGCCCGCTTCGATGGCCCGCAGTGCCCGGTCGTAGCTTTCGACCACGCGTTTAACGTATTCCGCACCGCGCGCACGTCCTTCGATCTTCAGTACCCGCACCCCCGCACCGATCATTTTATCCAGAAAATCGATTGTGCAAAGGTCTTTGGGTGAAAGGAGATAACGGCCGTCGGTATCCAGTTGGGCGCCGGTCTCCTTATCGGTGAGGGTGTATTTGCGGCGGCACAACTGGCGGCATGCGCCCCGGTTGGCCGAACAGGAGGTCTCGTGCAGGCTGAGGTAACACTTGCCCGAAATGGCCATGCACAACGCTCCGTGGGCGAACATCTCGATCTCGACCAGTTCCCCGCGCGGGCCCCGGATGTCGTTTTCGACGATCTCACGCCGGATTCGGGCCACCTGTTCCAGCGTCAGCTCGCGGGCCAGCACCACCGTGTCGGCCCACTGCGAGAAAAATTTCACCGCCTCGGAGTTCGAGATGTTGCTCTGCGTGGAGATATGCACCTCCACCCCGATGCGCCGGGCGTAGAGGATGGCGGCGAAGTCGGTGGCGATAATGGCGTCCACGCCCTCCGCCTTCGCCCGGTCGATGACGGCGTGTACCTCCCGCAATTCGTCCTCGTAGACGATCGTATTCACCGTCAGGTAGGTCTTCACCCCGTGTTCGCGGGCGATGGCGACGATGCGCGCCAGGTCGTCCGGCGTGAAGTTGGCGGCCGAACGTGCCCGCATGTTGAGTTTCCCGACCCCGAAATAGACCGAGTCGGCCCCGGCCGCGATGGCCGCCGCCAGGGATTCGTAGCTGCCCACGGGGGCCATGATCTCTATATCGCTGCGAAGCATTGTGTGCGAAATTAAAAATGAAAAATTAAGCATTAAAAACTGGTCTTTCCGCTTGACTTTCGCCTCTCAGATGATTGAAAATGACCTCTCGGTAATTTTTCAGTTTTAATTCTTAATTTTTAATTGGTTCTAATTCTTCCGCCCCATCAGCCCTTCGGCGTATTCGCGCATGCGCGCCGTGCGCTCTTTGCCGACCGAAAGGGTGTCGAGGATCGTCAACGCCCGCTCGAATTTGAGCGAAATCTGCTGCTCCGTGAGGCGAGGCACGTCGAGCCGGTCGTACACGGCTTTCACGGCGGCGATTTTCTCCGCGTCGGAGAGCGCCGCATTGCGGTACGCCGTGCGCAGGACGTCGCGCGTCGCCTCGTCGGCGCGGCTCATGGCCGTGATCATCAGGTAGGTCTGCTTGCCTTCGAGGATGTCGCCGCCGATGGCTTTGCCCAGCCGCTCGTCGCCGTAGCTGTCCAGCAGGTCGTCCTGCAACTGGAACGCCAGCCCCAGCTCGATGGCGAAGCGGTGGAGCTTGCGGCAGTCTTCCTCCGAAGCGCCGCCCAGGATGGCGCCGATCGTCACGGCCCCGGCCAGCAGCACCGAGGTCTTCAGTTCGATCATGTGCATGTATTCCACCACCGACACCTTCTGCTTCCGCTCGAAATCCATGTCGTACTGCTGGCCTTCGCACACTTCGAGCGCCATCGTGTTGAACGTGGTGAGGATTTGCGGCAGCTTGTCCCCCGGAACTTCGCCCAGCAGGCGGTAGGCGCAGATCATCATCGCGTCGCCCGAGAGGATCGCCACGCTCTGACCCCATTTGGCATAGACCGAGGGTTTGCCGCGCCGCACGGCGGCGTTGTCCATGATGTCGTCGTGCAGCAGCGTGAAGTTGTGGAACACCTCGACGGCCGCCGCCGCAGGGAGTGCCTGCGCCGTGCGGTCGGAGAAGATTCCGGCCGCGAGCATCAGCAGCATCGGACGCAGCCGCTTGCCGCCGCCCGAAAGCGAATAGCGGATCGGGGCGTAGAGTTTTTCCGGCTCCGAGGCGAATTCCGTCTGGGCCAGGTAGTTTTCGATCGAGGAGAGAAGTTGCTCGTTGGTTTGCATCGTTGGCACGTGTCTTTGGGGGATAAATCCGTTCCAAAATTAGAAAAAAAGTTTGGAGTAGCCGAATTTTATCCTAACTTTGACAAAAGAAACCGACGTTCCCGGGGCCGGAAGAGGGGCTTTGCATGTGCGGCCCGCACCGTTTCGGCATCAGGGAATTTTTGCAACCGCTTCACCAATACCTGAAATATGAAAAAACTCGCTATCGGCATCGATATCGGAGGCATCAATACGGCCTTCGGCCTGGTCGATGAAAACGGCGACCTCTACGCCGAGTCGGTCATTTCGACCAAGAAATACCCCTTCGTGGACGATTATCCCGCCTATGTCGACGACCTGTGCGTGGCGATGCGGGCGCTGGCCGACAGCCTCTCGTTCGAGTACGAACTGGTCGGCATCGGCATCGGGGCTCCGAATGCCAATTTCCATAAGGGCACGATCGAATCCCCGGCCAACCTCTTCAAATTCAAGGACGGGGAGTCCGATCCCGACGAATCGCGCCGCATCTTTCCGCTGGCCGACGACATTTCGCGCTGCTTCGGCGGGGTGAAAACGCTGATGACCAACGACGCCAATGCCGCGACGCTGGGCGAAATGGTCTATGGTAACGCCAAAGGCATGAAGGATTTCATCATGGTGACGCTGGGCACGGGCCTGGGGTCGGGTTTCGTGGCCAATGGCGAGATGATCTACGGCCATGACGGCTTTGCCGGAGAACTGGGCCATGTGATCGTGGAGCGGGGCGGGCGTCAGTGCGGCTGCGGCCGGTGCGGCTGCCTGGAGGCGTATGTCTCGGCGACGGGCATCAAACGCACGGTTTTCGAACTGATGGCGAAGATGAACAACCCCAGCAAGATGCGCGGCATTGCGTTCGACGACTTCGACGCTTCGATGATCTCGGCCGCCGCCGCGCAGGACGATCCCATTGCGCTCGAAGCGTTCCGCGTCACGGGCGAGATGCTGGGCCGGGCTTTGGCCGACGTGGTGACGATCACCTCCCCCGAGGCGATTTTCCTCTTCGGCGGATTGTCGAAGGCCGGCAAGCTGATCTTCGAGCCGACGCAGTGGTACATGGAGGAGAACATGCTTTACGTATTCAAGAACAAGGTAAAGCTGCTGCCGAGCGGCATTCAGGGCAAGAACGCCGCGATTCTGGGCGCTTCGGCCCTGATCTGGCAGGACACGAAATAAAGTGAAAAGTGAAAAGTGAAAATTCACTATTCGATTCCGGAGTCTTGCCGGACGCGGAAAACAAAAAAGAGTGCGGCGGAACCTGGTTCCGCCGCACTCTTTTTTTCTCGGTCATGAATTTGCTTCCGTTCGGCTGAGTCCGTACTCCATGCGCTCTGCCCGCGCCCGCTGCGTCGGTTCACCTTTCACTTTTCACTTACCGCATGGCCACTTCGGCCGATCCGATCAGGAAGCCGTCGCTGTAAAGCTGTACCTTGTAGGTGCCGGCGGCGAATCCCGTCGAGTTGTAGAAGATGCCGACGGGCAGATCCTGATTCTGGTAATCCACGCTGCGCGAGGCGGAGTAGCTCAGGCGCTCGCCCTCGTACTCGAACGTGGGCATGGCTTCGGTGGTCAGCACATAGCCGTCGGGCGAGGTGATGCGCACGTAGATCGTGCGGTCGCCGGGCGAGGCAAGTTCGTTGGCCGTCAGGATGAAGTCCGTGCGCAGGCGCTCGGCGTTCTTGATGCGCGAAACCTCCTTGCTGCGGTCGTTCAGGGCCGTGAGACGGATGTCTCTGGCCCGGATCACCGATCCCACGCGTACCTTGTTATTCAGCTCGGCGGCTTTTTCTTCGGCCACCTCCGCACGCAATTTGGCTGAAGAAATCTCCTTGCGGAAGCCGACGTTCTCCTTGATGAGCTGCTTGTTGAGCGAGTTGAGCGAGTCGATCTGATGCAGGTAGCCGCGCATGATCGTGCGCAGCGTGCCGACCTCCTTTTCGTACTGTTTGATCTTCGCCAGGCTCCAGCTGCGCTCCTTTTTGAGCCGTGTCATCAGCGAGTCGGCGCGCGAACGTTCGAGGTTGAGATTGGCGGTGATAGTGTCGTTTGTGACGCGCAGGTTGTCGTAGTCGTCCATCAGGCGTCCCAGATCGTTCTGGATCGAGTCGCGGTCGGACTGCAGCAGCTCGTTGTCGATCATCTGCTGGCGGTGGATGCTGAAATAGAGGATCGACAGCGCGACCAGGATGACCGAAAGGATGACGATCACGATGCGGTAGCCACGGATCGACTTGCCGGGGTCGGACTGAGGCTGGTAGTCGTCGTCTTCGAATTCCGAGGGGTCGTAGCCCCGATTGTTCTCTTCCATAGTGGTCAGTTGATGTTAATTGCTGCAAATATACGATTTTCTTTCCGGAATTGCACCGGTTTTCCGCCACACCATCAATTCATCCGGCTTGTCAGGGGGTATTTCAGGCCTTTGTAGCCCGAAATATAGGCCTGGATGCTGCCGATGCGCACAGGGGACTCCATGTAGAGCGGAATCTTGTTGTCGTCGTCCGAGATCCAGACCGTGAACATCGTCCCGTCGGTGAAGGAAAAACCTTCGGATGTGCCCAGCTGACATTCGAACTTCAGGGTTTTGAACCGGCCCATGTTGCGTATTTTCTTCTGTTCGCGGCCGATGAAGCGGTATTTCAGGTGACGGATGGTGTCTTCGAGCACCATTTGCAATACCTGTGTCTCGCCGGCGTCGTCGCCTTCGAAAACGGCCGTGCGCAGGTTGAAGAAGAGCGAAATGGCGTCCATGCTCTGCGGCGTGAGTTCCATTGTCTTTTTATGCACGGGATTCTTGCGCTTGTGCCACTGGGTGTAGACCTTGCCCTCCGGCCAGTCGTACACATAGGTGCTGGCGAACGTGTAGTCGCCCTCGCGGATGTCGCTCTCGAAGCGCACCGGGCGCAGCGTCTCGGGATCGACATGCACCGTGTAGGTATCTTCGAGGTTGAAGAACCATCGGTAGGTGGGCAGCGTGCGCCCCAGGCCGACGATCTTATAATAGGTGCGGCCATCGGATTCGGTCTGCGTGGTGGCCACCTGCACCGATCCCACCTCCGTGTTGGGGAACATCTTGGCCTTGTAGCTCACGCGGTAGTCGAGCACTTCGCCCGGCTGGTAGAGCTGGGCGGCGAGGGGCAGTGCGCAGGCCAGGGACAATAGGGTGAAAAACAATCGTTTCATGCAGGTGCTTTTTTTTTAAACGTGCCGTTGAGGCAATATATTACGAAATCATTGAAAAATCGAGTTCTTCGCGCCCCGAGTACTTTATCCGCAGTTCCCGCAGCCCCCGGTTTGCGGGTTGCGCGAGTGCGGGATCGGCTGCCAGTACTTCGGCGGCCGCTTCGCGCGTCACGGTCAGGATCTGTACGTCGAGCGTAGGATTGGCAATCTTCAAATCGAATGCCATGCCGCTTTGCAGGGTGCCGTTGATGTCTCCCGCGCCGCGCAGGCGTAGGTCCAGCTCCGCCAGCCGGAAGCCGTCCGAGGTCTCGCACATGGCCTCCAGCCGGGCGCGGGACTCTTTCGAAAGTTTCTCGCCCGACATCAGGATGCAGTAGGACTGCTCCCCGCCGCGTCCCACGCGACCGCGCAACTGGTGCAACTGCGAGAGGCCGAAGCGTTCGGCCGACTCGATCACCATTACCGTGGCGTTAGGCACGTCCACGCCCACCTCGATCACCGACGTGGCGACCAGGATCTGCGCCTCCCCCGCCTTGAACTGGCGCATCGACTCCTCCTTGTCCGCAGGTTTCATCCGGCCGTGGCAGATGGCCGTGACGTACTGCGGCAGCGGAAAGTCGCGTGAAATGGCTTCGTAGCCGTCCGTGAGGTCCTTGTAGTCCATCGCTTCCGACTCCTTGATGAGCGGGTATACGACGTAGACCTGCCGCCCCAGGGCGATCTGCTGCTTCATGAAGCCGAACAGGCGCAGGCGCGCCGAGTCGGTGTAATGCACGGTGCGGATCGGCCGGCGGCCGGGCGGCAGTTCGTCGATCACCGACACGTCGAGGTCGCCGTAAAGGGTCATGGCCAGCGTGCGGGGAATGGGCGTGGCGGTCATCACGAGGATGTGGGGCGGCTGCTCGTTCTTCGTCCAGAGCCGGGCGCGCTGCTCCACGCCGAAGCGGTGCTGCTCGTCGATCACCACGAACCCCAGGTTGGCGAACTGCACCTTGTCCTCGATCAGTGCGTGCGTGCCGATAAGGATGTCGACCGCTCCCGACGCAATCCCTTCGAGCGCCGTGCGCCGCTCTTTGGCCTTCGAGGCCCCGGTGAGAATCGCCACGCCGACGCCCATGCCTTCGAGCATCTTCGTAACGGTGGCGAAATGCTGGCGGGCCAGGATTTCCGTGGGGGCCATCATACAGGCCTGATAGCCGTTGTCGACGGCCAGCAGCATCGACATCAGCGCCACGAGGGTTTTGCCGCTGCCCACGTCGCCTTGCAGCAGCCGGTTCATCTGGAAGCCCGTCACCGTGTCCCGGCGGATCTCCTTGATCACCCGTTTCTGTGCTCCGGTGAGCGGGAAGGGGAGTTTCTCGGTGTAGAACGTGTTGAACACGCCGCCGACCTTCGGGAAGAGAAAACCGTTGTTCTTCGCCAGGCGCGCCGTGCGCCGCGACTGGATGTTGAGCTGGATGCCCAGCAGTTCGTCGAATTTCAGGCGGTACTGGGCCTGTTTGAGCAGTTCGCCCGACTGCGGAAAATGGATGTTGCGCAGCGCCTCGCGCAGCGGGATCAGCCCGTATTTGGCCCGCACGGGTTCGGGCATGGGGTCGTAGATGCGGTCTTTGGCCAGCGCCCAGGCGTTTTGTACGATCTGGTAAATGCCTTTCGTGCCCAGCACCGCCGACAGGCGTTCGGTCGAGGAGTAGATACCCTGCATCCCGCTTTCGGGTTTGCGCGAAAGGGCCTGCTCCATCGTCTCGATCTCGGGATGCACCAGCGAAAGTTCGTTGCGGTAGAACGTGGGCCGCCCGAAGACGAGGTATTCGCGCCCCACCTCGATGCGTTTCTCGATCCACTTGACGCCCTGGAACCAGACCAGCTCGGCGGAACCCGTCGGGTCGGAGACATAGGCCGAGAAGCGTTTTTTGCGCCCCGTGCCCGCATAGCCCACGCCCGTGACGCGGGCGCGGAACTGCACGAGCGTCGCGCCCGAGTCGGTGATCTCGCCGATGCGGTAGACTTTCGTGCGGTCGATGTAGCGGAACGGAAAATGCCAGAGCAGGTCGCCCACGGTGCGGATGCCCAGCTCCTTGTCCAGAAGCCGGGCGCGCGCCTCGCCGACGCCCGCCACGAATTTGATGTCGCTGTCCAGGTAATTTTCCATTTTACAAATATACGAAAAATCCCGGTTCCGTCGTATCCCGTGTCGAAAAGTGGTACGGCCGACTGCGGAAAAGCCGCCCTTTGCAGCGATGACGGCCATGTTGTGCGTTCCGGGCCTATCCCGGGTGTAGAGCATTGGGCGGTCGGCCCGGCGGTTTTCCGGCCCGGCGGATTACCCGCAAATGTGGCGGTAGTGGCAGCGTTGCAGTTCCCCGTTGTCGTCGTAAAGGTGCATGCCTCCGCCCCGGCAGTAGCGGAACATTTCGCAGTCGGCGCACAAACCTTTGCAGGCCCATTCCCGGTTGCGGAACTTTTCGAAGCGATGTTCCCAGACTTCCCCGAAATCGTCCCGGTAGATGTTGCCCTGGTGGAAATTCGAACGGATCGACGTGCAACCCGAGATAGCGCCGTCGATGCGGATCGATGCGGTCGTGACGCCTGCGGCGCAGTGATGGAACCCGTCGCGCACCTCGCCTTCGTATCCCCCTAAAAACCCTTCGCAGGCGTAGGAGGTGCGGATGCGTCCCTGTTTGCGGGTGCGGCGGATAAAGGCGAGCAGGGAGGTGAATTCGTCGTCGGAAAGCCGGAAATCAGGCTCCTGTGCCGCGCGGCCCGCCGGGAAGATCGTGAAAATGCGCCACGAACGCACACCCAGCGAAATCAGGTATTCCGTGAACTCCCCCAGCCGGGGCAGCGAACGCCGCGTGACGCAGGTGACCACGTCCCATGCCAGCGAGCCGTCGGCTGCGGCGAGGCTGATGGCCTGCGAAGCGCGTTCGAAACTTTGCGCGTTGCCCCGGATGTAGGTATGGTCGTCTGCCAAGCCGTCGAGGCTGATCGTCAGGGTGTGCAGTCCGGCGTCGAGCAGCGCTTCGAAACGGCGGCTGTCGAGCGCCAGCCCGTTGGTTACCAGGCCCCAGGGATATTCGCGGCGGTAGAGTTCCCTGCCGATGTGTTCGAGATCGGGGCGCAGGAGCACTTCCCCGCCGGAGAGGATCACCAGCACGTTGTGCGGATCGACACGGGGCGTGATCTGCGTGTCGAGCGTGCGGAAGAAATCGGAGGCCGGCATGTCGGGCGTGGCGGCTTCGGCGCGGCAGTCGCTGCCGCAATGACGGCACTGAAGGTTGCAACGCAGGGTGCATTCCCAAAAGAGCGTCCGCAGCTCGTGGCGGGCGATGCGGCTGTTTTGCAGGTGTCGGAACAATTCGAGTCCGAGGCGTTTGCGCAGGCCGGGCTTTTGCTTCGGGTCAGACATTTTACCGCTCGCTTTCCGTAAGGTGTGTGTCTCCGGCCTGCTTCCGGTAATCCGAAGTCCAGCCGTCCGATCCGACCCGGTCGGCCTGCGTAATTGCAACGTCGGTCTCTTTCGGATCGAACAGACCGTTTTCCTCGCCGTCCACATCCTCCATGCGCAGGGTGATGAAGAACTCCTGCCGGTCGAAACAGCTTCCGGAAACTTCATACTCGCCCGTGCCGGAGGTGAAAGCCTCCGGCCGGTTGCCGGGGTGCCCTGCGACCACAGGTCTTACCTCTGCGGGGTCGACGGGTGTTACCCGGATCCCCGGAATGGGAGTCCCGTGTGAATCGCCGACCCGGCCCTTGATCGTGAAACGGGCGGAAGGCGTGCCGTACATGTCCGGTTCGGGTTCGTCGCTGCGGCAACCGGCGAAACCCAGCAGGCCGAGCAGCAGCAGGAGCAGTCGGTTTTTCATAACGCAACAGGAATTGGTTTTCGAGCAGGAAGTTACCGTAATTTTTCCGGAATTCCAAGCGAAACGTTATCTTTGCCGTATAAAGACGGAACCAGGTCGGGATGCGCTCCGGCATGATCCGCGCAGTTTCGCCTCTGCGCCCGGCTTCCGCCGATTTTACGTTAAATTCCGACAGGATGGATCTTACGCAATACAAACGCCGCCCGACGTGCGAGGTGCGCATCGGCAGCGTCACCATCGGCGGGGCGAACCCCGTCGCCGTGCAGTCGATGACCAACACCGACACCAACGACACCGCCGGGAGCGTCGCACAGATCGAACGCATCGACCGGGCCGGCGGCCATATCGTGCGTCTTACGGCCCAGGGACGGCGTGAGGGGGAGAATCTGGCGAACATCGTCCGGCAGGTGCGCGAGGACGGCTACGCGGCCGCAATTGTCGCCGACATCCATTTCGTGCCCGAAGTGGCCGCGATCGCAGCGAAATATGTGGACAAAGTGCGCGTCAACCCGGGCAACTACCGCACGACGCACGGCGAGTTCGAGGCGCTTATCGAGCAGTGCCGCGCGCGGGGCGTGGCGATTCGTGTGGGTGTGAACCACGGCTCTTTGGCCAAGCGGGTCTTCGACGAGTGGGGCGACACGCCCCGGGGCATGGTCGTCTCGGCGATGGAGTTTCTGCGCGTCTGCCGCGAGCGGGATTTCGATCAGGTCGTGGTGTCGATGAAGTCGTCGAACACGCGCGTGATGGTGGCCGCCTACCGCCTGCTGGTCTCGGCGATGGAGGCCGAGGGGATGAATTATCCCATTCACCTGGGCGTTACCGAGGCCGGAAACGGCATCGAAGGGCGCGTGAAGAGCGCCGTCGGGATCGGGGCGCTGCTGGCGGACGGTATCGGCGACACGATCCGCGTGTCGCTCACGGAAGCCCCCGAAAACGAAATTCCCGTGGCGCAGTTGCTTGCCGCGCATTTCGCGTCGCGTCCGGGGGTATTCCCGGTGGAGCATCCCGAACGCTATTCGCCGACCGAATACCGCCGCCGGTCGCAGGTGCAGGTGCCCGTGGTGCACACGGAGCCGCTCGGGGGCTTCCGCGTGATCGAGGCTCGGTCGGGCAATCCGACGGCCGAATTGCGGGCCGCGATCCTGAACCTCGGTACGGACGAGCCGGTCGTGGTGAAATGCAGCTATGAGGAGACTTCGCTTGAAACGCTGGCCGTGAAGGCCGCCGCCGACCTGGGCGTGCTGTTTCTGGACGGGTTGGCCGACGGCATCTGGATCGATGCGCCGGGCTTTTCGGAGGCGGACATCCGCGACATCGAATTGATGATCCTGCAGGCCGCGCGCGTGCGTTTTTCGCACACGGAGTACATCGCCTGCCCTTCGTGCGGACGCACGCTCTACGACATCGAGCGGACGCTCGCCGACATCAAGGCGCGCACGTCGCACCTGAAAAACCTCAAGATCGGCGTGATGGGCTGCATTGTCAACGGCCCCGGCGAGATGGCCGACGCCGACTACGGCTACGTGGGTGCGGCACCGGGCCGCATCACGCTTTACAGGGGCCGCACGATCGTGGAGCGCAACATTCCGCAGGAGGAGGCGCTCGACCGCCTGATCGAACTGATCAAGGCCGACGGGAAGTGGAGGGAGGCGGAAGAAATTAAAAATTAAGAATTAAAAATGAAAAATTAGTTTATCGTTGTTTTAAATTGTCGTTGTTTTCAGATTAACAGCTCTGCCGAATTTCTCTATTGCAAACGGAGTCTGATGTTCTCTGAAATAATTCTTAATTCTTCATTTTTAATTTTTCATTAATACGTATGACCATCCTCCCCGTTTCCTACCTGCCTTCGGTGGCCTATGTCGCCCGCCTGCTGTGCGACGAGTGCGTCGTGGATTTGGGCGAACACTATATAAAACGTTCGGAGCGCAACCGGGCGCAGATTCTCTCGACGCACGGACCGATGGACCTGACCGTGCACGTGCGAAATGCCAACCGTCCGCAGACACCCGTGCGGGACGTGCGGATCGACTATTCGAAACGCTGGCAGCACCAGCACTGGCTGGCGATGGTTTCCGCCTACAAATCCTCTCCCTTCTTCGACTATTTCGCACCCTATCTGGAGCCTTTTTATCGCCGGGAGTACGAATTCCTGGCCGATTACGACCTCGAACTGCTCGCCGTGCTGCTGCGCCTGGCCGGTATCGACCGCATGCCCCGCATTTCGCGCGAGTACGTCGTGGCCGGCGCGGACGACCTCGACCTGCGCCCCAAGCACAAAAAAGACCCGGCGTTCGTCGCCGAGCCTTATGTGCAGGTCTTTTCCGAGCGGATGTCCTTCGTCCCTAATTTGTCGTTTGCGGACTTGTTGTTCGCCGAGGGGCGGGATTGCGTTTCGGTTTTAAGACGTTGCCTACCCTGAGTTCCACGCTGTCGCGGAGCGCTCCCGCAGAAACCGTCACCCGGACGTCTCCCAGCAGGGTCACCGTATCCGAGAGATACTGACAGGGGGCGTATTCGTTCAGCTTCACCGTATCCTGATTCACGAGCAGCAGGGGCGCGCCCTGCGACGAGTAGACCTTGAAGGCCTGCCGCTGGCTGTCGCGCAGGCGGCGCCGCTTGTCGGTGAGGTAGAGCGTCGGCTCCCGCTTGTTCCAGAGCGACTTGTAGAGATAGAATGCATCCTTGCATTCGCGGCGGTTGAGCGTCACCAGCCCCGCACCGTTCACGCCGTAGGGTCGGCGCACCGATCCGTAGTCGTACATGTTGTTGATCCACACGCCCCAGAACAGCGAGTCGTTTTGCAGGTTGCGCATGTACTCCTCGTGGAAGCGGGTCTGGCGCTCCATCGGCATCCAGTTCGAGCGCGGAGCGGCTTTGGCCGTGTAGCTCTTGTGGCCGATGAATCCGCTGCCGCCGAAGCAAACCCCCGAGCTGAGGTGCGACCAACTCTTGCGCAGCATGTCGCGCCAGACCTTCACGTCGTCGGTCGAACCTCTCTCCCAGCCCACGTTCTGCTGCCAGACGATCAGGTCGGTGACGAAATTGATCTCGCCGTTCTGGTCGCTGCACGCCACCGTCGGGCGCGAGGGATCCATTTCGTGGGCCGTCTTGTTGAGCGTCCGCAGGTAGGGGATGACGTTGTCGCCGCGCGTCCACAGCAGCGAATAGATGCCCCACATCGCCACCGAAGGGTGGTTGTAGTTCTGGGCGATGATCTCGCGCAGCTGCTGGCGGCCGTTCTCCTCGAACTGGGGCGTGGCGTAGTATGCCACGTCGCCCAGGAAGGGTGCGCGGTGGAGGGGCATATCGACCCACACGAGCAGTCCCTGTTCGTCGCAACGGTCGTAAAGGTATTGGGCGTGAGGCGTCACGGCCGAGCGGATGGCGTTGGCGCCCAGCGTGCGGATTTGCGCCAGGTCGGAATCGTAATCCTCCGCCGTGAGGGCGCCGCCCGAAATGGCGTTGTCGTGGTAGAGCGTGACGCCCCGCACCGGAATGCGCTCGCCGTTGAGCAGAAATCCTTCGGAGGGCGAGGTGCGGATGGTGCGGAATCCCGTGCGGACGGTCACTTCGTCGCGCATGTCGTCGGCTTCCGTGCGGACGGTCACCCGGTAGAGCGACGGAGAGGCCGTACTCCACAGTGCGGGTTTATCGAAACTGAAGGGAATGACGACGGCTTTGCCGTCGAGTTTCGCCCTCTGGTTGCGCGTGAAAACCTTACGGCCGTCGGGCGCCGTGATTTCCAGCGTCACCTGGCAGGCGGAACCGCCGCCCGCCGAAGTGAGGTGGACGGTCGCTTCGCCTTCGGCCCGGTCGTGCGACACGGAGGTCTGCTTCACCAGCACGCCCTCCGTGCCCAGGAAGAGAGGGGATATGGCCGTTCGGTCGGTCACGATCAGCTCCGCCTCGCGGTAAATGCCGCCGTAGAGGTTCATATCGGTCGAGGTGGGCAGCACGTCGGGCCGACTGTTGTTGCTCACCACGACCATCAGGGCATTGTCCGCGCCGATTTTGATTTTGTCGGTGATCTCGAACGTGAAGGCCGTAGCGCCGCCGCGATGCTCGCCTACGTAGCTGCCGTTGACGAAGAGATTGGCGACGCTCTGCACGCCGTAGAATTTCACGAAAATCCGTTTCGCGGCCCACTCGGGCATGCCGTAAAAATCGTTCTGGTAGTTGGCCGTAGTCTCCAGAAAAAGCCCCGTGCCGCCCGTGTCGGTGTTCCAGGTGTGGGGCAGGGTGACGTGGCGGGCGTTGTCGCTGCTGTTCTCCGACTTGAAGAAGAAGCGCCAGCCCTCGTTGAAAGGATATACACTGCGTGCGGCGGCGGTGCCGCAGGCGAGAAGCAGCAGAAGTGTTGCGAAATAGTGTTTCATAGTCCGATCGGCGGATAGAGTTGTCGGTTTCCGGGTCCGGCAGGACAGGTTGTCGCCCGTCTCCGCTGCCGGATGCGCCGCAAACGCGGTTTGCGTTCCGTGCAAAGATACAAAAAATATGACACAATGACTTTTCCCGCTCCGCTGCTGCGGCAGACGGTGTCGGTTTGCAAACGACGGCGGTGGGCGCAGCTCTGCCGCGCGGTGCCGCCCGTGCTGTTTGCGGGTGCGCTGCCGGCGACGCGCGCGGCGTTCGTCGCGGGCCGAAAGATGCGGGTCGCGCCGGGCCGAACGGCTACGTTTCGGGAAATATGTGTATCTTTGTAGCGGAAAGTTGTGCGCGGGCGGCTGTCGGGGCTGTGCCAAACCGTTTAACCCGGGTATGCCGTGCCGTGAAGTAAAAACCGAACCTCGATCCGATCGAAATGCCGAACGTCTATCAGGAAGAAATTGTCGCTGTCGCACAGCGAATCAGGGAACTGCGCAGGGAAAAACGCCTGACGGTGCAGGAACTCGCCTACCGTTGCGATATGGAGCGTTCGAACCTCAGTCGTATCGAGGCGGGGCGGACGAATCCGACTCTGCGGACGCTTTGTGCGATCTGCACCGCATTGGGGGTGAGGCTGCATGACGTGATCCGGTAATGCGGATCGTGCCGTTGCGAGACACCGAATTTTAAAATGTCCCGTTCTGCCGGGCCTGTTGTATTTTTGTAACCGAATTCTACCGAATGCGATGAATACCATCGATCTGATCGTCTATGTCGTGGCGCTGCTGGCCGTCTGGAACGGATGGCGGCAGGGCGTCGTCGTGCAACTCTTTTCGCTGGCGGGTATCGTCGCCGGCATCTATCTGGCGTCGCGCTACGGAACGGCTGCTGCCGAGCTGCTGCGGCTCGACCCCGAGATCGCCGCTCCGGCAGGCTTTGTGGTCGTACTGCTCGCAACGATCCTGCTGGTCGCCGTTGCCGCGCGGCTTGTGCGCAAGTTGTTTCACTTCGCCGGTTTCGGCGTGGCGGATATCGTGCTGGGCGTTGTGGTCTCGCTTTTGAAGTATGCGCTGGTACTGAGTGTGCTGTTTTCCGCCTTCGACACGCTCAATGCCGATTACACGCTGGTAAATCCGCAAACGGTCGGACGATCGAAACTGTATAAACCCGTAATGCGCTTCTCCGGGCTGCTGTCCCCCGTTCTCGAATGGGCCGAACGGAAGATTCCGCAGGAGCAACCGGAAAAATGACGATGGAAAAACGATTTTCGGGCGTGGTTATGCGCTCCACAGGAAGCTGGTACGATGTGATGCACGACGGTGAGCGGGTGCAGTGCCGCATCCGGGGCCGTCTGCGCCTGCGCGGCGTCCGCTCGACCAATCCGGTCGTGGTGGGCGATACGGTGCACTGCGAGGCCGACGCCGACGGCGAGTGGGTGATCGCCGGAATCGCACCGCGCCGCAACTACGTGATCCGCCGCGCGTCTAACCTCTCGAAAGAGTCGCACATCATTGCCGCGAACATCGATCAGGCGCTGCTGCTCGTGACGCTCCGGTCGCCCGCGACGCCGATGGAATTCGTCGACCGTTTCCTGGTAACGTGCGAGGCGTACAAGGTGCCGGTGGCGATCGTGCTGTCGAAGACCGACCTGCAGGATACCGAGGTCATAGCGGCGTTCCGTGCCGTGTACGAGGGCGCGGGTTATCGCGTGCTGGAGGTCTCGGCTGCGGAAGGGACGGGGGTCGAAGAGGTACGCGAACTGCTCCGGGGCCGCACGACGCTGGTGGCCGGAAATTCGGGCGTGGGAAAATCGACGCTGATTCAGACCATCGACCCGTCGCTCGACATCCGTACCGCCGAAATCTCGGAAAGCCATCACAAGGGCCGCCATACCACCACCTTCTCCACGATGTACCCGCTCTGCGGGGGCGGTGCCGTCATCGACACGCCGGGCATCAAGGGTTTCGGCCTGATCGACATCGACGATGCTGAATTGTGGCATTACTTCCCCGAAATGATGCGGCTGGCCCCGGGCTGCCGCTTTTACAACTGCACCCATACCCACGAGCCGGGCTGCGCCGTCGAGGAGGCGGTCAGGCGGGGCGCGATGTCTTGGGAGCGCTACGAGAGTTACCTGAAAATGCTGGATGAAGATGAAAAATACCGGAAATAATACCCCGGACTGGTATGCCGAACGCATCGGCCTGCTCGCCGGATTCATGACGCCCGAGCGGTTCGAAGTGCTTCGCCGGACGGTGGCCATGCGCACGGATTACATGACCGTGCTGGCCGAAAATATGTATCACGGGCAGAATGCGGCGGCACTTATCCGCCACTGCGAAGCGTTCGGATTGCAGGAACTGCATACGATCGAGACGCTTTGCCCCTTCGAGCCGAATCCCGACATTGCGCGCGGCACCGACCGGTGGGTCGATGTCAGGCGCCACGCCTCGACCGGCGAGGCGCTTGCGGCGCTGAAAAGAGACGGTTACCGCATCGTGGCGACCACGCCCCACCGCCAGGACGTGACGCCCGAGACGTTCGACGTCGGGCGCGGGCCTTTCGCGCTGGTTTTCGGCACGGAGCATGCCGGGATTTCGGAAGAGGTGATCGCCTCGGCCGACGAATTCCTGCGCATTCCGATGTGCGGCATGGTCGAGAGCCTCAATGTTTCGGCTTCGGCCGCCATTCTGATTTACATGCTTTCCGAGCGGGTGCGGCTTACGACCCCCGGCTGGCGCATGACCTGTGAGCGGCAGCAGGAAGTACTGCTGCGCTGGATGTGCCGCAGCGTGAAGGACGCGCCGCAAATTCTGGAGAAGAAATTCGGAGACATACCCCAATGAGTACGATTTTACGCAAACAGTTCCTGGCCCATGTCGGCCAGACTTCGCCGTCGCCCATGCTGGTCGAAGTGGCGCGGGCTGAAGGATCGTTTTTCTATACGCCCGAGGGCAAACGCTACTACGACCTGGTGGCGGGCGTTTCGGTGAGCAATGTCGGCCACGGCAATCCTGCGGTGGTGCGTGCCGTGCAGGAGCAGGCGGCGCGCTACATGCATGTGATGGTGTACGGCGAGCTGGTCGAAACGCCGCAGGTGGCCTACGCCGCGCGTCTCGCGGAACTGCTGCCCGAAGGGCTGGACAGCGTCTACTTCGTCAATTCGGGCGCCGAGGCGGTCGAGGGTGCGCTCAAACTGGCGAAACGATTTACCGGCCGTACGGAACTGATCTCCATGCGACGGGCCTATCACGGCTCAACGCACGGAGCCATGAGCCTGATGGGCGCGCCCGAAGGCGAGGAGTGGAAAGGAGCGTTCCGGCCTCTGCTACCCGATGTGCGGGCGATTGAGTTCAACGATTTCGGCGAATTGAAGCACATTACCCGCCGAACGGCCTGCGTCGTGGCCGAACCCGTGCAGGGAGAGGCGGGCGTGCGGCTTCCTGCTCCCGGCTATTTGGAGGCCCTGCGCCGGCGCTGCGACGAGGTCGGGGCGCTGCTGGTCTTCGACGAGATTCAGACCGGGATGGGGCGTACGGGAGCGATGTTCGCGTCGTTCAAATACGGCGTCGTGCCCGATATCGTATGCCTGGCCAAAGCGCTGGGCGGCGGCATGCCGCTGGGGGCGTTCGCGGCGCGCAAGGAGGTAATGGACGCGCTCCAAAGCCGGCCGGTGCTGGGGCATATCACTACTTTCGGGGGCCATCCGGTATGCTGTGCTGCGGGGCTGGCGGCGCTCGGCTACCTGCTCGAACACGACGTGGTGGCCGGAGTCGAGGCGAAGGGCGCCCTCTACGAAGGATTGCTGGGCGGTCATTCCGCCGTGCGGGAAATCCGCCGTGCGGGTCTGCTGCTGGCCGTCGAGTTGGGCGACCCGGCAAAACTGTTCCGCATCATGGAGCTGTTCAAAGAGGAGGGGATTCTGAGCGACTGGTTCCTGTTCTGCGACACGGCGTTCCGCATCTCGCCGCCCTTGACGATCTCCGAAGAGGAGATTCGCGGCAGCGCGGCAATTATCCGCGAATGCCTCGACCGGTTGTGACGGATGCGGGGTTTTAGAACAGGGTGGCGGCTAAGGCGCGGCCGTGGATGGAAGGTTCATAAATACCTGAGGGCAGTACCTTCCTTTGTGTTCTGCCGGAAGCCCGCGAATGCCGCAGCCCCCGACGGGGCATGGTTTTTAAGTATAATTGATTGAATATCAGCAACGAATTTTGCCGACAGACCGGAATCCTACATAATAGACTGCATGGACGACGGTTAATACTGTAAAAATGTCAAGAGCAAAAGTACAATGACTTTTTGGATATTTTGCTGATTTATAGCAATTATCTTTCAACGAGGTATAGACAGCATATTTCGGATACCCTACCCCCTCCTTATCAGACGACATGAGGCCCATCTGCGCATGGCCTTGTAGATCGGCATGGCCTCGATTCCAGCGTTTTGAGCGCCTCGATCAGGATCGTATTCTCAACAAGCAAGAAGTAATCCGCCTCTTTCAATTCAACATACTTGTCACTCTGAGACTTGATTTTTACCATTGCAATAAAGAAGAGAGGGCGGCATGCCCTGCTCTGCACATACTATTTTAGTCCCGGATTCTTCGGTTGAATATACAGATAGCCATCCGTCTCCATGTTTCGCACCAGTGCCTGTGCCTGTTTGCGGAAGGTTGCGAGTACCTGTTCCTTGTCGGCGATGTCCGGCCTGTTCTCCAACACCCCTACGACTCCTTCGATGGTTCGGCTGTTGAAGCTCTTTTCGTCCTTGGGATCGAAAAAAATCTTCTTGTTGCCGAATGTCCGGCAGCCATCTTGTATGACTCAGCCATCTCGATGATGTTGACATTCGAGCGTGAACCTGACTCGGCCGATGAGCGCCCCTTCGATGCCAATGGCCTTACCGTGACAGGGGTGGACGACGGCGCCGCCGGGGGTAACTACTCCGGCACGGGCAAACTTTCCTCGGCAGCTCCCAAGCAGGTTATCGTCAACATAGAGAACCTGATGAGCATCGAAACCGTCGACCTGAGGAAATCGCCGGAAGGACAAACCTCCGTGATTCAGAACCTAAAAGAACAACTCTCCCAGGCATTGATCGATGTGGTTCACGATTTCGATGCCTCGTTGAACGCATAAACAATCTACTTATGGGATTATTCAATATTGCACTTTCGACGCTCCTAAGCGGAGGCATCATCGGTAACGGCACGCTGGGCGGCTACCTCACGGACTCGGCACGCCGCGCGCTGGGAATGGGCCTTGCGGAGCTGCAGGACGGGCAGGTACACTACTTCTCCAAAAACCACAACCTGCTCAAACGGGCACTGATTCAAACGGTATCTCAGACCGCCTACGGGCTGCTGCGATCCTATCCCCGCTACATACGCTACTGAGAGCAACGCCAACGGGACAAGTACCTCCAGACACAGTCGCAGTCGAGCCTGGCGAATAAGAACGGACAGTATTACCAGCTTATCCAGCAACTGAAAGCCGTGGCCGCCCAGGCCCACTATACCGATACGATCGTCGGACGCATCGTCGCCGACTACCTGCGGCAGTACATCGACGTGCTGGGGCTCTATTACGACAATACACAGGGCACAATACAGATGAATATGATGTACGGAGCCTCGGAGTTCATCGACCTCCAACCCCAGGTTCAGGTGTCGAGCAAAAACAATATCCTGCTCACCACCGTTCAGGGGCGTGACTATACCCGCAAGGAACTCGTCTCGGGTGGCGATCTGGAGATTGCCATCCAGGGCAAGATCACCTCGAAATACCCCGACGTGTACCCGGAAGCGTGACCCGTGAAGGGAAAGACGCCTCACGTCTCACGGCCGAAGTGATGCAGAACGGAGCGCTCATCGAGAAACGCTCCGCACAAGGCGTGTTGGACGCGAACGTCATCAAGGTCGAGCAGCGAATCAACATCAAGCTGGGGTACAACGGTGCGCTGAAAACCCTCTTCGACGGGTATTTTACGGCTTACAATTCGGACAGCATCTTCGAGATCGAGTGTGAAAACATGGCCCACAAACTCAAATTGAAGCAGGCCCCCAAGTTCGAAACCCCAGCCAGCGGGGTGAGTGTCAATGATATTCTGGGTGAGAAATACGGAGTGCTGAAAGATACAGGATTCGAGATACATTCCGACACCAGGCGGTTCGATATTCAGATCGGCAAGATAAAGATTACGGACAACTTCACCGTGGCGGACATTCTCTCCGAATGGTCGAAGTACAAGGTTTACTGTTTTCTGAAATACGATGCAGACTCTCCATCATCAATGCCGACGATTGCAATCGGGCGGCCATACTCATCGAGTAAGGCGCAACCGGTATTTCCACAAGATAAAGCGGCCGAAATGCCCTTCAAAGTCTGTTTCAACTATCACGTAGCCCACAGTGGCCTGAAAATCGTAAAGACCAACCCCCGGTTTCTGGCCGTAACGGGCAAGGCGTTGGGTGCCGACGAGAAGTTTTTCGAGGTAACCGTACGTCTGAATCCCGATTACGACCCGAAGGATAAGAATAGCAAGGAATTTCAGGTTGTGAACGCCACACAGATATCTCGCAAAACTCATAAGGTGACGGGTAACACCACGGCCACTGGGGCCGCGACAAAGACCAAAGTAGATTTGTCGACCTACACCGTGGTGCCCTACATGTCCCCCAACATGCGGATCGACTCCGACAAACTTGTGGAGGAGACCATCGAGTATTTTCGCAACTATAACCTGAACGGCATCACCGGAAGCCTCACGCTCTTCGGGGATTTAGCGCTTACAACGGCTGTGCAGGTCGAACTCGTCGACGATAGAAACCCCTCGAAGAACGGCGTGTACATTGTCGAAGACGTTACAACGACATTCGGGGTGAACGGCTACCGCCAGAAGATTACTATTCCTTATCGGATTCGAAAATAGCAAATGGTTATCACGAAATTTCGATAAAATTAGCGATTTCCTTCAAAGTATTCATATCATTAATTAGATTGTTCCAGACATTTGCTTTATATTGGTTCGTTTGATTTGGATTTACACACAAGGTAATAGCACCTGACGCATACGCAAGCTCATCATTATTGGAGTTTCCTACAAATAATATTTCGTATGGATTAATATTTAATTGATCTGCAACATGCTTTATAAAAGTACATTTTCCTTCAAAATCGTATTTTGTACCGATAATTTTCCGGAGATTCCCATTACTATCGAATTCCATTCTATTTGCCTGTATTTCTTCAAATATTGTAGTATTATCGAGTCCTAAAACATTATTGATAACATCTTTAATTGAACCGGACGCAATATATAGAAATATTCCGTCTTCTTTGAACTTTCTCAGTGTTGGAATAGCACCTTCAATAAGAGAAATCTCGGATGCGACCTCATTGAGTGTGTTTTTAGTCATTCCTTTTCTTTTAAAATAATCACATGTTATGTCACACCATTTTTGGTGCTCAATCATTTTTGCAGAAAATTGTCCATGTAAGTTATTACAAATCTCAACATCATAACCAAGTTTGAGCCAGATCCTTTGCCATGTAGTAGTTTTATCATTCGACTTAGTTAGTGTTCCATCAAAGTCAAAGACAATAGCTTTGACATGTTTAAACGTCTTTTTCAACTTATTTTTAAAATAGAAGGATAGTAAATAACCCATGAAATCAGTTGGCTTTCTTTCTATTTCAAGCACTTTTTTACCATATTTTACAACTCTCTCAATTTTTCTTATCTTATCGATAGAACACTCTGGGAATGCTGTATAATCAAATGGGAATATGTCACTCTTAAAAGACTCGTATTCTTTGATTCGCACTTCTGAGATGCCTGTTTTGGCTGCAACATCTCGTGTCGACAACCCGAGGTTAATTCTTAAGTAATACAATTTTAAAGAATTGATCCGGGTATTACCTCGAGGAGAGGTGCGTTGTGCTTTTACTATCCCTTCTAATGTCGTATTATTAGAGAAGACAGTTTTGCATAATGACACAGCAGCGGAAGCTGCCAAAGGTTGAAAATCATCTTTTTTATCGTACCCCCAATCAGAGATTCCTTTTACGATAATCCAATGAACCATAAAATCTGATTTCTCCGAGGCAGACCAAACTCCACTTGCTTCCATATCATTACCAATAGCATCTTTGTAAGTATTTTTCAGATTCTGCGTAGAGGGACGATCATTATATAAACTGGCACCTGTAAGTATCAACCCAGAATGAATTTTACATGGATTGCCATCATTATCATAATATCTCCAATCCATGCAATTCGTAAAACGGTTATGTAGAATACTGCTTGCTACTGGCCTTGCGCTTCTATCAATTATTCCTCCAGTTGTTATTTTATTAACATTGTAATTTAGGATAGTTTTCGATATGAGAACATCACCCATTTTTTGTGAATCGGTCTTTAATCCCATTGCTATACCTACAGCTATGATCACAGGAGTTTTCCAAACGGACAATGTCTCTTGTACGGTAAGAGTGGCAGATGTAGGGTCGCTTGTACCCGTACTTGATTTGACCATAACAGCTATATACGCACCAAACCGACCAATATAATAAGTTTGGGTTTTATAATAGATGCTGTATTTGCAATGATTATCAGGGATATTTGCCATTTCTTTCAGTACAGCTTCCCGTTCAATGTCATTTGAAGTAAGTAATGTGATTTGAGGCTTGATTTTGAGTTTTTTGAATTCACTCAAAGTAATTTTTTTAAATGAAGAATACTTCTTAGCCTTCCATATTTCTATATCAAATTTCTTCTTCATATTGTAATATGATTGGATTAGTTTTTCAATATGAGACTAATATACATAATATATTTTATTTAAACTATTATTACGAACATTAATTATTCTTTAAATAATAAAGCAGTTTAATGGAATCTGTAAATAAAACAAGATTAATCCGTGAGGCGATCCGCAAGATCGCTTTAGGCCGCTCGCTGGAGCGCATCGAGATGGCTCCGGGCGGATTGTCAGGCGTTGGCACGGCCCGCATGATCCACGGCTACATTGCCAAGATCCATGCTGACCCCGCAGATGCGGAGTTCACGACTTACGGCGGCACGGTCGACGTAGGCGAATACCCCGATGAAACGGCTTCCTCGGAGCCGATCATCCATAAAGGGGTGCTTTTGGCCGCAGCAAGGGATAACGAGGATGGTGTTCTGATCGTCCCCGCGCTCTTCTCGGAGGTAACCATGCTGCTCGACGCCGCCACACGCCACGCCTACATTACGGGACACTCACATGCCGAAATTATCCGTCTTTCAACACATACCGAAGTTTCAATCGGCGTAACCGAGACCGAGCAACTCGACCCTGCGGATGATTCATCACCCGACTATGACCGGCTGGAGCCTACAGGCAATGCCTCGGCAACAGTCCATACGGCCATATCGATTAGCTCGACAGTGAAGAACGATAAGGATAAAGAGTCCTCGCAGCAGATCACGGCCGAAGGTATCTCGCAAACGGTCGATAAAGCCTCAGTAAGCCATACGGCGGAGAAAATCGTCCAGCAGGTGAACAAGACCTCCCTGGCCGTGACGGACGGCAAGGTAACGCTCGGGGACGAGCAGGCCACCGAGCCGCTGGTGCTGGGGAACGAGTTGGCGCAACTCATGCTCGACTTTCTCACTGAATGCTCGAAGATCACCACCCCGATACTTATGGGCACTATGTCGGCGCTCAACGTTCCGAATTTCGCGTCGCTGACATCCCGCATCCAGAAATTCTTATCCAAGACAAGCTATACGAAATGAGCGTACGACTGAATCCCGATATTGCAGTACTTGATCCCCAGAGCCTGTGTTACACGATCTATGCGCGGTTCTATCAAAATTTCTTCAACGCGCAGGATGCCGGGGCTATATCGGAGGGCGACGACACCTCGATCCGCCTGCACAACACGGCCTATGATTTTGCCGCAGCGATTGCCGGCGCTGTGTCGGGCGATGGGGGAACGGGGGGCGGAGGCATCCTTGTGGAGTATCTGCGCAAGTCCGGGGGCGACATGACTGGGCTGCTGCGGGCCCGATACGGTTTCGAGGCGGGGGTCGGCAACACGCGCGTTGTGGAAATCTTCTCCGAACCTCTCGCCGATGGAAACGGAGCGGTTATTCGCACCGACTATGGTGTAACCATTACGGGCGACCTGCGGCTGGGCGGGGATAGCCTGCGGCTCGACGGACACACGGCTGTAAGCTACCGCAGCAAGGACGGCACGCTGCGCCTCGATGCCGCGCATATTGATTTGGGGACAGGCACAATCGCCGCGACGGGCGAACTGCTCCTCGGGCAGGATAAAGCGCACGGGCTATACCTCTCGCCGGCGGCTATACAGCTCCGTGGCAACGATGTCTATCACACGGGAAGCGCCAACCTGCCGTGCGTGGACTGGGTGATGCGCAACGGCACGGTCGCCGGAGACCTTACGATCGCCGGCATGGGCGAGCACACCGGGCTGCTGCGCGCCTTGCATGGTGCGGAGCTGGGCGCGGCAGGCGTGGTCGTCGCTATGGTGTCCCCGGGGGAGTTGGCACTGGCCGGCAACCTCTCCTTCGGAGGGGGCTACGGCATCCGCATCGGCGGAAGGGACGTATTGGTGCGTAGCGGTGAACAGAACATCGCACTCGGCGCTCCCGGCGGTGATCTACTGCTGGGCGGCGAGCAGACAAATAAAATCCGCCTTCAAAGCGGAATCGCGGACACGGACGGCGAACATGTGCTTCTCTCACGATACGGAGCCGCCTATTTCCCCGCGTCGCTTGTTGTCCGCCACAACTATGGTGCAGATCTGCTCGCCTCTTACCGCATGAACGATGTCG
Organism: Alistipes sp.; assembly: GCA_048465795.1. Taxonomy (GTDB): domain Bacteria; phylum Bacteroidota; class Bacteroidia; order Bacteroidales; family Rikenellaceae; genus Alistipes. Next base: position 85,012 of record DBFWKV010000050.1, read on the forward strand.
ATGAGGGTGTGGTTGTCCACAAACGCCTGCGCTTCGGAACGGATACGGGCTGTTACCTGCACGGCTCCTCCGTGGGCCTTTCTTTCACCTCTGAAGCGGAGCGTATTTCCGGCGAAGGGATTCATCGCACTGTCCACATGACGCAATTCCTGCACCGGCCCTCGACAAGTGCTCATGCTCCCCAGAATCGACCGTCCGAAAGTTTCGCACTTACGACAGACGCGGATTTTGTTGTTGTAGACGCTCCACTCGAAGCCCGCAGACATGTGGGTATCGACGCCTCACGGACCCGTCTTACAGACGGGCGTCTGGATCTTGCCGAGGGGCGTTACCTGCTGTCCGTCAGTGACGGAATCAAGCATTTCGGACACTCGTATTTCACGGACGGTGCCGGCTCGGAGTTTTTCTCCCCGGGCTTTGCCGGGTCGGGATGGGCGGTATCAAAGAATAAAACGTCGGGCAGCATTACGGCCACCTTTGACGAGGTGGTTGTGCGCCACCGCATGCAGGTTTACGAAATGGAGGTGCAGCGCAGCGCCGTGACGAACGGCTCGCTGTGGGTAAACGACTTTTGCACAGGGGATTCCGCAGAAGAATTGTAAGATGGCTATATACGACTATAAACGCTATAAGATCCGTACGGGACGACTCTCGGGGCAGGGACTCCGGGAGGGCGATCTCGTGCGGAGACAAGAGGCGCAGGAAGCCCTGCGGCCCAAATCAGTCTCGATCAGCGGCCCGGATACCTTTCACTATGCCGACGCGTTGACGCCGGTTGCCGAGCCGCCGGAAATAACACTGATAGGCACCGAGCAGAACTTCTCGGCCGCAAACCGCCGCTGGGAATATCTCGCCGCATCGGGGGAATGGAAAGATGCCGCCAGTCGTGATACCTCTTTCCTGCATACCCCGGATTTTCATGCCTGGGAAGGCCGCGAAGTGCTGACGCTCCGCTATACAGCCTCACATCAGGGCAAAGACTATGCAGCGACCTGCACCGTGAGAAAACAATATGACGGGGAGAGTGCCTATTCGGTATATATCGAAACCGACCGGGGAACGATCCTGCAGAACAGCATCGGAGAAACGACTCTTGCGGCCCATGTCATGCGCGGTGCCGAGGAGGTGACGGCACTTATTCCCCAGGAACGGTTCCTTTGGTCGCGGCAGAGCCTCGATGCGGAGGGTGGCGCGGCTTCTGTCACGCAATTTTTAATGCCGATAGCAACAAAACTTGAAAATCCTGCACCAGTATCAATCCTATATTCATATGAAAATCATCGTTGAGGAGGAACCTTTTTTATCCCATAAAATGAGATTCACCCCGGCCACAATTATACGTGGCCGGGGTGAAACTCCTGTTATATAGCCTTGTTAAAAGTTTTTTATTTATATGTTATCAATAATCATAACCAATAATGTAATTTTTATATTTTACCCATTTCTCTTTATAGGCTTCCACAGATTCTTTAGGAACAAATATCTGAGGGATGTAGTCGTCATAGAATATGTCATTATACCTTCCGATTTTTTCCAATGTTGGAGGAACAGAGGCTTTGCAATATACCGATTTTAAAGAAGTACACTTTGCAAAAGCGTAAGATTCGATAGAAGTAGTACTTTCCGGAATGATTACCGACGTTAAACCTCTGCAATCCCGGAATGCGTAGTATCCTATTGAATTTACGTTCTCTGGAATTGTTATCGAAGATAATAGCCAACAATTTTGAAATACATAACGTCCAATGGTTGTCAGTCCCGCAGGTAAAGTTATTGAGGTTAATTGTGATGATCCACCATCAGTACCTAAAAAGACGGGCCCCGAGATGGACATGCATTTACTGTCGTCCTCAAAAACGATTTCTTTGATATTTTTTGACATAAGATATCCCCACGTATCTATCTCTGTATCTATCGTCAAAATATTTTTTCCGATAGTAATTTTTGAAATAAATTGACAGTCTTCGAATATGCCTATGCGTTGGTAGGACTGGGACTTATTTAATTTCAAATTTGTTCCATTAAGGGTTGAAGTGACTAATTGGGGATTCCTGGCAAAGGCAGCAGCTCCTAATTCACATAGAGTTGAAGGTAAATTGAACCTACGCAGATTTTTACATTGATAAAATGCGTATGGCCCAATAGCTTCGACACCTTCGGGAATATCGACAGATGAGATATTTGTTCCGGAAAAGGCAAATTCGCCTATCTCTTTGATATTCTGTAATATAGATTCTATATTCGTCAGATTAGGACACTCCTTGAATGCAGAACATCCTAATTTTGTAACACTTGGCGGTAGATTAATGGTGGTTAAATTCAATCCAACACAGATTCCAAACTCTTCACACTTTGAACCGTCTTCAAAAATGAAATTATTGAAATCCGGATTGAATATTGAAAAGCTTCCACCGCTAGTTGTTAGCGAAGTAACATCTTTGCCAATAAATAAGGCTTTTATTGGCTTAGAATCGCTGCCCTGTTTAAAAAATGCAGATCCTTCCAAAACAATGGCGCCACCTTCCAGTCTTACATCTTCGAGATCGGGACAGTCAAAAGCATACGAATCAATTTGTTTTACCGAGGCCGGAAGTGAAACAGCAGTAAGCGGACAACCTTGGAATGCAAAACCTCTGATTATTTCTGTTTTATTGAAATCGACAGTTTCTAACTTTTCACAATTGTAAAATAGACTGTTCGGTATTTCTATCATACTGTCTGGAATCCTGATATGGGTAAATCCGCATCCGGAAAATGCTCCTCCGGCAATCTCCGTTACGCCTTCGAGATCGATTGTCGTTAAATTCATGCAACCAAGAAAAGCGTTTTTTCCGATTTTAGTATATCCAGCGGCAAAATCAAAGGACGTGAGATTCGTGCAGCCGGCGAACATTGACGCGCCTATTGTTGTCAGCGAGCTTGGTAAGGATACATATTTCAAATTGCGGCAACCGCTGAACAACGATTCGGGCGAAAAGTATTTAACTGTTTCAGGTATCTCAAGTGTTTCTAATCCTGTCCAACCTTTGAAAGCGGATTCGGTGATCATATCTACAGACGAGGGAATGTCGATAGTTTTCAGTTGAGAACAACCGTAAAAAGTTCCGATGAGAATTGTTTGAATACCCCCTAACTGATTCATATAAGATACTTTAATTGCATCGAAAGACTCGATATTGCAATTATCCGCAAAATTGATGGTTTCGATTCCCGATCCATAAAATGCCCCGCCTTCGATCGTTGTTACAGATGCAGGTATATCAATCTTTTTAAGGGATGTACAATTAGAGAAAGCGCCACAGTAAACTAATGCATTATCCAATGTACCCATAATGTTCTGCCAAATGCCGCTGCCTAATACCTCTAATTGAGTATTTTCACCGAAATCGATTGTCGTGAGGGAAGTACATCCATCAAATGATCCTTTTGATCCTTGTATCTTTTTAAGTGAAGGCGGCAGATGAATTTCCTTAAGATAAGGCAATCCATTGAAACCTGACAGCGTACTATTATCGAAAGTCACACCTGAAACATCCAATGTCTCAGTCTTGAATTTGGTCGCATCAAGTTTCGCATCTTTCGGACTAAGCATCAAAATATCTGTTTCATTCAACTGACCTGTAATCTTGAGATTTATGATCTGTTGCAAATCTTCAGTAGAAATAATTTCGGAGAGAGTTCCTGCAACTTCGACGTGAATCGTCTGTACATTAGCATTCGCGGCTTGGGTAATAGTAATGACATTGTTTATTCCGGATGTAATATCCTGAATTTTCACCTTGCCCGTTCGTTGTTTGTAAGTTTCATTTTTGGCGATTTTCAGAGTTACAGTCGATTCGGTCAGCGCGCGTGTTTCCGGGGCACGGCTAATCCATTCCGCCCCTTCGGTAACTGAAACATTGTAACCTACATTGCTTTTTACATTTACAATAACATCGCCGCCCGTGTAGGGAACCTCGAACTTGTCCGTCCCGACGATAAGTGCATCTTTCTGGGACTGATGTACTTTGATTGTCTCTTTAAGATTGTTTGCCGTATTGGTGATCGTGATCGTCGCATCGCGGGAATCATAGGTTGTATTGGCGTCGGCTTTGAAATTGAGCGTGTGCGACACCAGGCTGCGCGTCGTTATCTGGTGCAGCCATGAATCACCGCCCGAAACAGAAACGGAAAAATCGATATTCGATTTAACTTCAATAGAGAAATCTCCGCCTTGTTCGGACAGAGTATATTCATTTTGCGTCAGAATGATCGCATTTTTCTGCGTTTGGTAAATTTTAATCGTCTCGGTCAGTTCCTTTTGAGCGCTTTTTACTATGATTTCACCTTCGCGTTTATCGTAGCCGCTATTGGCTGCGATGGTGAAATTCAAGGTTTTCTCCGTTAGGGCGCGTGTTTGTGGAATCGGCGAAATCCAAGGTTGCGACGCTTCGGGAATCTCGATCTCGACATCTACATTGGCCTGCAATGTCAAGGTGAGATTACCGCCTGCGTTGTCGAAATTGTAAGATTTTTTCGCTACAATGATTGCATCTTTCTGTGTCTGATAGACGATGACCGTCTCCTGTAGGTTGCTGTTCTTGTCTCGGAAAATAATCTCGGCATCCCGTGCATCGTAAGTCGTATTGGATGCAATCGTGAAACTGCGTGTATTTGTAATGATTCCTCGGGTTTTCTGCGTTTCCGAAATCCAGTTGGCGGAGGGCATCACGATTTCATAATCGATATTGCTTGTTACTTCTACGTTGATGGTTGCACCTTCGTCCGAAACTGTATACTCCTTTTGATTCAGCACCAGAACTTTTTCTCCTGTCTGATAGACCGTGATCGTTTCCGACTGGCTTCCGTTTTGAATGATGATTTTTCCTTCCCGAACATTCGCTTCGTCACTTCGGGCGATGTTGAATTGTAAAGTCTTTGCAGTAAGACCACGTGTGGTAGAGGTTTGTGAAATCCAACTACGATATTCCGAGGGTATTTCAATGGTATAGCTGACATTGGCTTTTACTTCAACATCGATTGTCCCGCCATTTTTAGCTACTTCGAAACGATTGGATGTGACGGTCAGGGCGTCGAGCTGCTTTTGAGATACGGTAATGTATTCGGTGTAAGAACTGTTGCGATCCTTTATAGCGATTCGGGCATAGCGGGCATCGTATGTATCGTTCTTTTTGACAGTGAAAATCAATTTATCCGTTTCTAAAAATGCTCGTGTCGTATTATTGGTAATCCATCGGCTACCGTCATCTTCGATGGTGACATCATATTCTATGTTGTGTTGCAAATTAACTTCGATGATCCCGCCTTCATCTGAAATTTGAAAATCATTTTCAGAAAGAACCAACCAATCATCCTGTTTATCTATAGATCCATTGCCATTGACATCCAGATAGTCTTCGAAAGGGGGAATCTCATAATCGGTGAAGCCCAATGCTTTATAACGGGCCTCCAGATTGTCCCGAACAGACTCAGCATTGACGGTCATACCGCCTGTACGGATTTGTTCTGTGATAATTTCGTTTTGAATTGATCCGGAACTCTCGATTTCAGAGGCAATTTTGGATATTAATTCGGATAATTCGCCTTCAGTTCTTTCTCCCTGGAGGGTTGCTGATAAGGCCAGCAGAATTGCATTCGATTCGCCGCCTTTTGTAATGTCCATTTTGTCGAATCCTGCAGAAGCTGAAACGGCATTGGGGATGTGGAATACGGCAAACAATTCTTTTTCCGCCTGTTCCCGGGCATTCTGAACAGTCTTTCCTTCCGAAATGACCAGATTGCGGATACGGTCGGATTCGAGTGTTGTCAGCAGATTGACGTTGGTTTTGCCCGTTTCCGTCAGATCTGACAAAGACCGTAACGTAATAGTCGAGTTGGATACACGGCCGGAGATTTCATTGAAATAATACCCAGTTGCAATAATCTCTACATACCGGCTCTCAATCTGGTTGCTGATTTTGAATGTTCCAGCATCATCGGTCGTTTTTGTCTGATAATTTTTTCCGGTAGGATTAAGTGCTTCATCCAATGCTTGAATCGTAATGGACGTACCCTGTGTAAATGGCCCTTTCTGCACATTGCCATTTATCGAATAAGTGGTAACATCCGGATCAGGATTTGGACTCGGAGCGGGTTTGTCCGGCTCATCAGTAGTAGAATCGCCACTACAGGCTGCCATAAGACAAGCTGTCAGTAAAAGTGTAAAAATTTTTTTCATAGCAATATTATTTTGAAGTGAGATTCAAAAATTTATTGCCATCCGGCTCCAATATGGCTGGATTAAAAAAAGAAGTGTGGAGTCGTTAGTTTATCTGTATCGAGGCTCTGGAATGCCCTGTATAAAATAAACAATACCCCACACCGGATAGTATATATCTGAATGATATGTTACTATACACGGTAATGAGTGTTTGTATTGCTTATCCCTCATACAATGAAATTTTCCAGATTTCGATACAAGGATGAAGCTAAACACTTCTACCAAAAATATGTCGCTAACCATCCGGATAGCATCACAAATGTAGAAAATGTTTTTTAATACAACAACTCATTCGGGGTATTGTTGTTACAAATCTCGTGAAAAAGTTTTTGAAAATCAATATTGACTGAAAACTCTCTTATTTCAATTTGGGGCAAAATACTCCGTGGGAAAGGGCTTTTGGACTTTTCCTGTGTTCCATCAAGAGACCAGAGCACATCGTTTTAAAAGCCCTCCTCCATGAGGAGCACTGAAAACCTTGCTTCATATTTGGTGAACCCTATTGGGTCATTGGGTGAAAGAGGTTGAACCGGTGATGGACACATCTCGCCATGTGTTTTCACAACATTCCCCTCCCGTGAATCTTTCTGGGTGTATCAACAGCTTCCTCGGTTGATCTTGCCATAATCACCTCCCTTCTACGCACACAAAAAGCCCTCCTGCGGGACGGCACGCATGCGATTCGTGCGCCCCACAGAAGGGACAACCATTTATGAAATGGAAACAAAGACCTGACTTGCGGGCAGATCTTCGCCGTAAGACCCCAGCGTGGAACCGGAGCCGTATCTTCGTGCGACAGTCAAAAGTCGCACCGGGGAGCGTATTCTTTCCATAACGGACGAGGCGGGATAAAAAGCACGGAGAAAGAGCTGTCTCCAACCGGGTAGCCCTACCGACCAGATAATACAGACCCTAACCCCGTGCCGATGCACGAATTAAATCTGCATGATGATCTGGTTGTCAAAGTGGGCTTTGGGTTGGAGATCAGCAGAAAATTCCGTTATGTGTCTTTCGTTACCCCATTTTAAAGTTTGTGTTATGTAGTTTTGGTTCAGTTTATCGTAGGGGAATGGGCCTGGCCTGCCGCCGGGCATCCGGCATCGTCATCATCGGATATTTCCCGCATCATTGTTTCGAATACGGCTTGAAGCTGACGCTCATTATCAATCATAACAAATTCGTCGTCGTAACTCGATAAATCCGCCTCTACCTGTTCGTTGGGAAATGCCATAAGCTGTAATTTACCACCCAGACTTGTGAGATAAAATAGAGGGATAAACGGCGGCACGTTCATTCCGTCTGCCCGCACGGAAATTCGTTGTTGCGGAACATTCAAACGTCCCGGTTTCTGGCCTTTTTTCTCAATGTTCCACAGCACGTTTTCTTCGGCCTGCGTCACATAAAGAATGAACGAATTGCTATCGACATATTCTGCGCGGTCCACCCAATAGTCGACGGCACAATCTTCGACTGACGATTTGCAACCGATGTCCCAGGCCGGCATATCGCGCATGATCGCACGAATGATGACGTTCTTGTCGGTCATATCCGCCGACTGCAGTTCTTTTAAAGCCTCAATGCAAATCGAGATCTGCGCTTTATATATTTCCGCAATAACTTCGCGGGCCCTTTCATCTATGCTTTGATCGGTGTCTCGTGGGGACATGGCGTATGTTTTTTTTGCGTTGTGTGACGAAGAAAAGGGGCGGCTTCGGTTCGAAGTGAAGATCGCAGTGACACAATTTCACATGGAAAAGAGCCGGCGGGAAAGCCGCCCCGTGTCCCGGTTCGCGTTACCCATGCGCCGGGGAGGTTCATATGGTTGGGTTGGTTGGTGGGTCGAAAAATGGGGGCGTACTGGTTTGCACCGCACGAACGCCCCCGCAGCAGAACCGGCAGCCCTAACCGCCGCACAATAATGAGTATCAATGCGCTGGCCCTGCTGTGTGAACAGCCGCAATTCCGTGCCACCCGTCGCAAAGTTCAACGGGTTTGTTGCGACCGTTCCCTGATTGGTCGGGGTCAAGTATGAGAAAACGGATGCGGCTCCGGTTATTTGATTATGGAGGAGCGTCCGGATGGACGCCTGGGTTGAAACCGCATCCGCTAAGAGTTTTGCCGCCGTTTTTTTCAGACCGTTGAAACCGGGACGGGGTGCGAAAGTCTCTGCCGACCCGTAAAGACTGTCCTTTCCGTTCGAGTTGGCCGGGGCCGGAACCGAACGGAGAACGGCGGCATATATCGTTTGTGTGAAAAGATCGAAAAAAGGACGGCCGGGGATACATATATGAATATCGTGGTCGAGACGATACTTACCAGATTTAAGGGCCAAGCCGTCCTTATTGTTTGCACCGGGGGCGTTGCAAATGCCTCCGGCGTGAGTGTTCGAAAACGGGCAGCGGGAGTACGGCACGCCGCCGCCCTTACCCAAAAAATCAACCAACCATAACCTTATGAATTGGCTCGACGACGAATGGGCTTCATCTTTTTTTGGGTATGGAGAGAAAAAAACGGGGCGCAGGTTGATCGGGCCTGCAACCCCGACCCTCAAATTATGCAGCCGGCTTTCCGACTCGTTTTCCAGTGGGGCATAATTTTCAGGGTATAAACAAATGGGGATTATCGCAGCGGCATTTAATGCCGGAGTGTTCCGAAAAAAGGCGGCCCGACCCATCTGTCGATGCACCGGACACGCCCTGCCAAAATTACAGAAACTACGCAGAAACGGTCCTATTTCTGTCGCAGAAGAAGTTCGCTGATAATGGAGAGCCGGGCCGCAGTTCCCCTTCAGACCCTTGTGAAGAATCCAATCCTGCGGCTCGCTCTCCATAGAAAAACGGGCAGCCCGTACCATCGGATCGTACCGCTTCACCCTGCCAAAATTTGCATCATCACGCAGAAAAATGAATCGCTGCGGTATGAGGTTTATAATCGGATATTGCTTCACACTCCGGTACGGAATACTTTGTGCCGGAAATGATCGGGAAATTCCGATTTGGGTGATAGGCGATACGGCAATGGGCAGGACTGCCCTGAGAAGGAACGCAGGCTGCCTAAGCCCGCGCCCTGCGCCCGGAATGGCTGATTTATTTTTAAGGATGCTCAGACTTACAACCGGGTTTATTTCATTGTTGGATTTTCGAGAAAAAAAGGTGCGTGCGTCCGTAGAAAACAGTGCTGTTGAATTGAATAAGTGACGCCCATTGCAACTGTTATAAGTGACTATGAAGAGCGAACGACACGCACCATGAGAAAAGTCGGAGAGCGGCGCCGACTGGCAAAATCCCGGAAGTGCTTTCGGGATTGACGGGCCGCCCTCCTGCATCATCAGGTAGTAGCTATCGGGTAAGAATCCTGGGATTGTATGTTCAGACACGACACCGTCCGCCGACCTATGGAGGCCGCCGGAACGAAATGAGTTCTGGTGGATGGTGGTGCGTGACATATTGCCGGGTTGATTGTGATTCAACTTCCCGGCCCTCTCGAAAAATGGGCGCAGGTGCTTTTCCCGTTGTGGCTAATTTGCGATCCGCCGAAAGTGGAAAAGTCCTTGCGCCCGAGCCTCCTGTGTGAAGCTGCGGGCCGGGTGTTACGGATAACCTTTGCACCCGGCACGGTATTGGTGGGCCGGATGCGGTGTACTTGCACCCGCCCATAAAAAGGGCGAGGACGCAGGTACAACTCCCCACTGATTGGCCCGTTACAGCCGCCCCGGAAAGTTGCCCTTACGCCCAAGCCCGTCCCCCCGACGCCAAAGCGCAGAGGGACATAGCATGGGTTTCAGACAAATTTTATACCGGGGTGAAAAAGCTGTTGTTATACAACAGGTAACGGTTTATCAGTGGTATAAAGGTTGTCCTAACCTTTACAATATGTCACTTTGCCTAATAAGTACTGCAAATGTAACATAGTTTTTGTTATTAAAAAAGAACGCTTACAAATATAGTAAAAAGTTTCTATAAAAGTATATGTTGATACTCTTATTTATTCTTCATCTCGATTTCTTTTGTACGCATGGGAAAGAAAGGCAAAAAATACATCGATCCTGCTCTTGCAGAAATGGTCGCTATGCGAATAAAAGAACTTCGGGATCAGTACGGTCATACGCAAGAATTTTTGATTGATAAAGTCGGCTTGGGAATCAACCAATATGCTATGTTGGAACGTGTACCAACCTTAATGTCCCTTCGCAAAATCTGCGCTTTCTACGATATAACCCTTTCCGAGTTTTTCATGCCTATCAACTTGCCTCCCAAAACGGGTAAAGAAGTCGAGCGGATGCCGGAGAAGAAATAGCTTGTTCATTCTCAAAGAACTATGGCTAAAAAATACATCGACCATGCATTGGCTGAAGTAATTTTCGAGCGAATCAAGCAACTTCGCAGCGAATGTAAGGCAACCCAAGAAACGGCTATCGACCAGGCTCATGCCGATGTATATAGATATGAGGCCGGACGTAAATTGCCGAACTTAATGTCGATACGAAAAATCTGCGAAGTCTACAATATCACCATCCGCGAATTTTTCAATATTGACGCCTTTGATTACCCTCCAAAGAAAGATAAATAGTCAGAGTCGGCAATCCCCATTAACAAGGTCGGAATGACAATCGTATACAGCGATTTCGTTCCGGCTTGTTCGTTTACGGGAATGATCCCTTATTTCTCGTGGCTGATACCATAATTCGTGTTATTTATACAATCTCACACAAATATAATAAAAAAATCCCTTTCCGTGCATTAATACACGTATAAAATGGCAAGTTACGTGCATTTATTTGCACAAATGAAAAAGGGACAGCCAAAACGGACAAATTTAGAGATCAGACGGGTGATCGCCGACCGCCTGAAGAAACTGCGTGCCGGGCAATCGCAGGAAAAAGTGATTGAGCCGACCAAGTTGAATTTGTCCCAGTACGAAGCCTTGCTGCGAACCCCTTCCCTGGATTCCATTTACATTCTTTGCGAGTACTTCGGCATTACTCTCCGTGAGTTTTTCGATGTCGAGGACTTTGAGATTCCCTCCAAGAAATAGGGCGTCTGCCGCATACCCTGTTATAACGTTATGTCATGGCTTAAAACCTGCATTTTCCACGATATACTCCTGCCGGGGTTTTTGAGGAGATCGAGTCGTAAAAAAATATTTTCCAAAAACCTGCGTTTGTAACTAAAAAATAGTTACATTTGCATAAAGATTGCTGGAATGGGAACAAAGGATAAGTTGATTGTGCGCTTTCGCAGACAACCGAAAGATTTTACATTCGACGAAATGAAACGGCTGTTTACGATCTTAGGGTTCGAGATGAACAACAAAGGGGCAACCTCCGGTTCCCGTGTAGAGTTTTTTCACCCAGAGCGAGAGTTGTCCTACTCGCTGCACAAACCGCATCCGGATGGGAGTGTGAAGAGCTATGTAATGAAGCAGGTATTGGAGTTTTTGGAGGACAAAAATTTATTGGAGGAGTAGTTATGGAGACGATGAAGTACAAAGGTTACCTCGGCAGCGTCGAGGTCAGCGAGGCGGACAACTGTTTGTTCGGGAAAGTGCTCGGCATGAGCAAGTCCGCGATTACCTACGAGGGGCAAACGGTCGCCGAGCTGCGTACTGATTTCGAGCAGGCGGTTGAATTTTATCTGGCACAATGCACGGAACGCGGTATGCAGCCTGAGAAACCGTTCAGCGGGGCGATGAACATCCGGATTCCGGTTGAAGTTCACGAGAAGCTGGCGGCTGTAGCAGGCAAGCTCGGAACTTCGATCAACTCGGTGATAAAAAATGCGTTGACGGAGTTCACCAAACACGCATTATAAGTTTCTGTTTATGGAACGGAAACGGCACTGTCTTGCGGCAGTGCCGTTTTATTTTCTCAAAACAATTATAATATTTTTGAGATTTAAAGTTCTTCGCAGCATGGTAAAGCAGGAACGGAATATTTCTTTTCTCCGGGCCCTCACCCGACGGCTCCGGCAGTTACGCGAAGAGCGCGGGCTGTCGCAGGAGCGGGTGCTGTTCCTGACGGGCATCTATGTGATCCTGATCGAAGCGGGACGGCGAAACATCAGCGTCAGCACGCTGATCGCCCTTTGCGAGACCTACCGCATCAAACCGAGTGACTTACTCGAAAACCTCCATGACGATGGCCAAGCAGATTCGTAAGGACGCCGAACTATGCGCGATTGCCGCCCGGCTGCGGAAGATGCGCGAAGGGTCGGGGAAGTTCCAGAAAGACGTTGCCCGCGAGACCGGGATGAACATGGGCGACATTGAAGCGGCCCGTTACAATATCTCCGTCACGACGCTCGACCGCCTCTGCCGCTACTACGGCACGACGATGGCCGAGTTTTTCGAGGAGTTGGGGTTGCAGAAAAATAAATTCACGATTTAGTGAATATTTTCCATAAAAAGCACTATATTTGCAATTTCAAAAAGTAGACCATGCGTATCGAGTTCGAACAAGAGTACCTTTGCGACTTATACGAAAAGGGGAAATGTCGGGATAAAAACCATCGCTACCAGCCCAATATCGTGAAGTTGTATATTGCCCGTGTGAAACTTTTGGCAAGCGTTGACCGCATTGAGGATTTGTTCGTTTTCAATTCGCTGAATTACGAGGTGCTGAAAGGCGACAAAAAGGGAATTGCTTCGATACGGATAAAAGACAAATACCGATTGGAGTTCACAACCCGGTTCGATGGGGAAGAGGAACCGATAGTGACGGTCTGCACGATAATGGATATTACGAACCACTATAAATAATAGACTATGTTTGCTCTGAAAAAAGAATCAATGCCCTCGATAGCGGTTCATCCGGGCTTTGTTCTGAAAGAGGAATTGGAATCGCGGAACATCACCCAGCGCAAGTTCGCCGAGGTGATCGGTGTGCCCTATACGCAGTTGAACGAGATACTGAATGAGAAGCGCCCCATGTCGGCCGATTTCGCGTTGTCCGTCGAAGCGGCGTTGGACATCAAAGCCTACATTTGGGTAAAACTCCAGGCCGATTACAATTTGCAGATCGCGTCCCAGAACAAGACCACCCGAAAACGGCTGGAGGCGATACACAAAATGTGCGCAGCTCTTTAGCACAATTTTTCAGAAAACGAGAAGGCAGGCCGCATTGCCCGTATCAAGTTCGCCGGAACCCGTGTGGAGGTAACCTCTCGCCGGGGCGACGTGCTTATTCCGCGCCTGACGGTCTACTACGACGGTGCCGTGGTGGAGTCCTAGGTGCTGGACGGCATCGAAACGAAACTCAACGAGTATATGTCGTCCATCGATTTCGACGCTGCGATCTACGTCTCGAAGGTCATGGCGGCTGAAAGCCACCGAGCGAATCGCCCGCGTGCAGCAGACCGCCTCGGGGTATCTCACACAGTCTTCGGGCCACAGTGAGCAGCGGGAGCTGCCGACCTTCCGCGAGGCCCTGATCCTTCGAGTCGACCGCCATGAGGTATAAGCTCTTGGTAGATCGCCTGGTGAATCAACTCGTGCCGCACTACCTCTGTGGCCGGCGCCTGATCCTGCTCGTGCAGAGCGCCCTCCATCCCCTTCAGGCGCTGAACGACCGGTTTCGGCTTTTCACCCGTGAGAAACATATCGAGGCTCGCATGACCTCGCAGGTCATTTATTTCGAGTGGTTCCTGAACTACCGCTTGGGGAAATACCTCGCAGCGAGGGAGGATCGCATCTTCCTGCGCGACACCTCGCCCGTGGGGGTGGACATCTACCACCAGGCGGCCGAACACGCCCGGCCCTTCACCGTGTGGTACGAGGGTGAGGCCGTCGCCACGGTGCGCCCCGACGAGCAGCCCCGGGCCCTGCACCGCACGGCCGAGGAGCGGACGATCGGTAAAGTCAGCTTCATGGTCGCCGTACCGCGTATCACCATCCCGCAGCAGGAGTTCGTGCACATGCTCTCATGCATCGTCAACACCTACCGACTTGCCGGCCGCACCTACCTGATCCTGATCGACGGGGAGGAGTTTGAACCCCACACTACGAATACTCACCCATGAAAGAATACGTTGCACAAACCGGCGGGCGTTACACCTATGCCGACGACATCGAGAACCTCCAAGCACTGGCCCTGAGCATGACGGCCCTTTTTGAGGGTTGCGAGCCTTTCATCATATCGGGCTGCGATCGCCCAGTTCGTCGCCCGGCACCGGGAAGAACTCACCGCCCTGAGCCGCGAAGCGCGTGTCAGCGGAGAGAAGCCCCGGCCGATGATGGACTTCGTGCAAGAGATTTTGAAAAAGAAGGAGTAAATTGCATTTTTACAGCAAAATAATCACACGGAGGAAAAACTATTTCCATTCGGGTATAAAGGGCTACTTTTGCGTCCTTCCCTGAGCATCCCCGCGATGCATGCGGCGTCTTCGGCGCCGATATTATCAGTCTGAAAGCCTGCGAGGCCCGAAACCGCAGGCACACGTTAAGATTCATTTCGGCATGATAACTTACAAAACGCATCGCTATGCAAAACGAAACACAGGCCGCAGAGCTGCAGCCCCCGATGAATGTCGAAGAGCTCTTCTTAGGCGTCCAGGAATCCTATGAAGAGGCGCAGGCCCGCGCCCTCGAAGAAAACAAATCGTTCCGCCGCACGGAATTTCTGCGCATGGACAAGATGGGCACCTACCGCCTGCGGGTACTCCCCGCCGTGCCCAATGCCGACGGCACGGCCGAGCGCCGCAGCTACGAGTTCCCCGTGCATCAACTGCTGCTGGAATTGGAGCGTCCCGCAGCCGCAGGCAGCAAGACATCCTATCTCTATGTCACGGTGCCCCGCGCCACGGACGCCGGCTACGATGTAGACATCATCGACGTCTACCGCCGTCTGGCCGTGGCTGAAGCCCGGGAGATGGGTGACGAGAAACTCGCCGAGAAGATCGGCGGCGGCTCCTTCGGCGGAGGTCTCAAATACGGCTACGGACACGCTCTGTATGTACTCGACCATGCCGAGCGTGCCAAGGGACCCCAGCTGCTGACCCTCTCGCACTCCCAGTTCAAGGATCTCGACGAGCGCAAGTTCCGCCTCTGGCAGAAAAAGCTCCAGAAGAACCCTCACCATCCGTGTCCTATCTCGTCGGTTTACAACGCCTATCCCATCGAGATCGAGAAGCGCAAGAACGGCCAGAAAACCGAGTACCTGATCTCCATCGACAACGAGTCCGACAACGACATCCTCTCGAAGGAGGAGCTGACTGCACTCATGGCCGCGCCCCGCATCCCGGAGGTGATTTACCGCTACTCGCGTTATCAGGCAGAAGCCACTGTCGAATATCTCAAACAGTGCGACGTGAAATACGGATTGCAGATCATGGACATGCAGGATATGAAGGATTCGATTCAGGCGCTGCTCGCGGCCCTGCCCCGTGAGGACACCAGCTCCTTCAGCTTCGACAAGCGCACCAAAGACTCGCGCAACAACGCCTCGGCGGGAGCCGGCGGCGAACTCTCCCTGGACGACCTGTTCGAGCGTCAGGATGCTCTCGACGCACAGGGTCTGGGCGACAAGACCGAGCAGGGCCTCGAACTGCGTGCCGCAATCCGGGAGTACATCGAGCGTGAGCAGCTCCCGGTGCGCATCACCCGCACAACCTCCAACCGCGAGGTACTGGAGATGATCGAGGCGGAGCTGCAAAACGCACCCGCCCAGAATGAGGAGCCTGAGACGGTTCCCGAGGGATCACAGCGCCAGACACGTCCCCATCGCAGAAGGTAACGATCCACAAAATTCCTGAAACTGTAATCGGCAAGGGGCGCTGCGGCGCCTCTTGCCATCCCTTACACACCTATGGCGAATCCTTCTGCTTGCCTCCTTCTGTTAAATGATCTTCACGTTTCAAAAGATAACATCCCCGAATTTTCTGCCAACTGGCGGGAGGCCCTCGACATCTGCCGGATGAGAAGTATCACGCAGATCGCTTTGGGCGGTGACCTGTTCCTGAGCCGCACGGCCCAGACCCTCGACGTGCTGCTGGCCGTGCGGGGCGCCCTGCTCGAAGCCGCCGAAGCCGGCATCCGTGTCACCTTGGCCGAGGGCAACCACGACCTGGTGGATCAGGAAGCGATCCTCGGCTACTGCCACGTCTTCGACCAACACGCCAATGTAACGGTGGTCGACGACTTTCTGACTCTTGCCGATCCCGCATGGGATTTCGTGCTTCACATGATGAGCTACTTCCCCGAAAACGGCAGCTTCACCAGCAAGTTGAAAGCCCTGTGCGCAGGCTCGCTTAAGGCCGGAAAACTCAACTGCCTCTACATCCATGAGGGTATCCGAGGCGCTTTGGCCCAGCCGTCGGAAACAGAGCTGCCCGCCGTACTCTTCAAGGATTTCGACCGCACATTCGTCGGGCACTACCACAACCGCATGGTCATTAAAAACACGGAGATCGAATACATCGGCTCCTCGCGGCAGCATAATTTTGGGGAGGATGAAGCCAAAGGTTACACGGTGCTTTACACCGACGGGCAGCATGAGTTTATCCAGAACAAGGCGAACATTCGCTACCGCGTGATCGATGTACAGGCGGAAAAGGTGAATGTACACCTTACGGATCTGCTGGACGAGAACCGCGGTAACGATCGCTGCCGCATCAAAGTGCGGGTACATGGCGACCAGGCCCGTCTTTCGTCTGTGGACAAGAAGAAACTCTACCAGGCCGGAGCCGCCAAGGTGGAGTTGTCGCCCCCGACGCCGAGACCATCTCGGCGCCCGAAACCGGAATGCTCGAAAAGTTCGACAGCCGCAAGATCCGCGAGTCTTACGAAGATTTTTGTTCCCAGAAGCAGGTCGAAGACCCTGCGCTGGGATTGTCGTACCTCCAAAAAATCGAAATGCCATGTGGAAACTGACCTGTATCGAGGCACAGAACCTCTGTTCCTTCCGCCAGGTGGAGTACACCCCCGTGCAGGGCGTCGCTACGCTAATTTTCGGCCATAACGCCGACAATGAGAGCCAGCAAAGCAACGGCTCGGGCAAGTCCACGCTGATTGAAGCTATCGCCGTGGGTATCACCGGCAGTCCTCTTCGCAAGGTTCGCACCGAGGAGATCATCAACGATGCGGCCGACGAGTGTCGGGTGCGCCTGGTGCTTACCAACGGCGTGAGCGGCGAACAGCTCACCATCGGGCGTAGCATCTTCCGCAAAGGAGCCTCGGAAGTACATTGCTCGCTTACCTGTGGTGGAGAATCGCAGCAGGTGGCACAGCCCTCGGTGGATGCCTTCAACAAATACATCCTTGACAAGTTGGGGATCAGTCGCGACGAACTCTACGCCTGCTTTATCCTCTCAAAGCATCGTTACAGCGACTTCCTCTCGACCTCATACCGCGAAAAGAAGGAGATCATCAACCGCTTCTCGAACGGCGTGCTGGTGGACGAGGCCGTGGAAAAGCTCCGCGAGGATATCGAGCTGGTGTGCCGTTCACTCAAAGCGTCCGAACTGGAACTCGCCACGCTGGACGGACGTATCGAAATGCTCACGGAGCAGATCCGCAGGGAAGAAGAATCCCGGTACGAAAAGCAGCGTTCACGGGCCGAGAAGATTGACTCGCTGCAAGCATCGATCACCGAGAAACGAAGCATTATCAGGCAGTCGGGAAAAGCCCTTGCCCGGCATAAAGCATTGGGAAAAGAACTCGAAGCCCTCGACCGGCAGTTACAGCAGACGGAAGCGTCGGACATCCCGCTTGACGAATGTATCGCCAGCGTCCACGAAGCATTACGCACTCTCGCATCGGAACCCCTGACCGACTGGACCAAGGTTATCGAGTCCAAGAAGCAGGAGATTGCCCTGGCCCGCACCGAGATCGACAAATGGTCGGTCATCCTCGGTCAGACCTCCGGGAAAATCACCGCAGCCGAGAAAGAATACCGGGAACTGCTCGCCGGCTTCGACGCCTTTGCCACGGAATACGGGCTCAAGCGCGAGACGTTGACGTCCGGGATGGCCGACCTCAATGCCCGCCTTATTGCGGCCAATGCCCAGATGTCGGATTTTAAGAAGCGCAGGATCGCCGTTTGCGGAGCCATAGAATCACTCATAGCAAAACTCGCCGGCAGCGTCGTCTGTCCGGCCTGCCACCATGAGTTTCTGGTCTCGGACCGGGAGTTCGACAGCACGGCGGCCTGCGGGGAGTTGACAGCAAACAAGCAGACACTCGGAGACCTCGACACCCGGTTACAGGATGCTGCACTCGAAGCCGGGAAGGTCGAGATGATGCAGACTCATGTGCGGAACGAAAGCCGTGAACTCGTCGCCTCCAAAGAGAGGTGGGAAGACCGTATTGCCAAGGGCAAACGCGCCGTCGAAGCGGCCCAATACGAGATGCAGGGATACAAGTTCAATCTGGAGAAGGTTGAAGAACGGCTGGCGGCACGCACCTCCGAAATCGGCCGTATTCGGGACAAGGTATTCGCGGAAGCATTCGACCGCCTAGATACGGCCATGCGGGAAAACGAGCGCAGTCTGAGTCGCCTCCAGGAGCAGCGCAATGCGGCTCAAGGTTCCATTCAGACCCTCGAAGAGACGATAGTAGAGATTGAGCGCACCTCGCCCGAGGAAGTTATCCACTCGCTGCGAACGTCGCTCAAAAACTATCGCGCACAGGCCGACAAGGTACTCTCGGTAAAAACCGAGACGGAAGGACGGCTAACAGCCTTAACCGCACAGGAACAGTTGTTCATGCAGTTTAAGTCCTACCTGGCAAATACCAAGATCGCCGCTCTCGGAGCCATGATGAACCAGGTGCTTGCCGATCTGGGTTCCGACCTGCGTGTGAATTTCTCGGGATACACGGCCCTGAAAAACGGTGCCGTGCGGGAGAAGATCTCCGTGTCGATCGTTCGGGACGGGCTGGATGCCGGGAGCTTCGGCAAGTTCTCGGAAGGGGAACGGGCACGGGTCAATCTCGCCTCGATCGTCGCCATGCAGCGACTCGTAAACGGCAACTGCGACGACGGCAAAGGTTTCGACCTGATGTGCATCGACGAGATCGCCGACGCCATGGATGCTGACGGCCTGGCCGGCGTGTTCGCGGCACTCAACCGCCTCGGCGTGACGGCGCTTGTAGTCTCACACGGGGCCGTGGCCGAGAGCTATCCCCACAAATTGTTGATCGTAAAGGAGAATGGAGAATCCCGCATCGATGCCTGACGAGCTGAAACGCGAGCAGGTGCTGCGTGGATATGCCGAGTGGCTTGCGGGCTTCACCCTCAAATCCTCGTCATTCGTGGACGTGGCACGCACCTTTACCGAGCGTTACGAGCAGAATCGCCGCCGCGAGCAAGAAGAAGCCAGTTCCAACGTGCCGCAGGTTACACGCTTCTACATTCCCTACATCGACGCCCTGAACAACGGCCGCAGTCTGCGCGGACAGCTAACATGTTTTCTCGCATCGACAGGCGTCGGGAAGAGTCATATCGCCAAGCATATCGGCATCCGTGCCGACATCGACGACGGACTCCATGTTTTGCATTTCCAGCTCGAAGGCTCCGAGGAGGAGGCCCTGAATGCCTACTCCGGAGGCATGATCTCCCGCAACGCATACTATTATGAGCAGGGAAAACTCCCCGAAGGGGAGCTGCAGCGGCTCACACGCTTGGTAGAGCAGTATGCCGGGAGCATCACCGTGCGCTCCTTCCCGCGCTTCAATGCCCGGGTGTCGACCCTCGACATCAAAAACGGGATCGCCGAATACCGCAAGGTCAACGCCCGCCAGCCCGATATCGTGATCATCGATTCGATGGATCTGCTGACAGATGCCAGCCGCCGAGTGTGGAACGCCGAACACGAGCGCTCCAAGCGCATTGCTGTAGCGAACGATCTCAAGGATCTTGCAGCCGATGAAAACGTATGGATGGTAGTGACCTACCAGTCCACGATCGAGGATAGGGAGTGGCTCAACGATGAGCGTAACGTGCTGACTGAATATAACTGCTCCGAGGCCAAGGGTCTGGCGAGGCCCTGCACGCACCTGATCTCCCTGAACCAGTCCTCGGCCGAGCGCAAAGAGGACATCATGCGCCTGCACATCGCCAAGAGCCGATTTTTCAAGAAGGGAGACACCATAAAGATCGCAACGGACTATGACAACGAGGTGTTTTACGACGTGAAGAGGACGATGAATTTGAATCTTTAAATCTCCTTTTGGGAAAGGTGCAGAAAAAATGGCATTAGGTAGTTATCAATCCAACATAATGAATGCTGCCCAATATTTGGGATCAGTATATGGTTTCCGCTTTTCGTGAATAATCTTTTTGGGATATACGTAATCGTCGGCTGTTTCGTCATATATTTTCTGTTGATCGGTATCGTCTACCTCAATTTCACTCTCGGCCTCATAATTACGCAAAGCAAGCATTGCAGAATTGAATGCTTCGCGTTTAGAGTGTCCCGATGTCAAATTTTTGTAGAATGCGGTCATCATAATACGGGTTGCCTGATCGTCAACAGGCCAGAGACTCATAACCAAAGTTTTTACACCTGCTTTTTTGAAACCTCGCTGCAATCCGGCAACGCCGTCTCCTGTGATTTCGCCAAGGGCTGTCTGGCAAGCTGACAAAACAGCCAAATCAACATCTCTCAGATCAAGCTGGCTGATTTCTTTTGCTGTCAGAATGCCATCATCCACATTTTCGGGGAGCGGCCGACCGCTCCATGCGGCCTGTGCGCCGGCAAAAAGAAGTCCGGTTCGGCTCATAGAGTAATCGATAACATTTGTTTTCTGATCGTCGGTAAAGGACAGGAACGAGACTTGTTGTTGCTTCGACAAAAGTTCGGCTTCGGTCGGAGGCAGGTAGAATCCGTGCGTGGCTATATGAATTATCTGAGGCGTATGTCCTGACAAGGCTTTGAACGATTCTTCATTCCCATTTTCAGCAGTGTATTTTTTAATTTCCACTCCTTTATCATTCAGTGTTGAAGAGATATTTTCCACTTCAATAAGCGTTCCGGGCAGATATTTTAACGAACTGCGCATCACAGAGTCGGCATCTTTACCAGAGAAAAACCTCGTGAAGAAGTTATCCCCACGCATATTCGAAGATTTGTCGAATTTGCGACTTTCAGAAATAATAGCGTCGGTGTCGAGATTGTATTTCAGACCACCATACAAGACCGCCGATGTTTCTTTGCGGTTTTGCTCCCGGAAGCACAGTTCTTTAGTCGAGGAGAGACGTTCAATGTTGTATTTTTCGCTCATAGCACGCCCATCTTCAGTAGGCAGGTATTCGATCGCCAACTGATGAAAAACCCCATCGGGAGAAAAATAGATATTGTCCCCTTCTTTAACCTGTGCTGTTTCAATGATCTGAGACCATATTTTCCCGGATAACTCGTTTGAGATGTATATCGCATCGTTTTGGGTGACATACTTCGCAAAATCATTTGCTTCACCCAAATCTACACATTTGGGTGAAGACCAACCGTAGCCTAATATAAATGCAATATACCGATCCTTATCAATTAATGGAATATTGATAAACTCTACAGCATAAGAGTTCGGCTTTAATGTTGCAGCAATATCGCGCCAATCTGTATGTAAAAAACTCGTATAATCGCCATATATTTTGGACTTAGCAAGAAGATTTCGTTCTGTTTCATAGATATCCTGCAGCATCCCAGCAATCTCCTCACGAGATAAATGTAATTGACTCTGCCGATCGATTTTTACTTGCAACTTTAGCATTCGTTCTACATTGTGTAGGATTTCGGTATCATTACTCTTACGTAGCAGGGAGAATAATTCGATGTCCGAACTTAACAACAATCCTTTTAATAACAACGCTGCATCATATGCCGTGCAATTCATTAACGGATTTTTATTATCAGACTCGTATGCCATCCGTATATAGTTCAAGATGTCAAACTTTCGACTCGCCCAAAGATTCATGCGCTGACCTGAAGTCAAACAAGCGAATTGCTGCCGAATATATGTTCTGTGAAGCTCAAATCCCTTCGACAAATATTTACCGGCAAGCTGCCAGTTACCGGCCATTCGGTAACTTTCGGCAATGGATAGATTTAACAAACCTAACGTATGTAACGATTTGGAATATATTTTTTGGTATATTGTTGCAGATTGTAGCTTATAATCTAATGCATCTGTGAAATCGCCCATAGCTTGGAGTAAAATTCCTTTTGCTGACAACGAAAAACATTTCTGCTCATCCGAAAGATCCTTAATCGATAAGACGTCATCGAGTAGCAGTTTGGATTTCTCGAAGTTTTCATAAAATAGATAGAAGTTGGCTAAATTAGTCGCAATGGCTGCATAACCTCGACGAATTTCAGTAATGACCTGCGGATCACCCTCATGATTATCTTTACCCGCCCTGTAATAATCAAGAATCTTTTCGGTTTGATCAATTATAGAAACCAAATTATCTTGAGTAATCTTAGCTGAGCCATAAATTGTATAAACACATCCTAAATAGCCTTCGTAAACTCGTGAGTAAAGGGTTAAAAATTCTACGATCCAAGCTGTGTCGGGTTGTTGCTCTAATGATACAATGTTTTGCAACAATTCAAAACCTAATTGAAGTGCATAAACCGAACAATCTAAAGCTCTTTGCTCCTCTCCCAGACCAGAAAAAAAATTACTTTGAGCATCAAGAGCATTTATGTATTCAAAACTTTTTTCGCCATATGTATTTTTTATCAAAGATAAAGCCCGATCCTCAAACCGAATCGCCTCGCCATTCTGCTCCATTTTTCCATAGGTTGCTGCAATATTGTGCATTATCATTGCTCGATCAGCATTATTAGGGTCATATTGTTCTGGAATTTCATCCAGAGTATGCAGATAAGCACTTAACCCATCTTGATAAGAGGACGGGGTTTTCACATATTCGTTGCCTAATTGAAAGTATAAGTTAGCAATGACAGGGCTATTGGGAGGCAGATTCGATTCTGCAATTTGGATGGCACGATGTATAGTCTCAGCCCCATTATTGTCTACGGATTTTTTAAATTGCTCTTCGACCTGCAGCAATCGATCTGTTTTGATCGTCTTTGAATATTCGTGATCTTCACCCAATGTGAAGTAATAATTGAGATATGCCTCAAGACAAAATACATAGGCACTGATATAATCATCTTTATGGATATAAGTGTCGGATAAATTATAGAGGATATTCGCGTAATCCAACCAACTGAAATTATAGCGTTGGGTGATTATTTTTACGCAATGCAAATAATTTTTCTGAGCCAAATCCCAATTCGAACATAAAGAATAACAATTACCAACCATTTCCCACATTAAAAGAGGAAAATAATGGTCGTTGCCTAAAACTGTTTCACCATATTCTGCACACTCTTTATAATGTTCTGCAGCAGATACATATTCTTCCTTGTCGTAGATCTCGCCAGCCATGACTATATTGAGGTATATGGCTGATAAAATTCTGCAGTCAAACGGAATATGTTCGGGGTTATATTCGTAATTTTCTTCGTCTATTTGTTGGTTTTTAAGGGATAGATATTGAACCCAATGATCTGCGTTGTTACACAAGTAAGGCAAAGATCGTTGGATGGATTTATTCAAAGAATCGCATTTTCGGAAGCAAAGGATGGCATTCGCATAATTATGCTTATTATAGTTATCTATGCCTATGCAGTACAAGGAATCGGCGACATCTGGCTGAGATGTCTGGCTCTGGCAGAAGACGTTATCAACCAATAACAAAGAGAAAATTAAACCTATGGTCCTGAGCTGCATATTTGCCTATTTACTCTCGAAATCTATAGCACGATTCCTAATAGCTTGTTATTCGAATGTTGTATGTTCCTTTACGTATCCGGAGGCGGTCGTTCCGGCCATTTTATTTACTTCCTGAAGGTATTCATACAGCAAATCGCGCATGGTATTCTTGGTGTCTGTCTGCTCTTTTACTGTAACGTCGATCGTATATTCCCCCTGTCCCCAAAGGTCGGTCGTGCGCTTGCGTCCGTTATCCAGATTCTCTGTGATGGAACCGCTGTACGAACGTGGAATGGTGAATGAACTGCCGCTAATGATATTTTGGGTACAAACATATATCGAACCCTTTGCTTGTTCCTTGGAGATTGGCAAGGTGATGTGAAAA
The DNA here is from genome assembly GCA_048465795.1 of Alistipes sp. Classification (GTDB taxonomy): domain Bacteria; phylum Bacteroidota; class Bacteroidia; order Bacteroidales; family Rikenellaceae; genus Alistipes. Next base: position 109,368 of record DBFWKV010000050.1, read on the forward strand.
ACGCCCAGTTCCTGATCCTTATAATAGGTCGCGCTCTTGGTCGCCCATGATGCCAACACCTTTATTGTTATATCCAAATTAAAGTTGCGCTCTTTGGGTAGTTTCGCTTTCGTTTTAGATAAATCGAGCTTTAAAGTATCCAGTATCAGACCGAAGGTTGAGTTCTTCACTAAGTTCACCAATTTTGTGGGGTCCAAACGACAAGACAGATAAAATGCCGTGTCGATTTTGGTATCGTCTGCGTTCGGAACAGCTCTAACAACGCGAAATCCTTTAAAGCTCAACCCCCTCAAGTCCATATACCCATTCGTCGAGATGTTATTGTAGAAGTAGTCCTTTTTTGCCGCAACGTTCCATTCTGCCGTAAATCTCGCTTTAGACTGTTCCAGCGCTTTTGTGGCTGCACCCTGGGCCGAAGTTACAATCTTACCAGCTACAAAATTGCAAGCCAATCCTAAAAGAGCGCCCAAAAAACGTTCGTCCGATTTGTTTGAAATTTTTGCCAATGAATCCTGTACTTGCTCGATCTTGTCGGCATAAAGATTATCCGCATGAATGACATAACAAGTTACAGCCTCTTTAATGACTCCCTTCGGAGTTTTCGATATTCCAGAAAATGGGAACAATAATGTTGTTGTAAGAAGAATTAGAGAAGTCAAGGTTTTCATGGGATTATATTTTTTGATTCATGTCAATTTGATATCAAATATAACGATTTTTCTTTCATTTTCCGGAATTTACCTAATTAATTCAACGCTGAAATAGATATTGAAATGGAGAGATAACAACTTTCTTTCAATCATCTGCTGCATAAAACGCCTACTTGATTTATATGCAGATCGAAAGTACCGATAAAGAACGTCTCATTTCCGAACTTGCCCGCGAGCTGGGAGCACGCCGCGACGGCACGGGCCGAAATCTCATAGCTCCGCGCTGCCCGTATTGCGGTAAGGAGGGCGGTAAGTACGGCATTTACGTCGGGGAGCCGACCGACCGCAAGCAGCCCTTCATGGCGCACTGTTTCTCGTGCGGCCATTCGACCTCCACCCTCGGACAGCTCTTGCAGGATCTCGGCCGCATGGATCTGCTGCCCTCGGTAACCGCCGATCCAGAGGCTCCGATTGCGACCTCCTTGTGGCTGACACCTCCATTCCAGGAGGAGATCGATGACACGCTCTCGGTGGTTGAGTTACCGGATTTCTACCGTCGCCGTTTCACACATCCGTACCTCAAAGCTCGAGGGTTCACCTATGACGATTACGAACGTTTCCCCGCAGGTGACACGGGGCGTCTGAACCGCCGCTACACGGACTACGTCATCTTCCCGGTTCTCGATGACGGCGACACGGTCGGCTACGTCGCCCGCCATGTATGGCCCAAAGCAGAGATCGACGCACACAACCGGCGGGCAAAACGTACGGGAGAATACAAGATCCTGCGTTACCGGAACTCCACGGAGAACGAATTTTCCAAGCTCCTGTATAATTACGACGCCATCGAGGCCGGTGTGACGCATACAGTGGTACTCACCGAGGGCATTTTCGACGTGGTGGCACTCACACGCTCGCTCGATCTCTATGACGATCCCGGCATGGTGCCGGTCGCCACCTTCGGCAAAAAAATATCCCTCGTCCAGATTTACAAACTCCAATGGAAAGGCGTCCGGCAGGTCATCGTCGGCTATGACGGGGATGCCGTCGAAGCTACGAAGAAAACCATCTCTCAACTGCGCCCCTATTTCGATGTGCGGGTTGCCGACATCGCCGATCCGACCAAAGACTGGGAGGAGCTGACAGAGGCCGACGTTCGGGAGATTTTCGCACATGGCCTGGTGCAGCCTCTCGACTACAAACTACGCAAGATACAGGGAGTATGAAAGAGCTGACGCAATGGCTCGATGCCAACAAGATAGTTTACCGCCGAATCGATGAGGAAGTGGTAGAGATAGACGACTTGGGCCGTATGTACCTCGCGGATCTTGCGGGCTTGGAGTCCATCTTCAAAGTCGAAGGCAGCAAGGTGCGCTTCAACCTCCCGGAAGATGTGCAGGTGTTGATCGACGAAGGTATCCGCTATGTCGCGTTCCCGTTCGGAAAGAACTTCTACTACTACGACCTGCACGAAGAGTTCCGTTTCAACCTGCTTAAATATGTCGGTCGACGGCAGCCGTGTCGGCTCGACGTCGAGTTTGTCAACCTCGGGGTACACACGCCCTTTGAGCTGCTCAACAGCTCGGGAGCGCTTGCCGACTGGGTTCGCAAGGTGCGGTATCTGGGACATACGGCTTTAGGGGTCTGTGACCGTAATACCCTGGCCGTGACACTCAACCTGCAAAAGGTTTGCGATGATGCCGGACTTCGCCCCATCTTCGGCTACACACTTACGATGGAACACGAGGAAGAGCGGGTTGACCTGAAAGTCTATGCGCTCTCGCAACAGGGCCTGCAAGGACTGCTGCGCATCCAGAAAGAGGTGATGGTAGAATCCGAAGAACATACACTCCCGTACGAACAACTGCTCGCGCACGGCACAGGCTGTGCCCTGGTCTTCGGCACGCTGGCCGCCGACTGGGTGATGCGGCATCCGCATGAGGTCGCAGCCCTGAAGTCTGCATTCGGAATGACCTTCTACCAGGTCGATCTCACGGAATACAAAGCCGACCGCATCGACCGGCAGGGACTTATCGCCGTGCAGACTTTTTTCCGGAATTTCTACGATCCCGTCACCGGTTCGTTCGCTAGGGAGCCTATTCTGATTTCGGACTGCTACTACCTCGACCGGGACGACGCCCGCAATAAAACCGTGCTGAATAAGATCGCCGCAGGGGTCGCGCACGCTCAGAGCGAATTTATCATTGAAAAGGCGCTGGATTAATTGCGACATCTGTGTGTCATGATTTCGTAGGGTATCCTGAATCTCAAAGGTCATATTCATGTATTTACTGATCTCCAGATTTTTCTGTTGTAATCTCCGATGGAGATAGGTAATGGCAACTCTTACAATGAATATAAGGAAGGATAAAGCCAAGATCCATAATCGTTTTTCAGTTTTGAGTTTGAAAGCCCTAAAATCAGAAAGGTTGAGGAAATAATCTTTCTGCGCTGTAACCACAGATTGCTGAAGTGTCTCGCGTACTACACTGTCCTGATCTGAACGCTTTTTTCGAGATTTTCAAGTGCTGATCGATAATTTCCCCTTACCTTCTCAATTTGGAACGAACGGAAGAAAAGCGCAACGCTATCAAGTTTGTCGCAAGCCAAAGGCCATGCTTTATTCATATAATAACTAACGCTGTCTCTTTTACTTTCCAAAGCATAAACATAGGCCATACAAGCATTATCTCTTATATCCAATGGTTCACCAAGAACTGATGATTTTTCGTTGTAAAGTTGTTTCGTTTTTTTACACTCTCTCGATTCGATCGATTGCAAAGCAAGATTACTCAGACAGGAAGCCAACAAAATTGTGTCGGCGTTTTGCCGGGCAAGTTGAACGACCTGATTCAGAATATCAATGCTTTTATCCTTCTGTCCATTATTTGCGTATGCCAACCCTATATCCAACAAAGCATAATGTTGATGAGAAACATATTTTGTTCGTAAAAAATACTTATAAGCTTCTTCGGCTGCATTTAAGGAATTCGCATACTCGAAATTATTGGCATATATCTGGCTTATCTGAGAAAAAAAAGCCCCGATAGGTAATCGTCATCCAATTGTTCTATTAAGGGAATTGCCTCCATATACGATAACATTGCACGGGTATAATGTCCTGCATTATATTGTACACGTCCAAGATAATACAATGACATGAACTTCTCTTTTATATTCCCATGTTTTTTATAGTATTTGACGGCAATAGTAATTAGTGAATCATTTGTCTCGTCAATATAATTTTTATCGAGTGCCTGGGAATAAACAAGGGCATATTTCGCGCGGATCTTTTGTGAATGGATATTCTCGGTGTTGAGAGAGCCGAGAAGAAATAAAGCACTATCAGGATTCTGTGGCATTAATTCTTCCGCATGAATAATAATTTGTGGTATTCCAGAGAATGTAGAACAACTCGTTGAGAGCAAAGTACAGAGAACATACAAAAGTATTCGACGCATAATACTTAGGTTTATACTCAAATATACGAAAAAATGCTTCTAATCTCATTCATATTATAAAAGTTTTACCAGCATTTTCTTAAATGATGGTGTGTTCGCTCAAAGATCCGGTACGAACACTTTCGGCGTTCTGCTCCGACACATCCAAAGGTATTCAGTGTACCTGCCCGAAGAAAGTTTATGCATTGACAGCTATCCTCGCCTGAACCGCCTCTCCATGCAACATAGGCACGATATTTTCTGTTCCTATTACATGTAGCCTCCGCAAGAATGGTACTGAGGATAAGACGCAACTTTATATTTATTACACATCCGGCAAACGCCGAACTACTACCGACTTAAATATTGTTGAAATGACTACACAATGTCCAAGACATTGCGTGCTGCCACAGTACCCCTGCGCCAGAACCGTACCTATGAACAGTCATTTCGATATATACGGACTCGTCACGTCGAAAGTCAGCTCCGTGCCCTACGCGAGCGAAGGAATCCCAGCAGGGTTCCCCTCGCCGGCCACGGATTATATCGGCGACCGCATCGACCTGAACGAAGTTCTCATACTCAATCCGGGTGCGACCTACTATGCCCGCGTGCGGGATTTTTATCTGGTCGAGGAAGAACTGGAGCAGGGCGATAGGATCCTGTTCGACACGAGCCTTGCACCGCGCTCCGGCGACCTGGCGCTCTGCGAGGTCTGCGGCAAGCGGGTTCTGAAATACATCCGCAAACGGGGCCGCGAGGTGTGGCTCGACGGGGGCGGAACGGACGAAACGGTTCCGGTCGACGGCGATACCGAAGCAAAAGTGCTCGGGATCGTGACGGTCATCGTCAAGGTTCGCCGGTACAAGAAACGACGCACCCGCATCATCCGCCGCCTGCCGCAGAAGGAGCTGCCCATGTTGTTCGAGCGGCGGGCCCTCCGAGCTGACTGGTTCCCGAAAGCAACGTCCCCGTCGAGGGGCTCATAGACCTGAACGAGGAGCTGATCCCCAATCCGGTCAGCACTTTCTTCGGGAAGGTTAAGGCATTTCCCTGATCGACGACGACATTGAGGACAGCGATTCGGTGATCGTCGACCGGATGCTCGAACCCCGGTGGGGCGACCTGGCTGTATGCGTCACGCCCGACGGCTTCACCATGAAATACGTCGAGGTACGCGACAACGGAGAGGTCTGGCTGATGCCCGACAACAAGGATTACGCCCCGCTCCGCATCACCGACGATAATGAACGCCTGCTCTGGGGTATCGTCACCCATTCCATCCGGCAGCTAAGGTTGAAGAAAGGAGGCTCGAAATGAGCCAAAAGCTTCTGCCCCTGAATCCCCGGCAGATGGTCGGCCTCGCAGACGGAAATTCTTTCTACTGCTCCTGCGAGGAGTCCGTGCAGCCGTGGCTGTACGGAAAGCCTATTATCGTGGCATCAAACAACGACGGCTGTGCGATCGCCATAAACCGGCTGGCAAAAAAGTACGTCAAGATGGGTGATGCGCTGTTCCAGATCGCCGATACCATCAAAGAACACGGTATCGTCACCTTTTCCTCGAACTACGAGCTTTACGGAGATATGAGCAACCGGATGCACAGTATTTGGGCCTCGTACGTCCCCAACCTCGAAATAGTCGATCTCGAAGTGGCCCCGCTTTTCGAACCAGAGGACTTTTTTGAAAAGAGTTGCATTTTTCACACTCTATAAACGTTGCAATGTGTGTCCCTATTATATTTATCGGAAGAGGATTGGTAGATATGAGGTGAAAAGGAAGTATAACGGGATTATGTAAAAGCGTATGGCCGCCACATGTTATCGGTTTGGACTCTTTTTTGCATTGATTAATCTGTCCGGTACTATCCGGACGGATGAATTATGCCCCGGAATCTGACTTTTTCAATCAGGCGCAAGAAATACGAAGCCTCCCCGCAGAAGATCGACCGCCGCAAGCTCTACGGCTGGACGGAGGTTGAAGCCACGGACGATGCGGGCGAGCCGTGCGAGGTGGTCTCGGCCGATGAAACCGGGCGGGTCATCATTCCGCGCGGCGGAACGGCCGTGGGGCTGCTCAACCTGCGCGGGGAGTGGGTCGAGCGGAGCGAACTGAAAACCGTGACCCCGGACGGGAAGCCCGCCAAGCTGCTGCCGTCGAGTTTCAACACGGAAATCGTCCTCCAGCAGAAGGTTTCGGACGAAGAATACCTGAACCACAACATCACCGACTTTTATGCGCTCTCGGATGCCCCCCAGGAACTCCTCCGGACTGTCGGGGAGAACATTTACACCTTTTCCTACTGCTACACCGAGGGCTGCGAGGGGTTTCCTGCCTTTGTCCTTGCGGCGGACGGAGAGTTGTTCCTGCTGATCGGCCAGCGCCTCCAATTCGAAATGCTGGGCTACGACGAACCGGGATACATCGATGAGGATCCGGACGATGAGAATACCGAGACCGATGAGGTCGATTTTGCTATGTTCTGACGATGATACGAGCTATCCATATCTCCAATGACCGCAAGCGGAATGCGCAGGTCGCGTTCGATGCGCAGCCCGTGCCAAGCACCCTGCGGCGGGTTCTGCCCAGCGGGGAGGAACCGGTCGGGGTGCGGGTCATCAAGACCACGGCCGCAATGAACCGGAGCCTGCGGGACTACGACCTGTACAAACTTGCGGGGGATATGGTCGTGGAAGACCCTGACGTGGACATGGAGCTGACGGGCCGCAAACTGCGGCGCACACGGCGCATCTTTGTGGATCGGAACTACGAAATTGTCTATCACGTCAACCTTTATCAAGTCGTAATGAACCCCGACGGCACGGAGCGTGAGCGGCGCGATCTTAGGAAAGTGCCGGGCAACGTGAACGCGCGGGTTCCGCTCGGGTGGTCGGGGCGCATGTTTCCCCGACGGGAGGCCCTGCGGCGCTTTATTTTTTCGCGTAACTACCAGCTGCGGCATATTAACGGTGCAACGTTCGATTTTCTCTACAACATGGCAAAGGAACTGTCTGAAGCGGACGCAATGGTGATGATCGGTGCCGGAAAGAAAGGAACGAAGCCGATTCTGCTGAATCGCGGGGGCCAGCCCTACCGGGGATTCCTGGAGGGGCGGATCGACGGGGACAAGTACTGCCTGATCCTGCACTTGACAGATATCGAGATGAAGGGACTCTCCGAGGAAGCTATTACAAATTAAAAATAAATTGAGATATGGATAAAAGTAATATTCAGCATCCTGCAAATAAATACCATAACGGGGAATTTCCGATGCAGAAACAGGATGCACCGGGTCTTCAATCCCGGATGAACCCCATCCCCGACTGCGGGGAGACAAGTTATACGGGGCATGAGCGGCTGAAAGGCCGCAAAGCGCTCATCACAGGCGGCGATTCGGGCATCGGTCGCGCCGTGGCCATTGCTTTCGCGCGCGAAGGCGCCGAGGTGGCGATCAACTACCTCTACGAAGAACAGCCGGATGCCGATTCGCTCGCAAGTCTTCTGAAAGGGGAAGGTTCGGAACTGACGATGCTCCCGGGTGATCTTCGGGACGTCGAAACGTGCCGACGAATCGTCAAGGAGGCATATAAACGGCTGGGCGGACTGGATATTCTCGTGCTTAATGCGGGCGTGCAGCAGGCGGCGACCGACATCGCCGAAATCACCCCGGAACAGGTGCGCCACACGTTCGAAGTGAACGTCTATGCACCGCTTTTCATGGCCCAGACCGCCGTGCCGCTTATGCCTCCGGGCGCATCGGTCATCATTACCGCCTCGGCCGAATATTACACACCCAACAAGCTGCTGCTGGATTACGCGGCGTCGAAGTCGGCCGTTACGGCCTACGGCGTGGCGTTGTCGAAGTATCTGCTCGACAAAGGTATCCGTGTGAACAGCGTATGCCCTGGGCCGACATGGACGCCGCTCGAAGTCTCAGGCGGAAATCCCGACGAGGACATTCCCCGGCACGGAGCAGATACTCCGCTCGAACGAGCTGCACAACCCGCCGAGATGGCTGGCATCTATGTGTTCCTCGCATCATCCGAGGCAAGCTATATTACCGGCGAGATATACGGCATCACGGGTGGGCTGAGCGGGAAATAGCTTGATATTTAGGAAACAATAAAATAAGTGAAATCATTAAAAACAAGAATTACATAATCCGGTCGATACGTATTACACCGGAAAATTCCCGAAGCAGCGGCAGCCCGCGCCGGGCGTCGAACAAAAAATGCCCCCGCCCCGATACCGGTGAGGAGAGTTACTGCGGCCTGGGACGCCTGAAGGGGCGCAGAGGACTCGTAATGGGCGGCGACTCGGGCATCGCCCGCGCGGTAGCCGCCGCCTATTCGTGCGAAGGGGCCGATGTCCCGTCGAGGTGGCTTCTGTCTACGTTTTTCTTGCCTCCGACGAAGCGAGCTTCATCACGAGGCAGAACCATCGGAGTGACGGGCGGCAAGTAAAAAAAGCCATATATCATGAAACTCTACGAGGACAGGCTCAGGGCCATGCACGGCTACGAGGAGGGCCGAGTCGATGCGGTCGACCCCGAAACTGCGGGCAAGGCGCTGGCCTACAAGAAAGATTTCCTCAAGCACATCATCCCTATCGACCAGCGGCAGATCGAGAGCCGTATGGCCGGGGATCGGTTCTATGTGACGCGCAAGTACGACGGGGAGTATGCGATGATTGTCCACGACCACGGTACGACGGTCACGATCAACCGTTCGGGCCGCGTCCGGCGGGGCATCCCCTGCATCGAGGAAGCCGGTCGGCTGATCGCCGCCGCCGGTATCGAGGAGGGGATGTTCGGCGCGGAAATATACGTCGATCTGGAGGAGAAGCGGGGCCGTGTAAACGACTTGCTGTCGGTGCTGGCCGACAAGAAACGCATCGGGAAGCTCCACTTGGCCGTCTATGACATTGTTGAGTTGGACGGCCAGCCGTGGCGCAAGCACTTCAACGAAACGTGGGACAAGCTGCATGCAGTGTTCGGCGGCGGGGAGTTGGTACATGAGGTAGACATGAAGGTTGCGAAAAGCCCGCAGCAGGTTTCCGGGATATACGAAAAGTGGGTCGCCGAAGAGCATTCAGAGGGACTGGTCGTCCGGAGCGACCTGCCCTTCGTTTACAAGATCAAGCCGCGCCACTCTATCGACGCCGTGGTCGTCGGATTCTCGGAGGGCGTCGGAACCGAAAAGGGGCAGGTGCGCTCGCTGCTGCTGGCCCTGATTCCCCGCGAGGGCCGCTACCAGATTACGGGACGCGTGGGCAGCGGGTTGAACGAAAAATTGAGGCATGAGTTGTTCGACCGGCTTTCGAAGCGGGTACTACCGTCAGAGTATATCGAGACCGACTCGAACCTGGTGGCGTTCCGCATGGTGCGGCCCGAGACGGTGATCGAGATCACAGTCGGCGACCTCTCTTTCGAGACGGAGTCAGGTCCGAAGATGAATACGCTGCTGGAGATCGACAAGGGGACCTACCGCATCGCCGGCATGGTCGAAGGGGTGAAATTCATCGCCCCGGTTTTCGTTCGTATCCGTGACGACAAAAAGGCCGACGCGGAGGATGTGCGCTTGACGCAGATCGAGCATTTCATGTCCCCTTATATAACGGCTCCCATAGCGGTGTCAACGCCGTCTGCAGAACTCCCCAAAAGCAAGCTGCTCTTCCGGGACGTGTATCGCAAGACGGTCGGCGAAAAGATCATGGTGCAGAAATTCATGGTCTGGAAAACCAACAAGGAGCAGACGGGCGACTACCCGGCCTACGTGCTCTACGTGGCGAATCTCTCGACGGGCCGCATGGAGCCGTTGCAGCGGGACGTGGATGTGTCGGACAGCCCCGAGCAGATACGCGACATGCTCAAGATGAAGCTGGAGAAAAACGTGAAAAGCGGTTGGGTGAAAGTCGCCTCCCTGACCGACGTAAGGAAAAATACTCCGAACCCTAAAGCAGCACAAAAACGAGAAAAAGTGGAGGCTTGATTATTCGTCCTTATTATAATTATTCTCTCATCGACTCAATACGGGCATCCTTGCTGAAGGATGGGAACAACTCGACGATGAGTATTTCAAGCGCCTCGATCGGAAAAACGAAGAGGCGAAGAAAATACTCGAAGAAACCGGAGGAATAAAACTATAACCAGAATTTAAACCACTCAAAACTTTACTATTATGAAAAGAAAACGATTATTTATTATGACAGCGATTATTTGCATAGCGTCATTATTTTCTGTAGATTTGGCATACGGTTATCATCCTGTATCGCCCTACGCGTACTGTCTTAATAATCCGGTACGATTTATTGACCCGAATGGGGAGGGGTCTGGATCTACTATCAAGATGACGATGGTAATGACCAAAAAATGCTTTACACTGCCAATATGGAGTACAAAGGAACAAATTCGTTTGTTGCCAATATGGTTGGAAATTTAAATGCTGTTTATGCCAATGGTGGTAATACAATGATGGACGTACTTATTGGCTCCGAGAACGCTTTTAATGTATTGAATCAAAATTCGAGCATTGATGCTGCTGCGGGTGCATTCAGAAGAAATATGGATGGCGGAGGAACTATTTTCGCTGGGAAGTTCGGAGGTGCTGTAAACTTTGCAAATATTGAAACAGCAGCCCATGAGTTTTTTCACGGGGTGCAACATGAGTTAGGACAAGGAGGCCGATCTGTATTTAATGAAGTTGAAGCAATGGTTTTTGGTAATTCTGTTGCAACAAATTGGAGCTTTGACAATGGTGGCGGAGGTTCTATGACTCCTATGGGACAAGATACTCCAGCTGGACAGGCTTATGAATCTGCATTTCGCAGTTTGCAATGGGACGGATATTCACAACCTTCAATGGTGCAGGCGATCAATAATTTTCAAACTGGTGCTTATGTGAATAGCACAGGAGCCTATAACAATATGCGAACCTTGCCGGTTCCATATGGAGGGGGCAAAATAAAATCTATTTTATCAAAATTTCACCCAAATTTTAGACGATGAAAACCAGACTTATTCTTTTTATCCTGTTTACAATATTGATAGCTAAGGTTTGTGGGCAGGAGCAATCGAATTCAGATCAATATCCTTTGCTTATTCCGGTTAATGAGTCTCGGCAACGATTGAAGATAGAAATCCCGTGTAAATGCATTACCGATTCTCTGGAGATTGTCGTATCAGTTGGTGTGCATTTTGATAACGAAGTCAGTGATACAACGACTACTTTGACTCCAATAAAGATATATATCGGAAGTATTATCTATCACAAAGGAACTCCTAAGCAAGTATACTTATCAAATAAACAGAGTTTAAATAATTCTTATGATCGGTGTATTTGGAAAACCTGTTCAGATAAATTCCTCGTATGGATGGAATGTCAGCCGTATAGCAGATTTTTTAATCGAGAGAATCAACCCAAGGGAGGGAAAGGCTTGTCCTTTACTTATAAAGTTATGCTAACTCCAGACATTGAATTGCCCTAATTTATAATTGGAAGTTACATCTTATTAGACAGGCGACATATAAGAAAACGATAATATGAGAAGAATAGTATTGATTTTTCTGCTTTCCTATGCGCTCCATCCAAGTGTGTACGCCCAGGAATGTGGTTTAGAAGCTACTTACTCAAAAACAAGGCGCAAGAATAAATCCCTGCGCTTTGTTTTGTTAGATGATGATAGGGGCTATAATACAGCCCTCATCCGTTCGGCCAACTTCTCCCGCTCGGTATTTTTGTAGTAGCTCTTCCAGATCGTCATCGGACTGTTCCCGGCCATCTCGGCTACGGCATACGGGGAATTCCCGTCATCGACCATCCGTGAGATGAAGCTGCCGCGGGCGGAATACCAGGTGACTTTCTCTTTGATCTTAAGTATGCGGCAGGCTTTGGAGAGTGTTTTAGAAACCAATTTCGAAATTTGCTTCACTCGCGTATAGCGTTTTACCGAATCGGTGTGTTTGCGCGTAAAGACCGGGAAGACATAATTTCCATGGCCCGTTCCCTTGTATTTTCGGAGCAAGGCCCTCGATTGGGGGATGAGAAGCGGTTTGGCAGTTTTCGGAGACTTAATACGCTCGTAAACGATTTTGTCCTCCTGCACGCAATCCCAGTTGAGGTTACACACATCCACATTAGCCATACCTCCCGTATAGTAGCTGAACAGGAACAGATCCAGATGCAGTTGCTCCTTTGCGGAAAACAGACTCCGATCGATGTTTTCAAGTAATGCGATCGTTTTTGCCGACACGGCACGAGAAGTTGTCTCCGGCCATTTGATCATATCCCCTAATGATCGAAAGCCGCAATGCCAGCTCCGGGCATTCCAATTTTCGCCGCATAGTTGCACAAAGCACGCAGCATTCGCAAGTGACCGACCAGGCATCCCTGGTTGCCATTCTCCGCACCTCGGCGCTTCAAATAAAACGCATAGTCGCTGACAAATTTCGTATCGATATCCTTGAAGAAATAGGACGACAGGCTTTTCCAGTAGACTGCCGAAACAAAGGCTTTCAACGAACGATGGAATTTCTCATATTTCCGAGCATTGCTGCTGCTCAGAATAATCTGACCGTTTTTGATGCGCTCCTTACTGTCGAAATACGTAACTCTCTCATTGATAAGTTGACTTACCGTCCGGATACGGGTTTCTTTTGGAGACGCGGATTGCTGACGATCGAAACAGTGAGCCTGTTCCACCGGAGACCACAAACGTCCGGATGTCGTCCACTCTTCCGCAACACGCTGATAGCGCATGCAGATATCGCTCAGGCTTCGGTTCTTGGAGTAAGCGTCCTGACTGCCGTTGCGAAAGGTTTGCGACTTGGCGTCCCAGTCCTTGTACTGTCCTGTGATGTCGAGAACTTTGGTGACGCGCGGATAATCTGTCTGGAAAAAGACCAGCTCAAGTTTAACCAGATTCGAATTCTTCGGGTTTGGCCTACCCTTGACTTTGATAGAAAACAAGTCCGTAAGAACAAGCGCTGCGTGAACCGATGGTCGTGTTTATCTTGCAATCAAATCTTCCGGCCGCTTGCGGGTAAAGACCCCGCCTCTTTTCACGCGCTCTCTTCAGCAAACGCTTTCAGACGGGCGATCTCTTCCGCCCAGCGTGCCTCGTCGGGCGTTTCCAGAATCAACGGAATGCCGTCGAAACGCCGGTCGCGCGCGATGTAGCGAAAGCACTCGATGCCGATCATCCCCTCGCCCAACGGGGTGTGACGGTCGACGCGGCTGCCCAGGATCTTCATGGCGTCGTTCAGATGCATTCCCTTCAGGTAACGGAATCCCACGACCCGGTCCAGTTCGGCAAATGTGGCTGCGCACGCTTCGGCCGTGCGCAGGTCGTAACCCGCCGCGAAGGCGTGGCAGGTGTCGATGCAGACGCCCACGCGCGAGCGGTCCTCCACGCGGTCGATCAGGTATGCGAGGTGTTCGAAGCGGAAACCGAGGTTCGATCCCTGTCCGGCGGTGTTCTCGATCACGGCCGTGACGCCGCGCGTCTTGTCCAGCGCAATGTTGATCGACTCGGCGATCCGGTCGAGGCTCTGCTCCTCGGTGATCTGCTGCAGGTGACTGCCCGGGTGGAAGTTGAGGCGGTCGAGTCCCAACTGCTCGCAGCGCCGCATCTCGTCGAGGAACGCCGTACGGGATTTTTCAAGCCCTTCCGCTTCGGGGTGCCCGAGGTTGATCAGGTAGGAGTCGTGGGGCAGGATCTGCGCCGCCGTGTAGCCGTAGTCGTCGCATGCCCGGCGGAAAGCGTCGATTTCGGCTGCGGTGAGCGGTTTGGCCACCCACTGCCGCTGGTTCTTGGTAAACAGTGCGAAGCCTGTGGCTCCGATTTCGTGTGCGTTGCGCGGTGCGTTCTGTGTGCCGCCTGCCGCGCTGACGTGTGCTCCAAAGTATTTCATTCGATCTGATTCGTGGTTTTATCGAACAAATATAATCGATTTGTAAATAATTTCATAAATTTGTACACTCAAATAATCTCTAAATTGCTCAATATGAAATATTTTTACCGGTTTGTCGCATCGGTTGCCGCTCTAGCCGCATCACTCCCGGTTGCCGCACAGATCACCATCGACGAAGTGAACGCCCGGCAGGAAAACGTGACCTTTCAGGACGAGTTGAAGCCAATCGTGGTCGAGACCGAATATTTCAACCTGGCCCGCTACAAGGCCGAGCGCGCCGCCATCCGCAAGGAGCGTAACTATCTCGAATTCGGCGGCGGCCTGCAGGGCGGTCTCACGGCGTATAACGACCCCTGGATCAGCGTGTCGGGCGGTGACAACTCCATTGCCCTGACAGCAAAACTCTTCCTGAAGCACGTCTTCACCAAGAACCTCTTCTCGATCGAAACCAAGTTCAATGCCAGCCTGGGGTATAACCGGATGAAGGTCGAGACTACGAACGACGACGGTTCGAAAGACAGCGAAGGCGTCTGGTTCAAGAATCAGGACGAATTCGTGTTCTCGGTGGCGCCGTCGTTCAAACTGGCGAAAAACTGGTCGTACGGTTCGATTATTCAGTTCCGCAGCCAGTTCGTCAACGGGTACAAGTCGCGCACGGAACAAAAGCAGGAACACCTCAAGAGCAAATTCATGACGCCGGGTTATCTCGACGTTTCGTTCGGTATCACCTATAAAAGTCCGAAGCCCAAATTCCCGATCGTGGTCAACCTCTCGCCGATCGCCCTGAGCGGAACCTTCGCCGAGAGCACGCTGATCCGCAAAACGAACGGTTTCTCTTACGGTATCGAGGATCCGGACAAAACGTCGAAATATGAGGGCGGTTCGTCGATCCAGATCGATTTCGACCGCACGTTCGGCAAATCGGAGTTCCTGCGCTACCGCACGACGCTCTTCTCTTTCTACGGCTGGATCACCGACATCGGCCAGAAAAACAAGATCAGCAACTACGCCGAATTCCGCGAGGCCTACACCAAATGGGAGGCAGACGGCAAAAATATCAAGACCAAACCCCGGTTGCCGATCCACCCGACGATCCGTTGGGAAAATACGATCGACATCAAGGCAACAAAATACCTCTCCACGACGTTTAGCTTCCAGCTTTACTACAACCGGGCGCAGAATCTCGACGTGCAGACCCGCACGCTGCTGACGGTCGGAGTGACCTATACGTTCAAGAATAAATAGTTTCCGTATTCTGGGGTGCGAACCTGTGCGGCATCTGTTGCCGCCAGCCGGGAACAACGCATAATCCGATAAACCGATGTACAAAAATTCGAAATACACGATCCTCTTTCCGCTGCTGCTGGCTGCGGGCGTGGTGCTGGGGCTGCTCCTGGGGCAGTTCATGGGCCGCAACAGCGCCGAGTCACAACTCCGGGGCATGCTCAGCCGCCTGACGCAGCCCGACAATAAACTCAATTATACGCTGTCGCTCATCGAGAGTCAATATGTGGATTCGGTGTCGATGGATTCGCTCGTGGAGCATGTGCTGCCCCTCATCACCAAAGAACTCGATCCCCATTCGGTCTACATTCCCGCTTCGGAGATGCAGGCGGTCAACGAACCGCTCGACGGCGAGTTTGACGGCATCGGCGTCGTGTTCAACATGGCGACCGATACGGTGATCGTGCTGAATGTAATCCCCTCCGGCCCGAGCGATAAGGCCGGGGTCAAGGCCGGCGACCGCATTGTCGAGATCGACGATACGCTGGTTGCCGGACAGAAGATACCCCAGCACAAAATCGTCCGCAAGTTGCGCGGTCCGCGCGGTACGACGGTGAAACTCGGTCTCGAACGGCAGGAAATCTCGGGTCTGGTGGACGTGGAGGTGGTGCGCGGCGTGATCCCGATCAAGAGCATCGAGTCGGCATTCCGCATTGCCGACGGCATAGGTTACGTCAAACTTTCGCAGT
The DNA here is from genome assembly GCA_048465795.1 of Alistipes sp. Lineage (GTDB taxonomy): Bacteria > Bacteroidota > Bacteroidia > Bacteroidales > Rikenellaceae > Alistipes. Next base: position 125,341 of record DBFWKV010000050.1, read on the forward strand.
TCGGCCGCACGTCGTACGACGAGTTGGAGCAGGCGCTGACCCGCTTGCGCGGCCAGGGCGTCACGAAACTGATTTTCGACCTGCGCGGCAACACGGGCGGATTCCTCGACCAGGCGATCCGAATCGCCAACGAATTTCTGCACAAGGGGCAGTTGATCGTCTACACGGAGGATCGGCGCCATGAACAGCAGCGCGAATATGCCGACGGCACCGGCTCGGCGCAGGATATGGAGGTCGTCGTGTTGATCGACGAGGGGAGCGCCTCATCGAGCGAAATTCTGGCCGGGGCGTTGCAGGACAACGATCGCGGTACGATTGTTGGACGCCGGTCCTTCGGTAAGGGACTCGTACAACGGCAGATCCCCTATGCCGACGGTTCGGCGCTGCGGCTCACGACGGCACGGTATTATACGCCGACGGGCCGCTCGATCCAGAAGCCGTACACCATCGGTGACGACGAGGGATATGAGGAGGATTTGTGGAAACGCTATGAGAACAACGAGTTTTTCTCGGCCGACAGCATCCATTTCGCCGATTCGCTCAAGCGCGTGACGCCGGGCGGCAAGGTGGTGTACGGCGGGGGCGGCATCATGCCGGATCTGTTCATTCCGGCCGATACGACCGATGTGACGCCCTATTTCGTCGAGGTGGCGGGTCGCAATATCCTCTACCGCTATACGATCGAGTACGCAGACCGGAAGCGCGAGGTGCTGAATGCCGTAAAGACGATCGAAGAAATGCAGGCGCTGCTCGACAGCGATAAGGGACTGGTCGATGACTTCGTCCGTTATGCTGCCCGCAAGGGCGTGGCGCCGCGCTACCGGGATATTGCCCGTTCGCGCCGCCTGATCGAAGCGCAACTGCGGGCTTACATCGGTCGCAACACGCCGCTCGAGGACGACGGATTTTACGCCAATATCTATCCGGTCGACAAGGTGGTGATGCGTTCGATCGAGTTGCTTCAGGAGGAGAAACCCGCGCAGGAAGAGTAGTTTCCTGCAGCCGCACAAGCCGGGGTACAGACCGGAGAAAGGTTTGAAAACAGATAGAGATGATTAAGAGACTGATTTTAATTCTGGTGGTCGTGGCGGTGATCGTCATCATCATCGTGGCTGCCATACGGCGCGACAGCTTCCGGTCGTTGGTCGAGCGGGATATGGAACTCAACGGTGTGCAGCCCACCGAGCAGCAGTTGCCGAAGGAGCCGTGGTCGTCGCCCGAGGCGGTCGACACAACGACGATTCCCGTGATGGAACCCGACACGATTACGGTTTGGGAGACCGATACGATTACCGTGCCGGCACGGTAATCGTATCGGTGGAACGGCTTGCAGCCGGACAGGCGCACGTATATCACAAGCGGGGCTTTCCGGCCGGAGAGTCCTGCCTGCTTGTTCCGGACTGGTTTCGCAGACCGGGGATACATTCCGACTGGCCCGAAAACAGGAAGGCCCGGGACATTGTCCCGGGCCTTCCTGAAAAAACGGCTTACCTGCGCGACGGCAGGAGGGTTGTGTGCGTGGTGCCGAATCCCTTCTTCGGAGCGCCGGGTGCGGTCGGCGCGTAGGACGAATAGTCCTCAAATTGAATTTTCCCGGTAAAAGTACCCGTATAGGTGCCCCCGTCTTCTTTCGTCAGATCGATCGTGATGCGGTATCCATCGCCTTCCCAGGCAACCGCGATGGTTCCGGACGTGAAATCGATTTGCGTTTTATTCTCCTCCTCGTCGAAATAGGCGGCCCAGGTATCATAGGAGCTGCAGGCTCCGGCGACATAGTTTTCATTCAGGGTATAGGTTCCTTCCGGAATCTTCAGCCCTCCGGCGGCAGGAGCGACGGTATAAAAGTCGCAGTTGATGGCGTGGCAGGGGAAAGCCGTGGGATAAGGCCCGTATTCGTCTTCGGCCATCGGCTTGTCGGAAAGAAGGATGTAGAAGTTATACATGTCTTTGCCGTCGTCACCCTCCGACTGTCCGTAGTAGAGCGCCTTGAGCATATGGCTGAATACGATATTTTCCGTAGGGGTTGCGGGCGTTTTATCCGTCTTGAAAGGGGTTTCGATCAGTTTGGTATGATTGCCGTCCTTGTCGATGCCCAGCACGAAGTGGATGTAATCGGTTTCCGCTACAAGGCCCGCCCATTCCGAAAGCTCGCCGAATTCGTCAATGCGTGAACCCAGCGTGATGACTTGTTCCTTCAATTCGTCTTTTCCGCCTGCAGCGATTTCGTCCGCCAGCGATTTGGGGAAAATATACTCGAAGTAATTGACGATTCCCGGATCGGGCGTCATCATGAGATCGATCTCGTCGTTTCTCAGATCCTTGATCTCGACCTTTACGGTTTGTGACAGCAGGTCGGGAGCGGGCGTTGAGAATTCGGCGCTCTGGAAGTCGCCGATACAGTTGCCTTGCTCATCGGCCGGGCAAAGCAGCGCCACATATTTCAATCCGGCGATCACTTTGTACGGGAAAACACTGGTCGTGGTGGGTTTCTTGTCCAGGTCGCGTAGGGTGAAATCCTGCGGTCCCGTGCCGTAACCCGCGTCGAGGCTCATCAGGATGCGGACCGCGTTTTTATACTCCTCCTCGGTTTTGCTGCCTGATGTGAAGTTGTCAAGAGCCAGTTGAGAGACGATCAGATGGCGGTAGGTGACGTCTTCCGCCACTTCGATGTGGTAGGAAACGAAATTTTTTCCGGCCTTCGTGATGGTGATTGGGTCTTTGTAGTGCGGCGTCTTGCCGCTGTTATCGTCGTCGGAACATCCCCAACCCGCGAAAAGTAACAACGAAAGCGTTGCGCCCGTTGCGGCGTAGCGTAAAATTTTATTCATAAGCAAGTAAGATTATTTAACCGCCTGCAAGATAGCGAAATAATTTTATGTTGCTGTCCGGTATTTGTAAAAATAGCATAAAAAATATCCTTGTATCCGGAATTCTGTTCTTCGCCGTTCGAAGCGATTGCGGTGCAACGGGGCGAGCGGACGGGTTTTTAGGTGAGAAGCAACGCTGCACCTATATATTATATAAGGCAACCGGTCAGAGTTGTCTGATCGGTTTGGGGGTGTAATTTCAAAACCTTAAAAAGCGTGCGATTCATTTAAGAAAATCGCACGCTTTCCGTTTTGTTTTCCAGTGAGTTGCAGGATGTTTCCCGTGGCGGTCGATGTTTTTTCCGCCCGCCTTTCTTCGGCTTAGAAGAATTTCACGTCGCGGCCTTCGATGGCCGACAGCAGGTTGTTGGCCGCCGACGAAGCGCCGATGCGGAACAGGTCTACGGTGAGCCACTCCCGGCCCAGAATCTCCTCGACGATCGTGTAATAGAGTGCGGCGTCTTCGGCCGAACGAACGCCGCCGGCAGCTTTGAAGCCTACCTTGCGGCCCGTTTTGTCGTAATAGTCTTTGATGGCGCGACACATGACCACCGCCGCTTCGGGCGTGGCGGCTACGTCGATCTTGCCGGTCGAAGTCTTCACGAAGTCCGCGCCGGCCAGCATCGACAGCAGCGAAGCCTTGCGAATCAGGTCGGGGCTTTTCAGTGCGCCCGACTCGATGATGACTTTCAGTACGATGTCGGCATCCATCTCCGTGCGGATCACCTCCACCTCGTTGGCCGCCTCGTCGTATTCGCCCGTGAGCATCCGGCCCACGTTCAGGACGATGTCCACCTCGTCCGCACCGTTCTCCACGGCCATCGCCACTTCGAGTGCTTTGACTTCGAGGAACGTTTGTGCTGCGGGGAATCCGCCGCCGACCGAAGTAATGCGCATCGGCGTGCCGTCCACGGCCAGGCCCACCGTTTCGACAAACGAGGGGTAGATGCAGATCGACGCTACGTTGGGAATATCCGGAAAGGCTTCGTAAAACTCCACGGCCTTGCGGGCGAACTTCGTCACCGACGTGACCGAGTCGTTGCACGAAAGGGTCGTCAGGTCGATGGCCGAGTAGCAGAATTTGTAAACCTCCTTGTTGTGGTTGCGTACGGCCGCCTGCTTCATGCGGGCCACCTCTTCGGCCACCTGAGCCTCGCTCTGTGCCGGGGCATATTCTTGCAGATGAAAAGCGTATTCCATAGTTTGCTGGTTTTCTACAAAATTAGGAAAAATAATCGATCGGGCGTGCGTCCCCGTCCGTTTTTTTGCGTTTTGGTCTTTCCACGCAAAAAAAGAGCCTGAGCGTTGCGGCTCAGGCTCTTTTTTATGACCGGCGGAGGATTATTTCGCCAGTGCCTTCAGGTTGATGTCCTTAGCGGCTTTCTTTGCCAGCTCGGGATTCTTCGACACGGCGCTCTTCAACTGAGCTTCTGCGGTCTTCAGGTCGCCCTCTTTGGCGGCGATTACGGCGCGCAGGTAGTCGGCGTCGGCCGAATTGTCTTTCGCAATGGCCTTCTTGGCTGCAGCCAGGTCGTTGTTCATCACGTCAGCCACGGCGGCGTTGTAGCCTTCCAGCCCTTTGGCTGCGGCTTTGTAGTCGCCTTCGGCAGCAGCGATGGCGGCCTTCGACTGAGCGTCGGCAGCGGCGGCGTATTTCTTGGCCTCGGCGGTGTTGCCGTTCGAAAGGTTGGCCAGGATCAGGTTCTTGGTCAGCTCCGACGAAGAGTTACCCAGTTTGGCAGCCTTGTCGAACGAAGCCAGCGCGGCTTTCTTCTCGCCCACCTTCTCCTGCGCGATACCCAGGTTGTTGTAGGCACGTGCGTCGTTATACTTCTTGGCGGTGTACTCCAGAACCGAAACCTGAACGGCGGGATCGTTCGTCAGCGACTCGGCAGCGTAGAGCAGCTCCTCGTTCGTGAGTTCGCCGTAGTTCTTGCTGGTAACGAAGGCCATGATCTCGGCGTCGGTCTTGCCCATGAGGTCGGTGCTGTTGACGATCTGCGAGCGGCGCAGCTCGGGAAGCACGCTCTTCTTCAGTTCGTTGAATACCGAAGACATGTTCTTGATCTCGGCGTCGCGCTGTGCGGGCGAGTTGTAGAGAGCCAGTACCTGCAGAATGAGGTTCTTGTCCTGGATGTCCGATTTCTCGACCAGCTCCTTGAAGCCGTCCCAGTCCTCGCCGTAGGCTGCGGCGTCGATGTCCAGACCGGCGTCTTTCAGCAGTTTGGCAACGACCTTCTTACCGGACTCGCTGCGTGCCTTCGACAGTTTGTCGTTGAACTTCTCGGGGCCGTCGGGCGAAGCGTAACCCTTGACTGCGATGTTCTGCGTGGCGCGGTCGTTCTCCAGGTTCTTGTCCACGTTCTCCTTGAATGCGTCCAGGTCGGCGTTCTTTTCGTTCTTCTTCGTCACTTTCGACGAGTTGATCGCGTACAGCAGGTCGGTCTTGTCGACAACGGTGGTCACCTTCTTGTAGTTGTTGGCCATCGGAGCCATCAGGTCGCCGTACTTGAGGTCTTTCTGCAGCGTGTTCAGACCGTAAGCGATCGTCAGGCCGGCCTCTTTCACAGCGGCGGGGTTGGCGGCGATCTCTTCCTCGGTCACGATAGCGCCGTTGTTCAGGTTCACGAGCGTGAATTCCTTGCACTTACCCTTCGGGCACTTGATCTCGGCACGCAACTGGAGTGCGCACTGGTCCATGCGGGGATCGTAGGGAAATTCGACGTGCTGCGTGTAGTTGCCGCCGTTCTTTTTGTCGATCACCTTGTAGTTCTCGTCCACTTTCGAACCCTGAATGTACATGGTGGTACCGGCTACTTCGCCGCCCTCGAATACGATCACGGGTGTCACTTTCAGCACGGCCTTCTTGTTGAAATACTCTGCGGGGAAGGTAACGTTGATGTCGGCGGCCACGGTGCCGTTGTTGAGCGTCAGAATCTCGGGAGTGACCGTCAGGTTGATCTCGTCCCGGTTCTTTGCCATCTTCTTGAAGCAGTTACAGCTCGAGAATGCCAGTGCGGCAGCTACGAGCACAACGCTCAATTTCATCAGATTTTTCATAGGTTGAAGATTTAATGTGTTTATAATATGTTTGCTTTTTTCTTTTTGCTTGCCGTTCAGGGCTTTTTACCGCTCCCCAACGTCGCAAATATAGATAACTCTTCGAAAATATGCAACATTCGGCAGCGAAATAATCGATTTTATTGCGCTGCCGAATGTTCACGTTTGCAGCGCGTTTACTCCTTTTTGAAGTCGCGGTGCTCGCGGCGTTCCCCACGGTCGCTGCGGTCACGACGCTCGCCACGGTCTTCGCGGGGGCGGCGTTCGCGCTCCACGTACCCTTCGGGCTTGGGAAGCAGCACCTTGCGCGAGAGTTTGAGCTTGCCGGTCTTGGCATCGACGCCGATGAGCTTCACTTCGATTTCGTCGCCCTCCTTCAGGCCGGTCTCCTCCATCGTCTCGAAACGCTTGTAGTCGATTTCCGAGATGTGCAGCAGGGCGTCCTTGCCCGGCATGATCTCGACGAAGGCGCCGAAGGCCACGATCGAACGGATCCTTCCCTTATAGGTCTCGCCCACCTCGGGAATCGCCACGATCGCCTTGATGCGGGCCAGTGCGCCGTCGAGCGCCTCCTTGTCCTGGCCGAAAATGTCCACGAATCCCTTGTTGTCGTTCTCGGTGATGGTGATGGTCGTACCGGTGGTTTTCTGGATGTCCTGGATCACCTTGCCGCCGGGGCCGATCACGGCGCCGATCATATCCTGCGGGATGGTGATCTGTACGATGCGCGGCACGAACGGCTTGTAGTCCTCGCGCGGCTCGGCAATCACTTCCGTGAGTTTGCCCAGGATGTGCATGCGTCCCTTGCGGGCCTGTTCCAGTGCGGCGGCCAGCACTTCGTACGAAAGGCCGTCGACCTTGATGTCCATTTGCGTGGCGGTGATGCCGTCGCGCGTTCCCGTCACCTTGAAGTCCATGTCGCCCAGGTGATCCTCATCGCCCAGGATGTCCGACAGCACGGCCCATTTGCCGCTTGCGGAGTCCGAGATCAGCCCCATAGCGATACCCGACACGGGTTTTTTCATCTTCACGCCGGCGTCCATCAGCGCCAGGGTTCCCGCGCAGACCGTCGCCATCGACGACGAGCCGTTCGACTCGAGGATGTCCGACACGATGCGCACGGCGTAGGGATTCTCCTCGCCCAGCGGGATCATCGGCTTCAGTGCGCGCCATGCCAGGTGGCCGTGACCGATCTCGCGGCGCGAGAGACCGCGTGCGGCCTTCGCCTCGCCCGTCGAGAAGGGCGGGAAGTTATAGTGCAGCACGAACTGCTCGGTACCCTGTACCAGCACTTCGTCCTTCTGCTTCTCGTCGAGTTTCGTACCCAGCGTCACGGTGGCGAGCGCCTGCGTTTCGCCTCGGGTGAAGATTGCCGAACCGTGTGCTGCGGGCAGGTAGCCTACTTCGCACCAGATGGGGCGGATCTCGTCGGTCTTACGACCGTCGAGGCGCTGGCCCAGGTCGAGGATCATGTTGCGCATGGCCTTCTTCTGCACGTCGTCGTGGAAGTATTTGTGGATCAGAGGCGCCTTTTCGGCCAGTTCCTCTTCCGTATATCGTGCGGCGAATTCCGCCTCCAGTGCGTTGAACATGTCCTCGCGCTCGTGCTTCATCGTGCCGCTCGTGGCGATGGCATACGCCTTGTCGTAGAGTTCTTTGATGATCTCCCGGCGCAGTTCCTCGTCGTTGACCTCGTGGCAGTAGGTGCGCTTCACGTCCTTGCCCAGCTCCTTCGAAAGCTCGATCTGTACGGCGCAGTGCTTCTTGATCTCCTCGTGCGCGAACTTGATGGCCCCGAGCATCACATCCTCGGAGACCTCCTTCATTTCGCCCTCGACCATCAGGATGTTGTCGATCGTACCGGCGACCATGATGTCCAGATCGCACTCGGGCATCTCCGAGAAACCGGGGTTAATGGCGTATTCGCCGTTCTTGCGAACGACACGGACCTCCGAGATGGGGCCGCCGAACGGAATGTCCGAAACGGCCAGTGCGGCCGAGGCTGCCAGGCCGGCCAGCGCGTCGGGCTGAATGTCCTTGTCGGCCGAGATGAGGTTCACGGTGACGTATACTTCGGCGTGGTAGTCGGCGGGGAACAGCGGGCGCAGAGCGCGGTCGATCAGGCGGGCGACGAGGATTTCACTGTCGTTGGCGCGGCCTTCGCGCTTCATGAAACCCCCGGGATAGCGGCCGCAGGAGGCGTATTTCTCCTTGTACTCGACCTGAAGGGGCATGAAATCGGTGTCGGGTTTTGCGTCTTTGGCGGCTACGACTGTCGCCAGGAGCATCGTGTCTCCCATCTTGACGACCACCGAACCGTCGGCCTGTTTGGCCAGTTTGCCCGTTTCGATCTCGATCCGGCGTCCGTCGGCCAGTGTGATCGTTTTGCGGACTGCATTGTACAGCTTCTTTTCTTCCATAAAAATTTAAACCTATAATGATTTTCGATTGTTTTGCATTACGAAAATGAAGGCAACCCCTCGCGGGAATTGCCCTCATTTCTGCCTCGCGGATTATCGGCGGAGGTTGAGCGTTTTGACGATGGCGCGGTAGCGCTCGATGTCGACCTCTTTGAGATACTCCAGCAACGCGCGGCGCTTGCCGACCAGGCGCAGCAGGGCGCGCTGGGTTCCGAAGTCGTGCTTGTTGCTTTTGAGGTGCTCCGTAAGGTGGCTGATACGGTACGAAAACAGTGCGATCTGGCTCTCGGGAGAACCCGTATCGGTGTTAGACTTGCCGTACTGGCCGAAAAGCTCTTGCTTTTTTTCTGCTGTTAAATAAGCCATTTTGAAAAAAGGTTTTTCAGTTCCACTCTACGACGCATTCCCCTTACCGTGAATAACGCCAGAGCGTTCGGCAAAGGTACGAATAATTCATAATTCATAATTCAAAATTCAGAATTATTTTCATTTGTCGGGGCTTTTTTCAGCGTTTCGGAAGAAAAATCGTAAATTTGCGGCCAAACAGGTGAAAATGATGCGGGAAAAGAGGATTTTACTGGCTGTTGCTGGACTGTTCGCGGCCTTTTTGTCGGGGTGTTCGGGCAAAGCGGAATACACGCGTGTCGACGGGACGATGCTGGGCACCACCATGCACATTACGGCCGATGTGCGGGATGTTACCGCCCGGGAACTTTATGCCGCCGCGATGGAGCTCGACCGCGAGGCGAAGGCTTCGATGTCGATCTTCGACGAAAACTCCCTTTTGAGCCGCCTGAACCGCAATGAGACCGATTCGGTCGATGCGCATATTGCCTTCAACCTGCATCTGGCCGACAGCATCGGCGCCCTGAGCGGCGGCCGCTACGACGTGACGGTGAAGCCGCTGGTCGAGGCGTGGGGGTTTGCGGGCAAAGAGCGGATCGTAAATCCCGATGTCGATTCGATTCTGGAGTTCGTGGGACGTGAAAAGGTGCGGATCGAGCAGGGGCGGCTGGTGAAGGACGACCCTCGGGTGCAACTCGACTTCAATTCGATTGCCAAAGGATATACGGTCGACCTGCTGGCGGTGCTTGTGGAACGCCTCGGGGCGCAGAACTACCTGGTGGACATCGGCGGCGAGGTGCGCTGCCGGGGGGTGAACCCGCAGGGGGATCCCTGGCGCATCGGGGTGGAGACGCCCTTCGACGGCAACATGTCGAACGGCGAATATGTGCAGCGACGGATTCGGATGACTTCGGGCGGGTTGGCCACATCGGGCAACTACCGCCGTTTTTACCTCGACCAAAAGGGGAACAAGGTGGCCCATACGATCGATCCCCGCACGGGGCGCAGCGCCCTTTCGCGGCTGCTGTCGGTGACGGTGGCGGCCCCGACCTGTGCCGAGGCCGATGCGCTGGGCACGATGTTTCTGGCGATGGGGGCCGACGATGCGCTCGCTGCCGTGCACACCATGCCGGAAATGAAGGTTTATTTTATTCTGGCCGGCGACGGCGATACCTATGAGGAGTATGTCTCCCCTGCGATGCGGGAGATGATTATGGAGAATTAAAAATTAAGAATTGAAAATTAAAAATTAGACTTTGCGGGACCCTTAGTGATACAAAGGCGCCATAAGTTCCAAGACCAGAAATTTCAAGTTTACAGTCTCCATTGTTCGGAGCACAACCGGATGGATTCGGCTATGCTGCGTGCGAAAACAAAGGGAATTCAAGAGACGTAAAGGACGAAACGCCATATGTCCGTTGCCGCTGCCGGAAGTCGGCGGAAATAAAAAATAGCAGCATGAAAAAAGCAGTTTTTCTCTACAATACCCGGGCCGGGAGGGGGCGTATCGCCACATCCGCCGAGGCCGTTTGCGCCGTGTTCCGCGAAGCGGGGTACGACATCCGCCCGCAGGGCATCGACTTCTCGAAAAACCCCTTCGACGGCAACGAAGAGATCGACCTGATGGTGGCCGCCGGGGGTGACGGCACGATGAATTATGTGGTCAACAGCATGAAGCGCAAGGGGTTGGATATTCCGCTCGGGGTGATTCCCGCAGGTACGGCCAATGACTTCGCCGGTGCGGTCGGGATGTCGCGCGAGCCGCTCGAAGCCGCGCGGCAGATCGCCGGGGGGGTGATCGAACGGGTCGACTGCGGCCGCGTGAACGACCTCTATTTCGTCAATATTTTCAGTTTCGGGCTTTTCACGACCACTTCGCAGCGCACGCCCGACGAGCGGAAGCACAAGATCGGCAAACTGGCCTACATCATCGAGGGCATGAAGGAGTTCGCGTCGATGCACGCCGTGCCGCTCGAAGTGGTGGCCGACGGCGAACGGTTCGACCTGCGTTCGCTGATCGTGCTGGTCTTCAATGGCGAGACTGCCGGAGGGTTCCGGCTGGCACGCCGGTCGAGCATACAGGACGGAATCTTCGACTGCGTGCTGCTTGAAAAACGCAACATCTTCTCCTCGACTCTCGCTATGGGTCGGTATCTGCTGGGCGGGAGTCCCAAAATCATCCGCCAGCTGCGGGCGCGGACGCTCGACATCCGCTCGACGGTCAATGAACCGACGGACGTGGACGGGCAGAAGGGCGCTTCGTTTCCGCTGCATGTGGAGTGTCTGCCCGGGGAGTTGCGTATCCAGTGTCCGCCGCGCCGGTAGCTGGCGGTTTTTCCGGAAAAAGTATTGCACTTCCGGACGAACATCGCTATATTTGCAAACGAACTTTCACCCGGGACAGGAATGCCCCGGCCGATTCGGAACAGGTGCGGTGCCGCATCCGGCCCGCACTGTCTCCTGCCGAAAAATATTCCGATATGCCGGATACGAACAAAACGATACGGGCGAAGAAGCCCGGCACAAGTGAGAATCTCCGCAAAGTCTCCATCTCCCGGATCAAAAAGGAGATGGGCGATGTGTTTTACCTCTCGGACGACCTCGTTATCGCCGCGCTCGACGCCAGCAAAAACACCACGAGCAACTACCCGGCGTCGATCGACGGATTCTCGGCCATCATCATGATGGCGGGCGAGGCGACCGTTTCGATCGACATGAAGGACTACAACATCCGTCCCAACACGCTGGTTTTTTTCAATCCCGACAGCATCATCCGCACGGTGAAGTGCTCGCCCAATGCTGCGGCTTACTTCCTGGCCTTCTCCAAATCGTTCGTCAACGAGATTCAGATCGACCTTTCGACCTCACTTCCGGTGTACATGCGTTTCGGGAAGGCCCCCGTGCTGGAGGTGACGCAGGCGGACGTGGATGAAATCCGGCAGTTGTTCCAGTTGATCAAGACCATGCTGCGCAGCGACAAGGAGCGTTACCGGCATGAAATCATCCGCACGCTGTTTACCACAGCGTTTTACATCATCACGGAGATCAATCAGCGCGAGCAGCCCGGGCAGGTGAAGCAGGGGCGCTGCGAAGTGCTTTTCGACGAGTTTATTTCCCTGCTGCAACAGCATAACAAGCGTGAGCGCAACGTGAGCTTCTATGCGAAGGAGTTGAATATCACACCCAAGTACCTTTCGTCGGTCGTCAAGGAGGTAAGCGGCAAAACCGCAGCGCGCTGGATCGACGAGTCGGTGATCCTCGAAGCGAAAGCCCTGCTGAAATATTCGGGCATGAGCATTCAGGAGATCGCTTATCACCTCAATTTTTCGACCCAGTCCTTCTTCGGCAAGTATTTCAAGCAGCATACGGGAACCTCTCCGTCGCGTTACAAGCGGAAAGGATGATAGGCTTCTGCCGGTCGTAGCGGCTTGAAATACTGACATATAGACAATCCCCCTAAATCCCCCTTTGATAAGGGGGACTTTTTAGAGCGGCATACGGGCACCTCTCCGTCGCGTTACAAGCGGAAAGGGTGATTTCTCCTCCTTAGGTCGTTGCGGCTTGAAATACTGAATATATAAATAATCCCCCTAAATCCCCCTTTGAAAAGGGGGACTTTCAGAAAGTAACAAACGGGTACCTCTCCGTCGCGTTACAAGCGGAAAGGGTGATGTTTCAACGAATCGGCCCAATACGAAACCGCCCCGGAGTCAAAAACTTCCGGGGCGGTTTTCGGTTGTTGCCGTCAGGTTCCGCGCAGCTGCGTCGGAATCCGTATCGGGGGGCGATTAGTAGCGTCTGCGGTTGTAACCGCCACCGTTGCTGCCGTATCCGCCGCCACGGTTGTCACCGTAACCCCCGCCACGGTTGCTGCCATATCCTCCGCTGCGCTCCGTTTTCGGACGCGCTACATTGACTGTCAGTACTTTACCTTCGAACTCAACGCCGTTGAGCGCTTCGATTGCCTGCTGGCCTTCCTCCTCGTTGGGCATTTCGACGAAGCCGAAACCGCGCGAACGGCCGGTTTCGCGGTCATTGATCACATTGGCCGAAGCCACTTCGCCGTGCTGGGCGAACAATTCCTGCATACTTTCGCTGCTTGTGCGAAAGTTCAGGTTCGATACAAAAATATTCATCTGCTTGATTAAAAAATGGTGATGTTACTCTGATAATACGATATTCATCGCGTAGGGTCCCCGGTGATCCTGACCGACATCGAACCGGACAAGGAGTCCTTCGGCGATTCCTGCCGGGGCATTTGTTATATGGAAGAAGTATTTGTCCCCCGTTTCCGCATTGCGGATGAATCCGTAGCCTTTTCCGGCGTCGAAATACTCGACCCGGCCTTTGACGGGTTCGGGTTCCTGCTCCGTTTTCGGAGGCGTGGCGATTGCAATGGACTCGGTGTCCGTCTCAGGCGCCGATTGCATCTGATCGGGGGAGTCGCAAATGTTGCCGAATGCATCGACATAGGCGATCATATCGTCGAGCGAACCGCCTCCCTTGTTGGCCCGGCGCTGCTCCTTGCGTTCCTGTTTACCGGCTTTTTTACTTTGTCTTTTCTTTTCGAGTTCTCTTTTGTTGAATGAAACTGCCATCAGTTGTTTTTTTAGTTTTCCCCGTCAGGTACAAAAACCGTCCCGGATCGTCGCATGACACATGCAACGGATGTAAAATGTCGTCGACAAAAAGTTGTTTGGAAAAACTGTTTCAGCGAATGGGGAAAGCCTGTCTGTGAGAGAGAGGATCGGGCATTTTCAAAAAAAGTTCTACGCGAACTCGATGTTCGGACAGGGCAAAGATAAGCATTACTTTTGAATTTCAAACATTTCAGCCGTTTTTAATGTCCGGACGGCAAAAAATGATCCGCAGCCGTCCGTGTGTGGATGACTGCGGAATCCCTCAAAGCGGTTGGACCGCTATTGCAGCGCTTCGACCAACTGGGGTAAAAGGGCTGCGAGATGGTGCTCCTCATGCGCCGTGAAGAAATTGCCGTCGATTTCCATCGCGGCGTTTGTCGGCGTACCCCGTTTGACAGTGCCTTGGGCGAGCGGATGTACGGCAAGCCGCTTTCCGGTCGTGATGCCTGCCAAATCGAATAACATGCCTGCGGCGCAGTGTCCGGCCATGATTTTTCTTTTTTCGGCGAAGGTTCTGAGTACCTGCATCAGGTCGCGGTTGCAGGGTTTGTCCGCGTTTTGAGCGAAGACGGGCACCGCGTCGCCACACGCGAATACCAATGCGTCGAATTCGTCTTCGCGGCCTTTGAGGCGGGCGATCACGTCGTCGGCCGTCAGGGGGACGCCCGAATTGGTGCTGATCTGCGGGGTCTCGGCCACGGCGAAGAGCGTGTAGGGGATTTTGTGTTCGAAGAAGGTCTCCAGATACTGGAACAGGCCCATCCCGTTGACGGGATTGACGGCCAGGACGGCTACTTTTTTTGCCATGATCGGAAAAATTTTACAGTGAATGATAGTTCTTTTACGTAAGTTCGTTACTTTTGTATACAAATATCGGTATGACAATCCGTAAAAACAAGAACGTACTTGCAGGTTAGCAAGTTATGGGTATGTAACCTTTGCTGAAAACCAAACCGATGGAAGCGGAAAAAAATTGGAAAAATTTTCATCCCACAGGATGTTGTCCCGTACGTGACGTACTGAGCCGCCTGGGCGATAAATGGTCGATGCTGGTACTGGTGACGCTTCGCGCGAACGGCGTGATGCGTTTCAGCGCGATTCAGAAGACGATCGGAGACATTTCGCAGCGGATGCTGACCGTCACCCTGCGTACACTGGAGGCGGACGGAATGGTCGAACGCCGCGTCTACGCTCAGGTGCCGCCCCGCGTGGAATACCGGTTAACCGAACGAGGCGAAAGCCTGCTGCCGCATATTTACCGGTTGGTGGAGTGGGCCGAGCAAAATAAGACGGAGATCCTCGGCGGCAGGGTGAACCGCTAAAGTTCCCTTTCGATGCGCCGGGCGCCGGTACGGTGGTGAGAGCAGGCGGGGATAAAGCATAAAAAAACCGGGTGCATGCCGCACCCGGTTTCATTTACTGCAGATAACCGGTTGACAGCTATCCGTATATTACTTCGCTTTGGCGGCCTTGGCTGCTACCGCCTTGTCCAGTTCGATGATGAAATCCGAAAGGACGTTCATGTAGTTGATAAAAGCGTCGTAAGCCGAATCGTAGGGGTTGAAATAGGAGTGCACGTCGCCGTCCGACAGCCACTTGGTTGCCATGTAGTAGAAATGGTCGGAGGTCTGCATGAAACTCCACACATAGTCGAAATCGGCGTTTTTGAGCGCCTTGACCTTCTCCTTCTGTGCGTAGAGCTTCGAGAAGGCTTCGTTCTGCAACTCGTTGCCGAGCCATGCGGTCACGTCGCGTTCCTCGTCCGCCCACGACATGACGTGCGGGCAGTGAAGCACCGAGACGGGCTGGTACTTCTTCGCAGCCTCGCTGACGGTGGCGAATTCCAGGTCGTTCTTCTTGCTGAGAATTGCTTTGGGCAGCGCCTTCATGAATTCGAAGATGCCCGTATCGGCATTCTGATGCTCTCCGAAGGTCTCGTAGTCCATGAAGAGGTTGACGACCTCGCCGACGGTTTCGTCCGACGCGAGCCACTTCACATATTTGTCCGCCGTCAGGGGCCACTGATCCCAGCCCTGGTTCGAGAAGCGGAAAGCGATGTCGTCCGAGAGTTTGTAGTTGCGCAGCAGCAGGCGCAGTTTCTGGTTGAGGGCGTTGGCGTAGACGTAGTTGGGTGACTTCCAGCCCAGCACGTGCTTGGCTCCTTCGGCCAGCATCGTCTTGAAACCCATTTCGGCGACCATCTCGCCAATCTCGTCCGAGTAGATCAGCTCCGTGTTGCGGAAGGCGGTCGGTTTCACGCCGAACTCCTTTTTGATCACCGCGCAGTGGAGTTTCACCTGCTCCTGGAAATCCTCCTTCGATGCCAGCGATGCCAGCGAGTGCGAGTAAGTCTCGGCCAGGAACTCCACGCAGCCCGTGTCGGCGAGCGCCTTGAACGATTCGAGCACTTCGGGAGCGTAGGCCCGGAATTGCTCGATGGCAATGCCCGTGATGGAGAATGTGCATTTGAACTTGCCTTTATTCTCCTTGATGAGCTTCAGCAGCAGGGCGTTCATCGGGAGGTAGCACTGGCGGGCGACCTTCTGCATGATCGAGCGGTTGAGCAGGTCGTCCAGGTAGTTGTGGTCCTTGCCCATGTTGAAGAAACGGTATTTCTTCAGACGCCAGGGCTGATGTACCTGAAAATAGAAACAAACGGTTTTCATAGGGTTATCTTTTTATTTTATCTCTTGTTCTGCAATTACCGCTTCATAAACCGCCTTGATCTTGGCGGCAGCGTCGTTCCATTTGAGGTTGGTGACCTCTTCCAAACCCTTCGAGGCGAACATGCCCGCCAGGGCCGGGTATTCGATCAGCGCGTAGATGGCATCGGCCAGCGCATCCACGTCCCAGTAATCCACCTTCACGGCATAGTCGAGCACCTCGGCCACACCGCTCTGCTTGGAGATGATCACCGGCACGTTCGACCGCATTGCCTCCAGAGGCGAGATGCCGAACGGCTCCGAGACCGAAGGCATGACGTAGACGTCCGACAACTGGAACATCTTGTGCACGTCCTCCCCGCGCAGGAAACCCGTGAAGTGGAAGCGGTCGGCGATGCCCAGGCGCGCCACGCGGCGGATGACGTGGTTCATCATGTCGCCCGATCCCGCCATGACGAACCGCACGTTCGGGACGCGTTTGAGAACCTTCGCAGCCGCTTCGACGAAGTAGTCGGGACCCTTCTGGTAGGTGATGCGCCCCAGGAACGTCACGATCTTGTCGTCGACGTTCCGCTCCGGGGCTTCGCCGCTGTTTTCGGCGAACCGCACCGCGTTGTGCACCGCCACGACCCGGTCGGCGGGAACCCCGTATTTGTTGATCACGATGTTGCGCGTGAGGTTCGACACGGCGATTACCCGGTCGGCGGCGTGCATACCCGCCCGCTCGATGGCGTAAACCTGCGTGTTGACGTTTTCGCCCGAGCGGTCGTACTCCGTGGCGTGCATGTGCACCACCAACGGTTTGCCCGACACGCGCTTGGCGGCGATGCCGGCGTAGTAGGTGAGCCAGTCGTGGGCGTGGATCACGTCGAACTGTCCTTCGAGGTCTTTGGCCACCTGTGCCGCGACCACGGCGTAGCGGGCCACCTCTTCCATGAGGTTGGCGCCGTATTTGCCCGAAAAGGTGTAACGCTGTTTCCAGGCGTCGGTGGTCGACCAGACCTTCTGTCCTGTTTTGACATATTGTTCGTGGTAGGTCTCGTATTCCTCGGGCGAAATGTAGGGCACCATGTTGGAGTCGATGTGTATGAACGACATCTTCTCCAGCACATCGTCCGCACCGCTGCCCACCGAACCATAGAGCGCCTCCACGTCGCTGGCGTTGACTACGTGTGTAAAACGCTGGTCTTCATCGCCGTAGGCGTGCGGAACCACAAAGGTCACATCCACGTTGTTACGCGCCAGTCCGCGCGTCATTCCGTAGCACGCGGTGCCGAGTCCCCCGGCGATGTGTGGCGGAAACTCCCAACCGAACATTAAAACTCTCATAACTTATATCTGATTTACTGATTTACGCTCTCCCACGTTGCAGTGTGCCGCCTTGCGGAGTTCCGGACGGCCGTTGCGCCGCCTCTGTCCGGTCGGTGCAGGTGCGGTTTCGTTCCTGCCTGCCTCGGCTTCCGGTTGTCTCCGTTTCCGATTTTTCCGCTTATGGCTTCCGCCGCACCGTCTCCGGTACGAATGGCTTCGTACACCGCTTGCCGGTGGTGTGTCGTGCGTTACACCCTGCCGCCTCTGTTGTTTTATCGAGAGGCTCCTTCTCGCTCGCTTTTTCTGTTATTTTGCGGCCGCTTTTTTTGCTGCCGTCTTTGTCGTCGTTGTTTTCGTGTTTTTCGAAACTTTTGCTTTTGCATCGGATTTTGTGGCCGGCTTTTTCGCTTTTTCCGCTGTCCTGGCCGTCGTATTCACGGCTTTTGCTGTGGTTTTAGCGGCTGTCTTCGCGGCTTTTGCCGCAGTTTTGGCTGCCGGTTTTTTCGCTGTGGCACACCTTTCCGATTGCGGATTACGGGTGCAGATCATGCGGTAGATGTCGAGCACTGCCCCGACGCTCCATGCCTGCGAGATCGAGCCGCGCGGCGTGTAAGGGGGATCTGCGTCGAACATTTCGTTGATCGATCCGATGCCGTAGGTCTGAATGTCCTCATCGAAGTTGGCCAGTATCTCCTCCGCTGCGGGAAGAAAGCGGTCGCCACCGATATCGAAACATGCCTTGACATAGAAGGCCAGCGGCCATACCCATACGGCGCCGTTCCTGGATGCGAAATCCCGCTCGGCGGGTGTGCCAGCCGCAGAACCCTTGTACAAGGGGTTTCGGGGCGACAGCGAACGCAGGCCCTTCGGCGTGAGCAGGTTTTGTTGCACGGTGCGGATCACCTCCATCTGCTGCTCTTCGCTGAGCATCTTGTAGTCAAGACCGCATGCGACGATCATGTTGGGCCGTGTAAACTTGTTGGTTTCCAGTTCGTTCACATAGTCTGCCAACGCACCTTCCGGCAGCCAGAAATTGCTCAGGAACGAAGCCTTCGTTTTTTCGGGCAGCTCTTTCCATGCTTTGACGAATGCCGTGTCTTTGAATTGGCGGGCCAGGTCGAGCGTATAGCATACGGCGTTGTACCACAGTGCATTCACCTCGACCTGATAACCGTTGCGCGGCGTGACGGGCCGTCCGTCCGAAACGGCATCCATCCACGTGAGAGGCACCTCGTCCGACCAGGCCCAGATCAGGCCGTTGTCACGGAGCATCACGCGGTTGCCGACGCCTTTCTTATAGGATTCCAGCAACTCTTTCATCGCCTTGCCGTAGCGTTTCCAGATGGCTTCGGCGCCGATGTGCCGTTCGAGCTGCTGCAACGTCCAGAAGAACCAGAGCGGTGCGTCCGCCGCTTCGTAAGCTGAAGCGTTGCCGGAGAACATCCCCTCCCGCATTCCGCGCACCAGCGTGTCGAGGGCGTCGATGCAGTCCTCCTTGTGATCCTGCTCGAGCGTGATGCCTGGCAGGGCGATAAGAGCCTCGCGGCCCGAGATTCCCGGCCAGGGGTACCCGGCAATCACCTCCGTGCGGTCGCCCGGGCGGCGGATCAGGAACTGCCGCGCCGAATGCTGCAGGCAGCTGATGAAGTCGATCTTGTGCGTCCGGCGTGCGATCGACGCTTCGTACATCTCCGTGATCGTGCGCGGCGATCCCATCTCGTCGAGCGAAGCGGAAAAGACGATGCTTTCCCCCTTTTCCAGTTGCGTTTCAAAATAGCCGGTCGTCATCAGGTCCTCATACCCTTCGTAGCCGCGCGCCAGTTCCTGCTGATATTCGAAGTTGTAGTACCAGTCCGGAGCCGGAACGAACTCCACGCCGGGTTTGCTGGTCTGGAGGTAGAGCCACGGGAAGGAGGGATAGAGACGGCATTTGACGCCGTTCACCGCCGGATACGAATGTCCGTCGGCCACCATGTTGGCTTTAGACAGGCAGTGCTTGTCGCGGAACGCCAGGAAGGGTCGCAGCCGCAGCGTGGTCTGGGAGTGCGCGTCGAGCAGCGTGTAGCGGATCATCAGCTGCGTGCGTTTGTGGATCCACAGCAGTTCTTTCTTCAGGATCACGCCGCCCACCCGATAGGTGATGGTGGGCGTGGGCGTGTATTCGAAGTCGGTGATGTACTTGTGCCCGCGCGGTTCGTAGACGCCCCGGTAGCGGTGCAGTGCCAGGTTGAAGGTCTGGTCGTGCTGGACGATGGTTTCGTCCAGCGACGAAAGCAGCACGTAAGTGCGGTCGCTGTCGTCGATCGGCGCCACCATCAGCCCGTGATATTTTCGGGTATTGCAGCAGACGATGGTCGTGCTCATGTAGCCGCCGATGCGGTCGGTGGAGAGCATTTCCCGCTGGAGCGAGTACTCCAGGTTGCCCAGTTCGCTTTTGTCGAAAGTAAGTACTGACATATCTTCAAGTCTTATTCGGTCTCTAAAGATATTAAAATTTGACGAATATAACAACGCCGTTCCGCAAATTCAATACCTTTTTACTATGATTTATCCCAAATTTATCATTTCGTCAGGCCCATTTGACCAGTGCGAAATCCATTCGGTGAGGCAGGCGCGCGTTCCGGGGGAAGATGCGCAGCGCCACATCGAACGTCCCGGTTTGTGCCGGACTGTAATCGAGCGTATAGGTGGCGAGTTTCCCCTCCACACCGGTCTGCACCAGTTCGACGGTTTCCGTCACGTTGACGCTCTGTCCGCCGACGATCTGTTTGGCGACGACGAGTTCCACGCCGATGTCCTCCGGACGGAGTCCGGCGATGTCGAGTGTTACCCCGAAGTGGTATTTTTCGCCGACGAAGATGGCTTCGTTGTCGATCCGCACGCGCTGCACGTCGACGATCTTCACGTCGTTCCAGGCGGCCGAAACCTTCCGCTTCCAGGCGGCGATTTCGCGGGCCAGCGTGTAGTCGCCGGCGACGATCTCCCGCTTACGGGACGCCAGCTTGTTGTAGAACCGCTCCTCGTAGTCGGTCAGCATCCGGTTGGTGGTGAAGTTCGACGCCACGTCTGCCACGCACTTTTTCACGGCATTCACCCAGCCGTGAGGAATGTTTTCCTGCCCCCGGTCGTAATACAGGGGAGCAATCTGCTCCTCGATGGTGGTGTAGATCAGCTCCGCGTCCAGTTCATCCTGGAAGTGCTGGTCGGCAAAGGTGCGATTCATGGGCAGCATCCAGCCGGCGCCCTCCTTGTAGCCTTCGACCCACCAGCCGTCGAGCACGGAGAACTGCATCACGCCGTTCATCACGCACTTTTCGCCCGAGGTGCCGGAAGCCTCCAGCGGACGCGTAGGAGTGTTCAGCCACACGTCCACGCCCTGCACCATGCGCCGCGCCAGCTCCATGTCGTAATTCTGCAGGAAGAGGATCTTGCCCACGAATTGCGGCATGGCGGCCACTTCCACGATGCGTTTGATGAGGTCCTGTCCCGGTTTGTCGTTGGGATGGGCTTTGCCCGCGAAGATGAACTGTACGGGGCGCTGCCTGTTGTTGACGATAGCCGCCAGACGGTCGAGGTTCGTGAAGAGCAGGTAGGCCCGTTTGTAGGTGGCGAAACGGCGCGCGAAACCGATGGTCAGCACGTCGGGTTTGATGCCTTCGATGATCTTCACCATCTGCGACGGCGAGTCGAGCCGAACCTGGTTGGGATCGCTGAAGCGTTTGCGGATGTGCCGGATCAGTTTGTTCTTGAGAAACATGCGGGTTTCCCACAGCTCTTCGTCGGCGATGTCGTGCACCTTCTGCCACTCGGGGATGTTGTACCGGTGGCCTTCGAAGCCCTGCGGGAAGTAGCGGGCGTAGAGGCGGCGCAGGGAGGAGGCCACCCATGTCGGGAAATGCACGCCGTTGGTGACGTAGCCGATGTGCAGCTCGTTCTTGAAGTATCCCGGCCAGATGTTGCCCAGGATCTCCTTCGACACTTCGCCGTGCAGCCACGACACGCCGTTGACCTCCTGCGAGAGGTTGCAGGCCAGCACCGACATCGAGAAACGCTCGTTCGGATCGTTGGGGTTGGTCTTGCCCAGGTTGATATACTGCTCCCAGGTGATACCCAGCACGTCGGGATAATGCGACATGTACTGGCGGATCATCGACTCCGGGAAGGCGTCGTGGCCGGCCGGAACGGGAGTGTGGGTCGTGAAGAGCGACGAGGAACGGATCACCTCCAGCGCCTCCGAGAAAGTCAGCTTCTTGCGGCCCACCAGGTCGCGGATGCGCTCGATGCCGATGAAGGCCGCATGGCCCTCGTTGCAGTGGAACACATCGTGCTTGATGTTCAGGGCGCGCAGGACGCGGATACCGCCGATACCCAGCAGAATCTCCTGCTTGAGTCGGTTTTCCCAGTCGCCGCCGTAGAGGTAGTGGGTGATCTGGCGATCCTCTTCGAGGTTGGCCTCGAAGTCGGCGTCGAGCAGGAACAGATCGGTGCGGCCCACCTGGCATTTCCAGACGCGTGCCGAGAGCGTGCGGCCCGGGAAGGCGACGGTGATCGTCACCCAGTTGCCGTCGGCGTCGCGCACGGGCGAGATCGGGAGCTTATAGAAGTTCTGCGCCTCGTAGGTCGCCTCCTGGGCACCCTGGGCCGAGAGTTTCTGCGTGAAATAGCCGTAGCGGTAGAGCAGCCCCACGGCGGCCATCGGGACGTTCTTGTCCGACGCCTCCTTCAGATAGTCGCCCGCCAGGATACCCAGACCGCCCGAATAGATCTTCAGCGACGAATGCAGGCCGTACTCCATCGAGAAGTAGGAGATCGTCGGGATTTTCGGATCGGGTTTTTCGGACATGTAGGCCTTGAACTGGGCGTAAACCCCGTCGAGCATCTCCAGAAACTGCACATCTTTTTCCAGCTCGTTCATGCGTTCGACGCTCAGTTGGTCGAGCAGCGCGATCGGGTTGCGTTCGCACTCCACCCACAGGGCGGGGTCGATCGCTTCGAACAGGTCGCGTCCGCCGGGATTCCAACACCACCAGAGATTGCGCGACAACTCTTCGAGAGCGTGCAGGCGACTGGGCAGCGTCTTGTCGACCATCATCCGGTGCCAGGTCGGTTTCTCGGCGAAGAGCTGCTGGCGCACGAAGTTGATCTGGTCGTTGCGCGAACCGCCGTCGTTCAGAACCGCGCGGTTCGTCCGCGACACGGAGTTGGCGATGGCGTCGGAGTAAGCCTGTTCGTACTCGCCGAAGAGGCGTTCCCAGAGGGCAGTACGCGAAATGTCGTAGGCCGATTTGCGGATTTTCTTCACTTCGTCTTCGCCGAGCGCCGAGAAGCGGAGCAGCGTTTCGGCGATGCGGGCCTCCACCTCGCGGTCGTTGTAGTCGTCGCGGCGGATGACCTCCACGCCCGGGTGCAGCTGCATGCGGTTGACCCACAGGCCGAAACCGGCGAGCGTCGTGGTGAGCGTCGGCACCGAGAAGGCCACCGATTCCAACGGCGTGTAGCCCCAAGGTTCGTAGTAGGAAGCGAATACGGTCATGTCCATGCCCACCAGCAGTTCGTAGTAATCCTTGTTGAAGATGCCGTCGGTCTTGTTAAGATAGGTCGGGACGAAGATCACCTTCACCTTCGAGTCGGGCGTTTCCAGAATACTGCCCTTGATCGAGTTCACGATCGGGTCGCTGGCCGGATATTCGAGGTAGTGGGTCGAGAATTTGTATTGTGCGGGATCGATCGGTTCGGTCGGATCGGCCAGGTGGGCCTGCAGGTCGACACGTGGACCCCGGTTGCCGGCCGGCACCGTGATGTAGACCAGCACTTCGCGGTCGAGTTTGCCCGACGAGGCGAGCTGCTTGAGCGATTCGAGGAAGACGTCCAGCCCCTTGTTGCGCCATTCGTAACGGCCGCTCGTGCCTACGATCAGGGGTTCCTTGGCGAACCTGTGACCCAGCGAAGCCTCCGCCACGCGGATCATCGTCTCGCGGGCTTCGGTGCGCTTGTCGTCATACTCTTCACCTGTCCAGACGATGTCGTCCTCGAAACCGTTGGGCGTCACCGCATCCACCTCGCGGCCCAGCAGGTACTTGCACTCGCGCGCCGTGAGGTCGCTCACCGTGAGGAACGAGTCGTGGTAGGTGGCCGCCATCTTTTCGATCGAGTGTTTGGCCAGCACGTTGAACTGGCGGGCCAGCTCGTCGGCGTTGAATTTCGCAAGGTCGTTGTAGAGCGGCAGGCGGTTGCCGGCGATGCAGCGCCCGATGACCGTAGCATGCGTGGTGAAAAGCGTGGCCACATAGGGCGAGTTGCTGCGCAGGTACAGTCCGCCTGCGGCCGTCATCCATTCGTGGAAGTGGGCCGCGACCTTTTCGGTCGAAGGACAGAAGGTTTCAACGTACGAGGCGATCACCTGACCTGCGGCATAGCCGAACAGCACCGGCTCGACATAGTCCCACTGTCCGGAGATCGAGTCGACGTGGTAGTCCTCCCAGAGTTTTTTGAGGATTTCGTCCTTCTGGGGGAACAGCGAGGTGAAGTCCACCAGCACGACCGTGGGGTTGCCCTTGATTTTCCAGTGGCCGACGCGGATGCGGATACCCTCGTCGTAGACGCTCTGCCGCCATGCCTTCAGCAGCGCGGGATCCTCTTCGAATTCGGAATTGCTCCCTTCGTGGGACAGGTCGGGTCCTACGAGGATATAACGGTCGCCCCATTTGCGGACGGCCGTTTGTGCTTTGGTCGCTACGACGGTGTGGATTCCTCCGATTTTGTTACAAACCTCCCAGCTTACCTCGAACAGGTGGTCGGGAGTCAGTTTTGCATTGCTCATAAATTGTTTATCGTTTTCTTATTTTGAATTTGCGGGTGAAATCTGGAGCGGCCTAAAAATGTTTGCCGCCGCAAAGGTACCACTTATATTTAGATTTAGCAATTTTTATAAAAATTTTTAATAATACTTATGCTTTCTGTTTCATGTCGTTACGTTATGTGTTATGTTTCGAAAAGGGCACCGATCACCTCGTCCGACACCAGAAAGCGCTCTGCGGGAACCGCCAGGCGGCTTTCCGTCAGGCGCAGTTCGCCGCCCCGCAGGAATCGTCCGGCTCCGGCGATCAGCGCCGAGAGGCGTTCCGCACCGAAACATGCGGCGACCCGTCGCGTGTCCAGTCCTTCGGCTGTTCGCAGCGAAGTCATCACGTACTCGTTGAATCGGTCGGTTTCGGTCAGTGTTTCGCTTTCGTAAGGGGCGCCGCCGAGGTATCGTGCGATGGAACTTACGGCCCAGTGACGCTCGTGCCCGTCGTAGGAGTGTGCCCCCGGGCCGATGCCCAGGTATTCCGCCCCCGACCAGTAGGCCGCATTGTGCCGTGCCCGGAAGCCCGGAAGTGCGTAGTTCGACACTTCGTAATGTTCATAACCGGCTCCGGTGAGTGTGTCGTGTACGATGAGGAATTCCGCTTCGCTGACATCCTCGCCGACGGGCCGGAACTCGCCCCACAGCATGCGGCGGCCGAAAACCGTTTGCGGCTCAATCGTTAAATGGTATGCCGATATGTGCTGCACGCCGAGTGCGAGCGCCCGGTCGAGGCTGCGGCGCAGCACGTCGCTCCCGAATCCGGGAATCCCGAAGATCAGGTCGAGGGTGATATTGCCGAACCCCGCATTTTGGGCGGTGCGGATCGCCTGCTCCGCCTGCGCGGCCGTGTGGCGGCGGTTCATCAGGCGCAGACAGGCGTCGTCGAACGACTGGACGCCGACCGACAGGCGGTCGATGCCTGCCCCGCGCAGCCCTTCGAGGTAGCTCGGTGTCAGGTCGTCGGGATTGGCTTCCACGGTCGTTTCCTCCACTGCCGAGCAGTCGTAAAGTTCGGCGGCGTGACCGATGAGTCCTTGCAGGGTTTGCGGAGCGCAGAGCGAAGGCGTGCCCCCGCCGAAGTAAATCGTGCGGATCCGCCGCTCGTGCAGGTAGTCGCGCTGTGCCTCCAGTTCACGGTGCATCGCCTCGATGGTTTCGTTCATGCGGGAAAGGTCGGCGCTGCGGAAAAAGTCGCAGTAGGCGCAGATGCGTTTGCAGAAGGGTATGTGGAAGTAAATGCCTGCCATCAAAACAAATGGAGTAGGAGGTGGGCAAGAGCGGAAACTTGTTTCCAGGGCTTGCCGGACCGCATCCTGTAATTTACAAAAATATTAAAAACAAGGGCAACGTATCGAACGAATTCGGATTCTTCGCCGAGGCGCATCCATATTCTACAAATATAATAAAATATCCGGTTCCCCGCAAAATTGCATGCGCTTTGTAAAATACCTTTTTTCGACCGTATGAATCGTACGGTTAGGGCGCAGCGTATTCGGATAACGCGAAAATTCGTCCGGGATGCATGTCTGCCGTAAAAAAAGCATCGTTCCGCGCCTGTGTGGCCGCCCAATGCCGCCCAATGCCGCCCAATGCCGCCGAATGCCGCCGGAGGCGAACCGGGCGGGCTTACGGCGGGTTCGGCCTGCACCAATCAATCGGGTGCGGCGGGTTTGCGGCCGGGATCGGTAACGGCCGTCCGCCGGGTGTGCGGCATTGCGGCGGCGCTATAAATCATCCCGATAGCGGCATCGGAAAAAATAATGGTTTATATTTGATTATTTTTACTGTTAATTTTTTCACATTCTGAAAGTTTTTTTACCTTTGTGCCGTCGAAGTCCGGAAAAAAGTACGGGCGGCGATTCAGGTTAAATGAGCAGATGTTTCAATTAAAATACAAAAAATTATGGACAAAATGGATTTGAAAAAGTACGGCATCTCGGGCGTTACCGAGATCGTGTACAATCCCTCCTACGACGAGTTGTTCCGCGAGGAGACGAAAAAAGGCCTGCGCGGCTTCGAAAAAGGCCAGCTGACCGAGACCGGAGCCGTGAACGTGATGACCGGCGTTTATACCGGCCGTTCGCCCAAAGACAAATTCTTCGTGATGGACGATACGACGAAGGACACGATCTGGTGGACTTCCGACGCCTATAAGAACGACAACAAACCCGTGACGAAGGCTGCCTGGAAGGAGCTGAAGAAGATCGCTTCGCAGGAGCTTTCGGGCAAGAAGCTCTATGTGGTCGATACGTTCTGCGGCGCCAACGAGAATTCGCGCCTGAAGATCCGCTTCATCATGGAGGTGGCCTGGCAGGCGCACTTCGTGAAGAACATGTTCATCCGACCGACCGACGCCGAACTGGAAGAGTACGGCGAACCCGACTTCGTGGTGCTCAACGCTTCGAAGGCGAAGGTGAAGAACTTCAAGAAGCTGGGCCTGAACTCGGAGACGGCCGTGGTCTTCAACCTCACCGAGAAGATGCAGGTGATCATCAACACCTGGTACGGCGGCGAGATGAAGAAGGGTATGTTCTCCTACATGAACTACCTGCTTCCGCTCAAGGGCATGGCTTCGATGCACTGCTCGGCCAACACCAACGAGAAGGGCGAAACCGCAATCTTCTTCGGTCTGTCGGGTACCGGCAAGACCACGCTCTCGACCGACCCCAAATGTCAGCTGATCGGTGACGACGAGCACGGCTGGGACGACGACGGCGTGTTCAACTTCGAGGGCGGCTGCTACGCGAAGGTGATCAACCTCTCGAAAGAGAACGAGCCCGACATCTGGAACGCCATCCGCCGCAACGCGCTGCTGGAGAACGTGACGGTGGACAAGAAGGGCAAGATCGACTACGCCGACAAGTCCGTGACGGAGAATACCCGCGTGTCGTACCCGATCTTCCACATCGAGAACATCGTGAAGCCCGTGTCGAAGGCTCCCGCCGCCAAGAAGGTGATCTTCCTGTCGGCCGATGCGTTCGGCGTGCTGCCTCCCGTGTCGATCCTCACCCCCGAGCAGACGAAGTACTACTTCCTGTCGGGCTTTACCGCCAAACTCGCGGGTACCGAGCGCGGTATCACCGAGCCTACGCCGACCTTCTCGGCCTGCTTCGGCGCCGCATTCCTCTCGCTGCACCCCACCAAGTACGGTGAGGAGCTGGTGAAGAAGATGGAGAAGTCGGGTGCGAAGGCTTACCTGGTGAACACGGGCTGGAACGGTACCGGCAAGCGTATCTCGATCAAGGATACGCGCGGCATCATCGACGCCATCCTCGACGGCTCGATCGACAAGGCACCGACCAAGACGCTGCCGATCTTCGATTTCACGATCCCGACGGCGCTGCCGGGTGTGGATCCCGCGATCCTCGATCCGCGCGACACCTACAAGAACGCGAAGGATTGGGATGTGAAGGCCGAAGACCTCGCCAACCGGTTTGTGAAGAACTTCGCGAAGTTCACGGGCAACGACGAAGGCAAGAAGCTCGTGGCTGCCGGCCCGAAAGTAAAGTAATTTTCTCGTGACAGCGGCATGCCTGCCGCACATCGCGCAACTCCCCGGACGGGACGTACGTCAGTACTGCCCGTCCGGGGATTTTTTTCACGGAGCTGGTACCTGCACCGCACCGACGGGAATGCTTTGCGGAGGCGAATTCGCTGATGTCGAATCCCGCACCTCTGAAATCAGAATTCTTTTACCTTTCCACCGCTTCGTTCTCGGTCCGTCCCATTCCCGTCCGGGGGAACACGGCGCAACGACTTTACCTCTCCCCTTCGGGGCTTTTCCTCCTTGCGGCTCGGCATAATCCGCATTTGCGTGCACGCTCTGCCCTCACCCGCCCGCAGTGTGGGTTCACCTTTCAGACACCACGCCGGCCTGGCCGGGATTTTGCGGGGAGTGATGCAAATAAAAATACGAAGCGTATGGAGAGGATCATTCACCGCGCCGCGACACGCGGATATGCCGACCACGGCTGGCTCAAAACCTGGCACACGTTCAGTTTCGCCGATTATTACAATCCTTCGCGGATTCATTTCGGAGCCCTGCGGGTGCTCAACGACGATACGGTGACGGGCGGCGAAGGTTTCGGCACCCATCCCCACGACAACATGGAGATCGTCACCATTCCGCTCGAAGGGGCGCTGATGCACAAGGACAGCATGGGAAACTGCCAGGAGTTGAACGTGGGCGAAATCCAGGTGATGACTGCCGGGACGGGCATTACGCACAGCGAGTACAACGCCAGCAAGGACCGCCCCGTGAAGTTTCTGCAAATCTGGATCCTCTCCGACCGGATGCACCACACGCCCCGATACGAACAGATCACCCTGGAACGGGCAAAACCCAATGCCATGCGGGTGATCGTTGCACCCGAGGGGTGCGGCAGCGAACGCGTGGGCTGGATTCACCAGAACGCCTGGTTCTCGACGCTCGACCTCACGGCCGGACATGTCGCCGAATACCGGCTGAACCTGCACGGCAACGGCGCCTATGTTTTTGTCCTGGAGGGCAAGGCCGACGTGGCGGGCGAACGGCTCGAACGCCGCGACGGCATCGGCCTGTGGGAGGTGGACGAATTCCTCGTGAAAGGGGAAACGGCGGCCAGGCTGCTCTTCATCGAGGTGCCGATGCGGCTGCGCTGACCCGCGTTGCGCCGCATAAAAATTGTTCCGGGAACTGAATCGAAATTCGGTTCCCGGAATTTTTCGTGGGAATGGGCGGTAAAACGGCCGGACCTTCTGCAAGGTACGGGCACCTGCGGGTTAAAACTCCGAGGTGAAATGGAACCGGATGTCCTTGAAGTTCTCCTGCGCCAGCGCCAGCCCGTAGCTCGTGTCCGCGAGGAATACGTCGCGGCCATGCTTGTCGACGGCCATGTTCGTGTGCTTGCGTCGTTTGAAATCCGCCAGTTGTGCGGCATTGTCGCTCTCGACCCAGCAGGCTTTGTAGATCGAGATCGGTTCCCAGCGGCACGCGGCGTTGTATTCGTGTTCCAGACGGTACTGGATCACCTCGAACTGCAACGCGCCCACCGTGCCGATGATCTTGCGGCCGTTGAGCGAGGAGGTGAACAACTGCGCCACACCTTCGTCCATGAGTTGGTCGACGCCTTTGGCCAGTTGCTTGAATTTCATCGGGTCGGCATTCTCGATATAGCGGAACTGCTCGGGGGCGAACGACGGAATGCCGGTGAACCGGAGCTTTTCGCCTTCGGTAAAGGTGTCGCCTATCTTGAAGTTGCCCGTGTCGTGCAGGCCCACGATGTCACCCGGATAGGCGAAATCGATCACCGATTTTTTCTCGGCCATGAAGGCTGTCGGCGAGGAAAATTTCATCTGCTTGCCGCTGCGTACATGCAGGTAATTCTTGTTGCGCTCGAACGTGCCCGAGCAGATTTTCAGGAACGCGATGCGGTCGCGGTGGTTGGGATCCATGTTGGCGTGGATCTTAAAGACGAAGCCCGTCATTTTCGGCTCTTCGGGTTCCACGAGGCGGGTTTCGGTCGGTGCGGGACGGGGCGAGGGGGCGATGCGGATGAAGCAGTCCAGCAGTTCGCGCACGCCGAAATTGTTGACCGCCGAGCCGAAAAACACCGGGGCCAGTTCGCCGCCGAGGTAGGCGTCGCGGTCGAAAGCATCGTAGACGCCCTCCACCAGCTCCACGTCCTGCTGCAGCTGACGGGCGAATTTCTCCCCGATGTGCTGCGTCAGCACCGGATCGTTCAGGTCGCGGATTTCGACCGTCGCGGCGTCCGCCGTCAGTTTCTCGTCCGACGTGAAGAGCGACAGGTTTTTCTCGTAGAGGTTGTACACTCCTTTGAACGTCGGGCCGTTGGAGATGGGGAATGCCAGGGGCCGCACGCGGATGCGCAGCTCCTTCTCCACCTCGTCCAGCAGGTCGAAGGGGTCTTTCGAGGGACGGTCGAGTTTGTTGATGAAGACCATCACGGGCGTGGAGCGCATGCGGCAGACATCCATCAGCTTGCGCGTTTGCGCCTCGACGCCCTTCGCGCCGTCGATGACGATGATGACCGAATCGACGGCCGTCAGCGTGCGGTAGGTGTCCTCGGCGAAGTCCTCGTGGCCCGGGGTGTCAAGAATATTGATTTTTACGTCCTTATACTCGAATCCCATCACCGACGTGGCGACCGAGATGCCGCGCTGGCGCTCGATCTCCATGAAGTCGGACGTGGCGCCCTTCTTGATCTTGTTGCTCTTGACGGCTCCGGCCACATGGATGGCGCCGCCGAACAACAGCAGTTTTTCCGTAAGAGTGGTTTTACCCGCATCGGGGTGGGCAATGACCGCGAAGGTGCGGCGGCGGGTTATTTCTTCCTGTAATGTCATGTATGGTATCCATTAAAAATTAAAAATGAAAAATCGGAGGCCGGGGTTTTGATTTTTCCGTTTTAATCGTCGTATTTGAGTTCGCTCTATTTATTGAAGCCGATTTTCCGGCGTTGCGCCTCTACGGTCGGTAGTTTGACCGACAGGGCGCCGATCGCTTCGTAGATGGAGTCGATGTCGCGGCGCAGGTCT
Source organism: Alistipes sp. (assembly GCA_048465795.1). Lineage (GTDB taxonomy): Bacteria > Bacteroidota > Bacteroidia > Bacteroidales > Rikenellaceae > Alistipes. Next base: position 156,031 of record DBFWKV010000050.1, read on the forward strand.
TCCGAAAGATCGTTCATTGCTTCGAGATTTTCGCGGGTATCGCGCTCGACAAGGCAGAGGCGGCTGCGAAGTTCCGCCAGTTCGGCCGAAACGCCTTGCTGCGATACGAGAACGTTGCGCAGTTGCACGAAAGCGCGCATGATGCCGCGATTGATCTCGATGGCTGTCCGGGAGCGGAGCACGCTCGAGAGCATTGCCACACCTTGTTCCGTGAAGGCGAAAGGCGCGTATTTCGGGAAAAGTCCCCGGCCATCGATTTCTAAGGACGCATTTTGCGACCTTAATCTGACAATCAGTGCGTTATACTCCGTGTCGGTCAGTTCGAACATGAAATCTTCGCCTTCGAAGCGTTCGATGTTGCGCCGCACGGCCTCTTTCAACCGTTTGGTCTCGACCTGATACATGGCAGCCAGATCGAAATCGAGCATGACGCGCTGGCCGCGGATTTCGTAGATCTTGTTTTCGATGGATGGAACCTCCATGCCGTTAATTCTGTTTCGGGTAATCGATATTGTAATGGCAGCCCACCGACTCTTTGATCTCGCGGCCCTGCTTGATGACCAGGTAGGCTACGGCGATCATGTTGCGCAGTTCGCACAGCTCGCGGTTGGGCTTGGTCTTGCCGTAAAGTTCTTCGGTCTCCTCGAAGAGAATCTCCAGCCGCCGCATCGCCCGCTTGAGCGAGAGGTTCGAGCGCACGATGCCGACATAGTTGGACATCAGCGTCTGCATCTCGCGCTTCGACTGGATGATCATCAGCATCTCCTCGGTGTGCTGCGTCCCTTCGAAATCCCAGTCGGGAATCCCCTCCTGAAAACCGACCTTCCCGACGAGCGAGGCGGCGTGGCTGGCCGCCTGATCCGCGTAAACGACCGCTTCGATCAGCGAGTTCGACGCCAGGCGGTTGGCGCCGTGCAGCCCCGTGCAGGAGGTTTCGCCCAGCGCGTAGAGCCGCTTGACGGAGGTTTCCCCGTGGAGATCGACCTTCACGCCGCCGCAGCAGTAGTGGGCGGCGGGGGTGACGGGAATCCACTCGCGTGTGATGTCGAGGCCGATCGAACGGCACTTTTCATAGATGTTCGGAAAATGGCTCCGGACTGCTTCCGGGTCTTTGTGCGTCACGTCAAGGTAGACGAAATCCTCGCCCCGGCGGGTCATCTCGCTGTAAATCGCCCGTGCCGTGATGTCGCGCGGGGCCAGCGACTTCATGGGGTGGTACCTGTCCATGAACTCCTCGCCGTTCTGCAGACGCAGGATCGCCCCGAAGCCGCGCATGGCCTCCGTGATGAGGAAGTTGGGCTTCTCCCCGGGGTGGTAGAGCGTGGTGGGGTGGAACTGGATGAACTCCATGTTCTCGGTGATCGCTTTGGCCCGGTGGCACATGGCGATGCCGTCGCCCGTCGCCACGATGGGATTCGACGTGGAGGAGTAGATGTTGCCGCACCCGCCCGTGGCGACCACAGTGAAGCGCGCCAGCATCGTTTCGATCTCGTTGGTTTCGAGGTTGAGGACGTAGGCGCCGAAGCAGGTCAGCCCGCGCGTGTGGCGCGTGACGAATTCGCCCAGGTGATGCTGCGTCAGTAGATCGATGGCGAAATGATGCTCCAGCACCGTGATGTTCGGATGGTTTTTGACCGACTCGACGAGCGCCCGCTCGATCTCGGCCCCCGTGAGATCCTCGTGATGGAGGATGCGGTGTTCCGAATGGCCGCCCTCGCGGTTCAGTTCATAGCGTCCGTCGGGGGTTTTGTCGAAGCGCGTGCCCCAGGCGATCAGGTCGCGGATCAGCTCCGGAGCGCGCCGCACGACCAGCTCCACGGCCTCCACGTCGCACTTCCCGGCCCCGCACGTGAGCGTGTCCCGGATGTGTTTTTCGAACGAATCGGGCGCGTAGGTGACCGAGCAGATTCCGCCCTGGGCGTAGTTGGTGTTGCAGGCATCCGTCTCGCCTTTGGTGACGACGGTGACATGCCCGTGGACGGCGGCTTTCAGCGCGAACGACAGGCCCGCTGCGCCGGAGCCGATAACCAGAAAGTCGGTTTTCATAGTTTTTCAGCTTTTGAGCGCAGCAAAGGTACGAATAATTACCCGGATTTTTTCGGTTTCTTCGGCTTTTGTCCCGCGTAAACAAAAACGGGAGGAAAACAATTCCTCCCGCTCCTCGCTCTTTATGGAATGGGGATGGGTTCGAGCGAGGCCTCTCCCCGTATCCGAATGCCTAATACATGGTTTTTATACCTTCCGTTATAGGCTTCCGAACCCTGAATGATGATCTGGTATTTGCCGGGAAGCAGGTCGAGCGTTACTGTTTCGGCTTCGGGATTTTTGTCATCCAGCATGCTGAAAGGATAGGTGTTGGTCAGTCCTAACGGTGATTTGGCACAGAGCGGTGTAGACGAAATATCGAAATAGCCGAACCCCTCCTCATCCATGATCTGGAGCCGCACAAAACAGATCGATGCTCCGGTGGTGATATGCACGGTCATTCGCCGGGTCAGCTCCAGCGTCATAAAGGCATCGTTACCGCCTTGTGTAGCACGATCCTGATCCCAGAAATTTTCACCGCGTGTATCTACGGTCTGCGTCACGACAAAGTCGCTGCCGTAGGTCCCCAGATCGATCATGTTGTCGAAACCGGTGCCTTTTAGCGGATCTTCCTGAAAAGCGTGGTCGATTACAGTGCATTCGTTCGACAGGACGGATTTATTTCCGAACGTCAGGCGGCGTCTGAACAGGGTGATCCGTCCGCCGGTCGGGCCGCTCCAGGAGAAACTTTTGTTGTCTGCAGCGTAATGGCCCTCGAATGCGATCGGATGGCCGTCTCTCGATATCTCCCATTCGTATGTTGCGCCCGGTAACTCCGTTCCTCCCGTGGGGGTGATTACCAGTGCGTGATAGATTTCGGTTTTATTGATTTCCAGCAGGTCGGGGAGCGTTCCTGCGTCCAGAAAGCCGGTATTCAATACCGTACATTCGTTCGAATATTTGGCTGAGGAGTGATTGCAGGAGGCTTTTCGCCGGTAAACGGTCGCGAATTGCATCGGTGCCGCTGTCACGAGTGTTTCTCCGGCTGCAGAGGGAACGGATGTCCATGCGTTACCGACTTTGACTTCCCAGGCATAGGTGGTTTCGTCGCGCGGGCAGACGGCTGCCTGCGTCGAGGCGATCGTCACCTTTTCTGAGGGATCGATCGTGTCGATAAATACGCTTTCCTCAATTTTACCCGGTGCCATCGGCTTGTAGGCATTGTTCGTGACGGTGCAGATATTGGAATATCCCGTCTCTTTTCCTGCTGAGGCTTTGCGGCGGTATTCGGTCAACAGTTCGGTGGGAACCGGTGCGTCCGTGAGGTTTTTGCCGTTTTGACCGCTCACGGCGACCCAGCCGCTGCCCGATTTTTTCTCCCAGGCATAGGAGATCGTACCCGTGCCTCCGGAAGCGTCCGAGACGGAAGCAATGGAGAAAGTGCCGGTCTGCTGACTGATGGTTTTCGCCTTTTCGATCGCCCCCGGAGTGAAAGCCTGCGGTTGCGGCGGTTCTTCTTTGGGGAATACTTTGGGTATGTCGATTTTGTCCTGTGCGCTGAATCCCGACCAGGGAAGAGGATTGGCTTCCCGTCGCATGATGGACTTATTGTCGAGATCCATCGTGTTATCGATTTGGCCGCCCCAATCTTCATCATAGGAGCCCGAAGGATCGTAACCCGGTGTATGGCCCAATCCGAGTGCATGCCCGATCGCGTGCATGAGGGTATACATGGCTTTGTTTTTGGTGTTGTTGTCGGACATAGCGTCAATCCGGGGCAGGAAGGAACAATCCTGGTTGATCGTCACGCTGCCCGGTTTCCCGTCGAACGAAGGAGGCGTGACTTTCATGAGTTTGGCGGTGCTGTTGCCGAAGCCGCTTTTCCCTTCGAATTTGAGGTTAATCTGCTGATAATCGCTGCCCGGTGTGTTCGAAATCATTATCTTGCACTTTATCCGGTCCAGGTTGTTCCATTGATTTATGGCGTCGGTGGTCGGATTGAGCCAGAAAACGAGCGTCGAGGAGAGCGAATAGGGGTCGAGATAGAGTTGGTCCCAGTAATCCTTTTTTATTAATGTACCCTGATTGTGTTGTGTCAGCCGGGTCTGCGGCTGTTTGCGGGCATCGGTGAGCCATTCGCCGGTCAGCCAGATATCTCCTTCGACCAGGTAGCCGTCGCCGCTTTTTTCGATGCCGCCGACATCGTATCCCAGCGATGAAATGAACGCAATATCCTCTTTCGTCTGTTTGGACATTCCGCCGCAGATGTCGTCCATCTGCGGATCGGTTTGCTGACATGCAGCCGCCAAACCCGACGTAAGCAAAAAGCATGGCAGCCAATGTGTGAAAATGTGTCGAAAAGTCGTTTCCATATTTTAAAAAGTTAGGGGGTGAGACGGTTGGTAATATTCAGGGAGCCAGGAAGTAAGATAATGATTTATTCGTCCGCAGGCAAATTTTCCGGTGAAAATCTGGCGAATCGTCCGGAACAGCTTCACGGACAAAACCGTTCGGGTAAGACAAAAAAAGCGTACATTTGCACCCGATGATCCAGAGACCTATCGACATAAACGAATTCGACTACGACCTGCCGGACGGGCGGATCGCAAAATTCCCGCTTGCCGAGCGGAGTGCGTCGAAACTGCTGATCTACCGCAACGGGGAGATCTCCGAACGACATTTTGCCGACATCGGCGACGTACTGCCTGCGGGGCAGCTGCTGGTGTTCAACAATACGAAGGTGATCCGTGCGCGGATCATCATGCACAAACCCTCCGGGGCGCGGATCGAGGTTTTCTGCCTCGAACCGTGCGATCCGGCCGACTATGAGCGGGCGTTTTCGGTGAAAGGCTCCTGCGTGTGGTCGTGCATCGTGGGCAACCTCAAGAAGTGGAAGGAGGGGAATGTGGAGATCAACTTCGAATACGAAGGCCGTTCGGAGCACCTGCGTGCCCGGCGCGTCAGCGCCGGCGGACGCGAGCAGACCGTGCGGTTCGAGTGGACGGCGGACATGACCTTCGGGCAGCTGCTCGAACACCTGGGGAAGATTCCGATTCCGCCCTACCTGAACCGCGAGAGCGAGGAGATCGACAATACGCGCTACCAGACCGTCTACTCGAAGTTCGAAGGCTCGGTGGCGGCGCCTACCGCCGGGCTGCACTTCACCCCGGAACTGATCGACGGGATGAAGGCGCGCGGTTTCGGCTTCGAGGAGGTGACGCTTCATGTGGGTGCGGGGACGTTCCTGCCCGTGAAGGACGACGACGCAGCCCGGCATCCGATGCACACGGAGCATTTCGAAATCCGCCGCACGACGGTGGAAAACCTTTTGGCCAAGTGGGGTGAAATCACGGCTGTGGGGACGACTTCGGTGCGGACGCTCGAGTCGCTGCCGGCGCTTGCCTGGCGCATCCGCACCGCCGGGACGCCCGATGCGGAGCGCGTCATCGGGCAGTGGGAGTTATACGACATTCCTGCGGAGTTTTCGGGCCGTGAAGCGTTGCAGACGCTGCTGGATTACATGCATGCGGCGGGTTTGGAGCGCCTGAAGGCCGCCACGCAGATCATGATTACCCCGCTGGGCTACGAGTTCCGCATCGTGCGTAATATTATTACCAACTTCCACCAGCCCAAATCGACCCTGCTGCTGCTGGTTTCGGCCTATGTGGGCGGTGACTGGCGGCGGATTTACGACTATGCGCTCGCAAACGGATTCCGTTTCCTGAGCTACGGCGATTCGTCGGTGCTGATGCGCTGACGGACAATAGGAACATAAGCAAGCGGAATTATGGCAATAGAACGAGTGAAAACCTATTTTGAACGATACGGAATGGCCGACCGGGTGCGCGAGTTCGAGGTGTCGAGCGCGACGGTCGCCCTGGCGGCGAAGGCGCTGGGCTGCGAACCTGCCCGGATTGCCAAATCCCTCTCCTTTCGGATCGGGGAGGGCTGTGCGGTCGTCGTTACTGCCGGCGACACCAAAATAGACAATGCGAAATACAAGGCCCGGTTCGGTACGAAGGCACGCATGCTCTCGGCCGAAGAGGTCGAACTGCATGTCGGCCATGCGGTCGGCGGGGTGTGTCCGTTCGCGGTGAACGAAGGGGTTCCCGTCTATCTCGACGAGTCGCTCAAAAGGTTCGAGACCGTATTTCCGGCCTGCGGGAGCGGCAACAGCGCCATCGAACTCACGATCGAGGAGTTGGAGAGATATGCCGGCGGCGCGCAGTGGGTGGACGTATGCCGGGAGATCGAATAACGGCAGCGCGGTAAGTAAAAAAGGGCGTCGCATGATGTGACGCCCTTTTTCGTTGCAGGATGCGCTTTTAGAATTTGTAGCCCACCGTCATCGAAAAACAGTTGGCGCGGATCGCGGCGTCGCGGCCGATCCCCATCTGTTCTGCGAGTTGGTCGCCGATGCCGTTTTTCAGTTGGTTCAGGCAGCCGAAGTCGTAGCTCAGGCCGAAATAAAGATGTTTCCAACTTACGCCGGCTCCCAGCCGTACGCCCAGATCGGAACGCCGGTAACCGCTCTGGTCGCCGAACATATCGTATTTCAATCCCTCGCTTTTCACCGAGCCGGCAAAACCGATGCCGTAATAGATGCCGGCGAAAGGCTGGATCGTCACGATGTTTTTAATGTCGATGTGATAGTTGAGCAGCAGGGGAATCTGCAGATAGACGGGGCGCAGGGATCCTTCGTCCTCCTTACCTCCGCGGCTGGAGAAACTCAACCCCGTTTCGAGGTAGAAAGGCAGGCGTCTGCCGAGTAAAATCTCGTCTGCAATGCCGATATGGTAGCCGATGCGGGAACCGGAACTTGCCGACACGCTGCCCGCCGAAACCGTCATGCTTGCGACGTTCATACCGCCGCGAACCGAGAAGATGTTCTTTTCATGCTTTTGCGCCGAGACGGCAACCGCCAGCAGCAGGGCGGTCAGGATAAGGATCGTTTTCTTCATGATGTTAAAAGTTTTGGTTGTGGTTCAGAGGATCGATTGCAATAGATTCGGGAGAGTCGTGAAGGCTAACACTTTAAGGGTATCGTTGGTAAATATAGCAAATAAAATGTAAAACGGACTCTTCCTGCAGCTTTTTTAGCTCGACCGGCCGAACAATACGGGACTTTCCATCCAAAAACAGGGCGAAAGCCGTGCGGCTCCGCCCCGCTTGGATAAGCGTGTATTCCCGCTATTTCACGACCGCTGCAAACAGGCCGATATGTTCGTCCACATAACGGGCGATCCGGTTCGTGACCTCCTCCTCCATCTCACCGAACTCCTCTTCCAGTTCGTCGAACGCCTCGTAGGGTTCGTACATGGCCATAAACTCCTCGTCGGTGCGCTCCCGTTCCAGATCCGCCCGGTTGGTGTCGTAGATTTTCCTGGCGGCGTAGACCAGTTTCGAGAATTTGTCCGCACCCCACAGGCGCATCACCCGGGCAAACGGGTTGTCGAAGATGTAGGCGCCGTAGCCGTTCTGGACGAGCTGGCAGAAACCGCCTTCCATCACTTCGTCGCGGAAAATGCGGTAGGCGAGCAGTGTGTGCTGTTCGCCGCTGAGCCGTGACATCGTTTCGGCCGTCGGATCGCCGCCGACGGTCTCTTTGTATTTGTCCGTAAAGACCCGGAGGAATTCATTCACTCCTTTTTCTGCCGCCGCCTGCAGGGCCGCATCCGTAATTTCAATCAAGGGAATCGTGTGTATTTAAGGTGCCTGTGAATTTTCCCGGTGTGGGTCGTTATGCTTCCGCTTCAGGGGTGTAGGTTTTCAGCGCCAGTTTCTTGACCCATACCACGAAGCCGCCCGTGAGGATCAGGTTCAGTACGAGCGTCAGCACCGAGATGATGAGCGCCGGGCCGCCGAGGTTGTAGCCCAAGGCGATGAAGATCACGCCCGCACCCACCTCGCCGCGTGTGAACATACCCACCGACAGGGCCAGTCGTTCGCTGAGGCAGCGGTCACGGTAGAAGAACATCGGAACCAGCTTGCCCAGGTTCGAGAGTACCGATACCGCAACCACGTGCAGGGCCAGCATACCCCACGGCATCATGGGCTGCGCGGCCGTGACCGAACCCGCTGCTGTGTCCGGCGGAGCGGCGCCCGTTACGAGCGGCATGCTCACACCTACCAGGAACATGAACAGAAACGAAATGCCCGTGGCGGCGCGCTGCTCGCCCGGAGCGTCGATGTGTCGGTGCTTCATCATCATGCCCAGCACGAAGGCGGGCAGCAGCACTTCGATATGGATGCTGTTTTCGGCTCCGTAGAGGTGTTTGGTGACGAGGTAGACGAACTGCGTCAGGGCAAAGACGACGACGGCGTAACCCAGGATCGCGCGCCAGTCCTGGCGGCCGTTCCACCGGGCCTGCCGCCTCCAGCCGACGATCAGCAGCACGGCGACGATCCCCACGACGGCGAACATCTGCCACCGCAGGCCGATCATCAGGATTTGCAGGGGAATCATCAGCAGGATGGTGTCCAGGTCGTCGAAGATGGCCAGCACCTGAATCTTGCGGTAGATCCAGCTTTTCTTGAGGCTCAGGGCCGCGAGCATCGTAAAGAGGATACCCGCCGACGTGGGCGCCGCGAAACGGCTCAGCAGCAGGTTCTCCTTCCACGCTTCGCCGCTCGACCAATAGTCGGGCGGCAGCAGTACGAAGATATAATAGAGGGCGATCAGCAGCCACGGCAGCGCGGCGGTGGCCATGGCGATGAAGTAGTCGCCGGCGTAGGATTTCCAGCGCGATTTATCGATCTCGAACTCGCGTCCCACGTTGATCATGATGAACGCCAGGCAGATGTAAAGCAACGTGTCGGATACGAGTTTGAACGTGCCGTACTTGTCGCCGAAAACTCCGGGCAGCAGTTGCGAGGCGACGAGTCCCAGCATCAGAAAAAGGGAAAAAGAAAGAACTTTTCTCATTGATAGTTAATTGTTTGTAAGCGTCCGGTGCGGAATCTTCCGGGCAAAGATACGCATTTGTTCCCGAATGCGGAAATCCGCGTGCGCGGCGTGAAAAAAATAACAGCAAACAATCCGCAATTCGCAATTATTTTGTACCTTTGCGCCGGAGAAACGTAAAAGTAATATTTTCAGTATAAAATCCAAAACATTACAACTATGCAGATTGTTGAGATTCATGCAAGAGAGATCCTCGATTCGAGAGGCAATCCGACCATCGAGGTCGAAGTTCGCACCGTATCCGGCGCTTTCGGCCGCGCAGCCGTTCCGAGCGGCGCATCGACCGGCGAGAACGAGGCCCTCGAGCTTCGTGACGGCGACAAGAGCCGTTATTTGGGCAAAGGCGTGCAGAAGGCGGTCGAGAACGTGAACAGCGTGATCGCACCGGCCATCATCGGCATGAACGTCGCGGATCAGGTCGGCATCGACAAGGCCATGATCGCCCTCGACGGTACGAAGACCAAGTCGAATCTGGGCGCCAACGCCATCCTCGGCGTATCGCTGGCCGTAGCGCGCGCTGCCGCCGACTATTTCGGAATGCCCCTCTATCGTTATATCGGCGGTTCGAACGCCAAGACGCTGCCCGTTCCGATGATGAACATCATCAACGGCGGTTCGCACTCCGACGCTCCCATCGCGTTCCAGGAGTTCATGATCCGTCCGGTGGGTGCTCCTTCGTTCAAAGAGGGTATCCGCATGGGTGCCGAGGTGTTCCATAACCTGAAAAAAGTACTCCACAACCGCAACCTTTCGACCGCAGTGGGTGACGAAGGCGGCTTCGCTCCCGCGCTGAACGGCACCGAGGACGCGATCGAGTCGATCATCGAGGCCATCAAGATGGCCGGTTACAAGCCGGGCCGCAAGTGCGAGGGCGGCGACGTCTCGATCGGCATGGACTGCGCTTCGTCGGAGTTCTACAAGGACGGTGTGTACGACTACACCAAGTTCGAGGGCGAGAAGGGCGCAAAACGCACTTCGAAGGAGCAGGTCGAGTACCTCAAGGGCCTGCTAGCCAAATACCCCATCGATTCGATCGAGGACGGTATGTCGGAGAACGACTGGGAGGGTTGGCAGCTGCTGACCGCCGAGATCGGCGACAAGTGCCAGCTTGTGGGCGACGACCTGTTCGTGACCAACGTCGATTTCCTGAAGAAGGGTATCGAAATGGGCTGTGCCAACTCGATCCTCATCAAGGTGAACCAGATCGGTACGCTGACCGAGACGCTCGACGCCATCGAAATGGCGCACCGCGCAGGCTACACGTCCGTGACGTCGCACCGTTCGGGTGAGACCGAGGACTCGACCATCGCCGACATCGCCGTGGCTACGAACTCGGGCCAGATCAAGACCGGTTCCGCGTCGCGTTCCGACCGCATGGCCAAGTACAACCAGCTGCTCCGCATCGAGGAGGAGTTGGGCGAGGAGGCTATTTACGGTTACACCAAAATCTACCGCAAGTAATTTTCGATTCTCACAGGCATCTTTTGCCTTGCCTTGTCTGCCCCGAACGGGAAATACCTCGTGTATATCCCGTCCGGGGCAGCCTGCGTTAAGCCAAAATCTGCACTGCGATAATTCAAAAATCCGAGTTGGCGCCTTGCCGCACATCGCTCGAACTTCCCAACGGGACGTACTTCAGTACTACCCGTCCCCGGCGGATTTCGTTCAAAGCAGAATCTGTACCGTTAAAATCACAAGTCGGTTTCGCGGAGCGCGACATCTGCACCGTACTGATCGAAAATTATTTTCGCTTCTTGCCGGTTTTTTGCCCTGCCTTGTCTGCCCCGAGCGGGAAATACCTCGTGTATGTCCCGTCCGGGGCAGCCTGTGTGATAACAAAGCCTGCTCTGCGACCCGTAAAATGCAGGATCGCCTGCTGAAGTCTAATGGCGGGATTTGGAAATGAGGTAACCGATCGAAAATCCGATTTTGTTGGGGTACCACTCCGACGAGCCGTTGAACGGATCGGGGTATTTGGGCTGAATCGGGCGGTGAGGGAACAGGTCGATAGCCCCCTCGTTGCTGTAACCGTTGTAGAAACTGTCCATCCACGACCAACCCAGGTAGGCGTCGATCAGCCAGCGTTTGCGGAATACGTATTCATAGCCGACGCAGGCTCCGATCATAAACCCGAAACCTTTGCAGTAACGGTTTTCGAATTTGATTTTCCAGTCTTCAATATAAGGCTTGGTTATGTTGAAACCCATCATGCCGAGGTTGCCTCCGAAATACCAGCCTCTGTTGTGACCTTTGAGGTAGTAGCGGTATTCGCCCATCAGGATGCCGAACAGGGCGTGTTTGCCCCGGATGGATTTCCACGGGGAGAAGACGATTTCGCCCTGTACGGTGGAATGCGGGCTGACGGTAAATTCGACGGCAGGGTTGATAACTCCGACAAGTGCATATAATCCGTTTAGTTTCACATAATTCTGTGAACGGATGCTGTTCGGACCGAATGTCGATACGGCGAATAGGACAAGATAAAGGAGGCGTTTCATAAGGATGCCGGTTACCGGGCAAAAGTAGTGCAAAAAATCCGGTATTCATAGAATCCGGATTTATTTGTTGCCCGAAAACGCCCCGCAAGTGGGATTCCCGGTCTGAAAAAACCGGGCGGGAATCATCTTTCCGCCCGGTTCGTCTGTGAAATAGGAAACCGTATCAAACGGTCATGATCTCCTTTTCCTTCTTGTCGAGGGCTGCGTCGAGCAACTTGCTGAATTTCTCCACCAGCTTCTGCGACTGGGTTTCGCCGTCTTTCGCCTCGTCCTCGGGCATACCCTCCTTCTGGGCCTTCTTGAACGCATCGACCGCGTCGCGGCGGGCGTTGCGCAGGCTGATGCGGGCCGTTTCGGCTTCGCCGCGCACTCGTTTCACCAACTCTTTGCGGCGCTCTTCCGTCAGGGGCGGAATCGTGAGGCGAATCTGCTCGCCGTTGTTCGAGGGCGTCAGGCCGATGTTCGAATCGATGATCGCCTTTTCGATGGGGCGCAACATGTTCTTGTCCCAGGGTTGCACGAGGATCGTCCGGGCGTCGGGCACGTTGATGCTTGCCACGCCCGATACGGGGGTTTGCGTGCCGAAATAATCGACCATTACCCCGTTGAGCACGTTGACCGAGGCTTTGCCTGCACGGATGTTGAGCAGCTCTTCCTCCAGGTGGTCGATTGCCTTCTGCATGCGACCGGTAGCTTCGTTGAGAATCGTTTTGGTATCCATATTATTCGAGTGTTTTGTCGATCGTGCGGATCAGGGCGTCGAATTCTTCGGGTTCGTAGCCGACGGTCGCCTCGATGATTATCCCGTCCTTGCCGATCAGAAAGTTGCGGGGAATGTAGTTCGAGGCATACTTGTCGTAGACGGCCTGTGCGGGGTCGAGACCCATCGGGAAGGTGTAGCCCGTCTTCTCGCGGAAGGCCGCTACGGTTTCATAGGTCTCCCCGCGCGAAATGGGCAGGAATACGAAATCACGCCCGGCGAAGCGGTCGACGAGGTCTTTTTGCACGCGTGTCAGCTCCTCGCGGCAGGGCGGGCACCACGTGGCCCAGAAGTTGAGCAGCACGACCTTGCCGCGCAGCGCGGAGAGGGTAACGGTATCGCCGCCGAACATCTTGACGGAGAAGTCGGGAGCCTTGTCGCCCGCTGTGACCAGCGCCGTCTCTTCGGCGGCTGCGGCTTTCTTTTGCCGGCTGCCGCATCCGGGCAGCAGCAGGATGGCGGCCGTGGCGGCCACCAGCAGCACCAGCATCGCAATCAGCGAAGCGTTGCTTTTCTTTTTCTTGCGTCGTTGAATCATAATTTCCGGTTTTCAGTTTATGCGTGGACGAGCGTTCCGATCTTTTCGCCTGCAAGAACCCGTCCGAGATTGCCCGGCGTGTCCATGTCGAAGACGATAATCCCCAATCCGTTTTCGCGGCAGAGGGTAAAGGCCGTGAGGTCCATGATCTTCAGCCGCCGGTCGAGGATCTCGTCGAACGTGATTTCGTCGAACTTCGTGGCCGTAGGGTCTTTTTCGGGATCGGCCGTGTAGACGCCGTCCACGCGCGTGCCTTTCAGCATCACCTGCGCCTCGATCTCGATGCCGCGCAGTGCCGACGCGGAGTCGGTCGTGAAGTAGGGATTCGACGTGCCGCCGCCGATGATGACCACGTAGCCCGCTTCGAGGTATTCGATGGCTTTTGCTTTCGAATAGTATTCGCCGATCGGCTCCATGCGGATCGAAGTCAGTACTTTGGCCTTCACGCCGTTGTCTTCGAGCGCCGACTGGAGGGCCAGCGAGTTGATGATCGTCGCCAGCATCCCCATCTGGTCGCCCTTCACGCGGTCGAAACCTTTCTTGGCGCCGGTCAGCCCCCGGAAAATGTTGCCGCCTCCGATCACGATGCCGATCTGGACGCCCGAGGCTGCCGCAGCCTTGATCTGCTCCGCATAGGATTGCAGCATTTCGGGCGAAAGTCCGTATTTCTGCGTACCCTGGAGCGATTCGCCGCTCAATTTCAGTAATATGCGATTGTATTTCATCGTGGTTGGGTTTTTGTCGTAATGCGAAGATACGGATTTTTTTCGAAAATTTTTGCATCCGATGGCTATCTTTGCCGAAAATAGGCACCACCGGTGTGAAAATCAAATTTGTTTTAAGCAGGTCTTATGTGATCTTTGACCCTGTCTCAGGCAGGCTGCGGCTCGGCAAAATGCAAACAAGTTTGCTTTTGCACTCGCCTTGCACTATCTTTGGCTTTGCCTTAGACAGGCTGCGTCTCGGCAAAATGCAAACAAGTTTGCTTTTGCACTCGCCTTGCACTATCTTTGCGAATCGATGACGGCGAACGGTTATAAATTACTCGAATCGGTGGATTCTCCGCAGGAGCTGAAAAAGCTCCCGCCGGATGCGTTGCGCGCCTATTGCGACCAGTTGCGGCGTTACATCATCGAGGAGTGTTCGGTCAATCCCGGGCACCTGGCTTCGAGCCTGGGGGCTGTCGAACTGGCGGCGGCGATCCACTATGTGTTCGATACGCCGGAAGATAAGATCGTATGGGACGTTGGACATCAGACCTATGCTCACAAGATCATCACGGGCCGGCGCGAGGCGTTCCGCAACAAGCGGCAACTGGGGGGGATCAGCGGTTTTCCCCGCATGGACGAGAGCCAATACGATGCTTTCGGCGGCGGGCACGCTTCGGTGTCGATCTCTGCGGCGTTCGGTATGGCGAAGGCCGCTGAACTGCGCGGCGAGAAGCGGCAGGTGGTAGCCGTGATCGGCGACGGCTCGATGACAGGCGGGCTGGCATTCGAGGGGCTTAACAACGCCGGGGCCAGCAAACGAACCAATCTGCTTGTGATTCTCAACGACAACAACATGGCCATTGACCAGGCCACCGGAGCACTGAAGAATTACCTGCTGAAAATATCCACTTCCGTCCATTACAACCGCTTCAAGCAACGGCTGTGGGGCATCCTGTCGCATACGCCGCCGTTGCTGCGCATGTGCCAGAAGGCGGGCAACGCCGTGAAGCAGGGGCTGCTGAACAAGAGCAACCTGTTCGAAAGCCTCAATTTTCGCTATTTCGGGCCTGTGGACGGACACAATCTCAAGGAGTTGGTGCGCACGCTCCGGGCGCTGCGCGCCATCGAGGGACCCAAACTGCTGCACGTGATGACCGTGAAGGGCAAGGGTTACCTGCCTGCCGAGCATGACAAGGCCGTGTGGCACGCGCCCGGGCGGTTCAATCCCGATACGGGCGAGCGGATCGCCTCGAAAGGGGCTGCGGCGCGCTATCAGGACGTGTTCGGACAGACGCTCCTGGAACTGGCGAAGGCCGATCCGCGCGTGGTGGGCGTCACGCCCGCGATGCCGTCGGGCTGCTCGATGAACGTGCTGATGCGCGAGATGCCCGACCGTTGTTTCGACGTGGGAATCGCCGAGGAGCACGCTGTGACCTTCTCTGCGGGACTGGCCGCGGCGGGCATGGTGCCCTTCTGCAACATCTACTCGTCGTTCATGCAGCGGGCCTATGACAACGTGATTCACGACGTGGCGATCCAGCGCCTTCCGGTGGTGATGTGCCTCGACCGGGGCGGCCTGGTGGGCGAGGACGGCGCCACGCATCACGGCGCCTTCGATCTGGCCGCTTTCGGCACGGTGCCGGAGCTGGTGATCGCGGCTCCGATGGACGAGGCCGAGCTGCGCAATATGATGTATTCCGCGCTCCATGCGGGGCGGCCTTACATGATTCGCTACCCGCGCGGCAACGGTGCCGGCGTTGCCTGGCGCGGATGTCCGTTCGAAGCGCTCGAAACCGGTCGCGGCCGGAGGCTGCGCGAAGGACGTGATGTGGCGGTCGTGAGCATCGGTACCGTGGGAAATTTCGCGGCGGAGGCGGTCGGAAGGGCCGCAGCCGAGGGGCTGAGCGTCGCGCACTACGACCTGCGGTTCGCCAAACCGCTGGATGAAGTGTTGCTGCGCGAGGTCGGAAGCCGCTTCCGGCGGGTGGTGACCGTCGAGGACGGGTCGCTGCGCGGGGGCGTGGGCGAAGCCATCGCTGCTTTTTTCAATGCCGAAGGGTATGAGGTAAGGGTCGAGCGGCTGGGTATCGGCGACGCATTCGTGCAGCACGGCACCCCTGCCGAACTCTACGCCCGGTGCGGATACGATGCCGACGGCATTCTGCGGGCACTGAAAAGAATTCAGAATTAATTCCGGGCATCGGGTTTGTACTTCCCGAGCCGGCAGGCGTTTTTTCGTTGACGAAGGCAGAAACGTATTTGTCCGAATTCGCTCCGCTGTAGAAAACGAAGCAAGCGATTCATGGATCGGAAGTTCTCTCGTCCGGTTTCTTTTGTGCTGTCCGATTTTTTGGTTTTCCCACCCTTTTGCGGCATAGAATCTGCGTAAAGCCTCTCAAAAAAGAAGAGGTGAAAATCGTGATAGTTTTACTGGTGATCGCGCTGGTCGTCGCAGGCGTGGTCTACGGCCGGGGTACGAACACTGTCGACCGCCGGACGGTGCCCGCGTTCGACGTGCGGCGCTATATGGGCGAGTGGTATGAGATCGCCCGCTACGACCATGCGTTCGAGCGGGGACTGATCGAGGTGCGCGCTTCGTACCGGTTGGTTTCGGACGGAAAGGTCGAGGTGCTCAACAGCGGCACCGACCTCAGGAGCGGCAAACGCAGGACGACCCGGGGCAAAGCCCGGCTGACGACCCGGCCCGGACGGCTGAGGGTCTCCTTTTTCTGGGTCTTTTATTCCGATTACAACATTCTGGAACTGGGCCGCGATTACGATTGGGCGCTCGTCGGAAGTTCGTCCGACAAATACCTGTGGATCCTTTCGCGCACCCCCACGCTGCCTGTGGTGACGCTCAACCGCATCCTGCGGCTCGCCGAGCGGCGCGGATACCGCCGCGACCGCCTGCTTTTCATCGACCAGCAGCCGGGTGATACTACATCGTGAAGAACCAGTCGTCCCGGCTGCTGCGCTCCGCGTCGAAGCGGAATCCCTCCCATTCGAAGGTTTTGAGTTGCTCCGGATCGGCGATACGGTTGCGGAGTATATAGCGCGTCATCTCCCCACGGCACATTTTGGTGTAGACGACGACGGTTTTCAGCCGTTCGCCTTCCCGGATGCGGAAGTCGGGCGTGATGACCCGCACCTCGCGGCAGATGCGCCGCCAGTCGAACAGCCGCTTCATCTCGGCGCTTGCGAGGTTGACCAGAATGCCGTCGTCGGAGCGGATCTTCGCCAGAAAGGCGTCGGTGAGTTTTCCCTGCCAGTATTCGAACAGGGTGCGCCCGTCGTTGCCGGGTAGCACGGCGTTGCCTTCGAGCCGGTAGCTGCGGATGCCGTCCAGTGGTCGGAGCAGGCCGTAAAGGAACGAAGTGATGTTCAGGTGCTGCTGGGCGTATTCGAAATCCGCCGCCGTGAAACCGGCCGGATCGATGCGTTTGAAGACGATGCCCGTGTAAGCCGCGAGTGCGGGAAGCACCTCTGCCTCGTCGCCGTGGAACCGCAGGTAACGCTGCCGGTTCTGCGCGGCGATCGTGCGGTTCACTTTCAGCAGACGGGCCAGTTCCCCGGCCGGAAGCACTGCCGCCTGTGCCGCCAGATTATCTGCCTGCTTCTGAAAGAGAGGGGGCGTCGTATATGGCGTCTTGACCGGACTGTTTTCCGTCATCGTTTTGGCACAGGAGAGAAGGAGTTGCATGAGGCAATTGAAAATTGAAAGTGGAAAGTGGAAAGTGAGGGGGAGAAGGCGGTTGCATATTTTCCCTGAGTGCCGGGCGTTATGATTTTTCTGGGAGAGGCTGCGTGCTGGACCGAGTTGGAAAACGATGCCTTTGCCCGCCCTTCGGGGGCTTTCCCTCCTTACGGCGCCGTAATGCCCATACATCTCGACAAACTCGAAGACCCGGGTTTCTGCCCTCGCCTGTTGCGTCGGTTCCCTTTTCCGTCGATCTACGCCACCGAGCAGGGAATACCGAGCGCTTCGACCCGGGCGGCAATGGCCTGCAACCCCTCCCGGGGAACCTTTTCGAGCGTAGGGCAGGGGGTGTCGCGGTCGAGCGAGTAGACCATCACCTGCCGGGGACGGATTTCGCCGATGAGCGCGAGCCACGCCGAAACCTCCTCTTCGGTGGTGTTGTCGATCGGTTCCCCATTGCACGTGCCCCGCAGGAACATGGTCTGCACGATCAGCCGCCCCTCGAAGCGTTTCAACTGCTCCATGACGCTGCGGATCGAGTAGGACGGGTTCTGGGGGTTGTTCATCCGGCGGGCGGTCGCGTCGAAGGCCGAATCCAGTTTGAGGATGTTGTTGTCCACGCGCAGCAGGGCGCGGCGGACGCTCTCGCGGCCGAGCTGCGTGGCGTTCGACAGCACCGAGACTTTCGCCGAAGGGCACAGCGCGTCGCGCAGGGCGATCGTGTCGCCGATGATGGCTTCGAATTCGGGGTGCATCGTCGGCTCGCCGTTGCCGGCGAAGGTGATGACGTCGGGCGGCGTACCCTCTCCGACCATGCGCCGCAAGGTCGCTTCGAGTTGTGTGCGTACCTGCGTGCGGTCGTTGAAACGCCGCCGGCCGGGATGCTCGGCGTTCCAGCCGCATTCGCAGTAGATGCAGTCGAACGAGCACAGTTTCGAGGAGGTCGGCAGCAGGTTGACCCCCAGCGAAAGGCCCAGGCGGCGCGAATGGACGGGGCCGAAGATGATGTCGGAAAAGAGCGATGTCATGGTGCGAAATTAACAATTAAGAATGAAAAATTAAAAATTATTTGATTCTGATTCGGAATATGCTGTAACGAAACCTTTTCAAAATTTCTTTTCGGTCCGGAATTCGCACATTGTCCGGAGAATCCGTTGCTTGCTCAAAATTTTTAATTCTTAATTTTTCATTTTTAATTATATTCCCGATCTTTACAAAAATCATACGCCGATGAAACGTAAATTCGGACTGCTGCCCCGGGTGCTGCTCGCCATTGCGCTGGGCGTGGGCTGCGGGTTTTTCTTTCCGTTGTGGGCCACGCGCATCGTGCTGACGTTCAATGCGATATTCGGTCAGTTCCTGAACTTCACGATCCCGCTGCTGATTCTGGGGCTGGTGGCGCCGGGCATTGCCGACCTGGGCAAAAGCGCCGGACGGATGCTGGCCCTCACGGCAGCGCTGGCTTATGCCTTCACGCTCTTTTCGGGCTTCGGAACCTATGCCGTCTGCCGCGTCGTGCTGCCGCCCCTGCTGCGGGGTGCCGCACTGGGCGACCTCGACGGCGGAGCGGCGGCCGCCGCACCCTATTTCACGGTCGAAATGCCGCCCCTCATGGGGGTGATGACGGCGCTGATCCTGGCTTTCGTGCTGGGACTGGGCATGGCGTATATCCACAGCGTGACGCTCAAGGGGGTGATGGACGAATTCAAGTCGATCATCGACCGGGTGATCGCCCGGGTGCTGATTCCCCTGCTGCCTCTCTACATCTTCGGCATCTTCCTGGCGATGACCCGGTCGGGGCAGGTGGGAGCGGTGCTGGGAGTTTTCATCAAACTGATCGTTGTGATCTTCTTTCTGACCGTTATCCTGCTGATCGTGCAGTTCGCGGTTGCGGGCCTTGCGGCGCGCAAGAACCCCTTCCGGATGCTGCGCACGATGATGACGGCCTACGTCACGGCACTGGGCACGCAGTCCTCCGCCGCGACGATCCCCGTGACGCTGGCTCAGACCGTGAAGCTGGGCGTGCAGCCCGGGTTGGCGGGCTTCGTCATCCCGCTCTGCGCCACGATCCACCTCTCGGGGTCGATGATGAAGATCGTGGCATGCGCCCTGGCCGTGTCGATGCTTTCGGGCATGAGCTATCCCGTGTCCGCGTTCGCGGGCTTCATCCTGCTGCTGGCGGTGACGATGATCGCGGCTCCGGGCGTGCCGGGCGGTGCGATCATGGCGGCCGTCGGGCTGCTGGAGTCGATGCTGGGCTTCGACGAGGCGATGGTGGGTCTGATGATCGCCACCTACATTGCGATGGACAGCTTCGGCACCGCGACCAACGTGACGGGCGACGGGGCGGTGGCGGTGATCGTCGATGCGATCGACCGCAAAACCCGCAAATAATTTCGAGACTCGCCAGCGGCTTTTTTTTCGGGCTTTCCCGTCCGAAACAAGTGCTCCGACTTCCTGAAATTCAGTAAATAGGTATAAATACGTACGGGCGTGGAATAAAAAACGGCTAATTTTGACCGTTAAAAAGGTTTTATTTATACTTTTGTGCGTCCAAAACGGAATTAATCCTAAAATTTTATCGAAATATGGTTGATATTTTTGCGCGTCTGGAGAAAAACGCCGGCGGCCCCATCGGTCAGTATATGTCATATGCCCACGGGTATTTCGCATTCCCCAAGCTGGAAGGTGAGATCGGCCCGCACATGCGTTTTCGCGGAAAGACGATGCTCAATTGGAGTCTGAACAACTACCTGGGCCTGGCCAACCACCCCGAAGTGCGCAAGGCCGATGCCGAAGGCGCCGCCGAATTCGGCATGGCGGCCCCGATGGGTGCCCGCATGATGAGCGGCCAGACCGTTTATCACGAGCGGCTCGAGCGCGAATTGGCCGAGTTCGTCGGCAAGGAGGATGCGTTCCTGCTCAACTTCGGTTACCAGGGCATGATCTCGATCATCGACTGCCTGCTGACCCCGCGCGACGTGGTCGTCTACGACGCCGAAGCACACGCCTGCATCATCGACGGCCTGCGCCTGCACAAGGGCAAGCGTTTCGTTTTCGGACACAACGATATGGACTCGCTCCGCCTGCAGCTGCAGCATGCGACCGACCTGGCCGAGGAGCAGGGCGGCGGCGTGCTGGTGATCACCGAGGGCGTATTCGGCATGAAGGGCGACCTGGGCAAGCTCGACGAGATCGTCGCCCTGAAGAAGGACTTCCAGTTCCGTCTGCTGGTCGACGATGCCCACGGCTTCGGTACGATGGGCGAAGGCGGTCGCGGTACGGCGTCGCACTTCGGCGTCGTGGACGGCGTGGACGTGCTGTTCAACACCTTTGCCAAGTCGATGGCCGGGATCGGCGCATTCGTCTGCGGGCCCCGCTGGCTGGTGAACCTGCTGCGTTACAACATGCGCTCGCAGCTCTATGCCAAATCGCTTCCGATGCCGATGGTGATCGGCGCCCTGAAGCGCCTGGAACTGATCCGCAACCACCCCGAATACCAGCAGAAACTCTGGGAGGTCGTGCGCGCGATGCAGAGCAGCCTGAAAGAAAACGGATTCAACATCGGCGTGACCAACTCGCCCGTGACGCCTGTTTTCCTGAAAGGCGGTATTCCCGAGGCGACGAATCTGGTCGTGGATTTGCGCGAAAACCACGGTATTTTCTGTTCGATGGTCGTATATCCCGTGATTCCGAAGGGCGAGATCATTCTGCGTATCATTCCTACGGCAGCGCATACGCTGGAGGATGTGAAGGTGACCATCGAGGCGTTCAAGGCTGTGCGCGACAAGCTCGAAGGCGGTGTGTATGCCCAGATGCCTATTCCGGTGCGCGCCGACGAAGGTTTCAAGGTTCGCTGATTTCAAATTCGCCGTAAGGTTGACGGATTTCTACGCTGAGTCCCGTATTCCTTTTCTGCGCGATCATACGGCATTCCCGGCTTCTACAAGCCGGGAATGTTTGTTTCAGTGCCGGTGTTCCCGAATGCGGTTTGTCTGCGTGTACGAAAAGCCTCCGAGTAGAATTATGAAGGCTTATTTCGGTGCCGGGCGGCGTATTCCCGAATTCAGGGAGGTTTTTTGCGACAAATTTCGTTGGAAAATTTTGCAGAATAAATTTTTCAGTTTATATTTGCAGTCCCGAAACACGAGTTTCGGCTTGCGGCGCGAAGCTGCGGCACACGATGCCGGTGCGGATGGCCGACAACATATATCGCGGAAATAGCTCAGTTGGTAGAGCGCAACCTTGCCAAGGTTGAGGTCGCGGGTCCGAGTCCCGTTTTCCGCTCCGGGAGCCTTGAGAAAGAGGCCGAAATTAAGAGCAAAAACCTTATGTATCAATGATATGTAAGGTTTTTTCGTATTTGGGTCGGAGCAGTAAAAAGCAACGGAAA
>DBFWKV010000051.1:0-1270 GCA_048465795.1 Alistipes sp.
ACTGAGCGTCGTAGAGCGGGCGGGCGATGCGCCGAAAACTTCGTATGCCAACATCCGTACCTTCCTCAAAGAGGGAACGACCGATCGTTTGACGGCTTTCGAAGACGGCAAAATCTACAAGTTCTCGCTCAACGACCTCTCTGACGAGTTCAACAACAAGGTAAAATTCGAGAACGGCGTTCCGGTCCAGCCGGGTCCCGACACCCCGGACCCCGATCCCAATACGTTCTTCGACCTTCAGGTCAATGTACAGATACTCGACTGGGAAGTCGTGAATCTTACGCCCGAACTTTAATTCACGCCGAGCCGGCGCAGGCTTCGCGTCTGACGGTGACCGGTTCTTTTTATCCGGCGGCCATTGGGTTGGCTGCCGGGTCCCAAGCAACACCTAAAAAATACATGGCAGAGATGAAACTGATAAAAATAGCGGTCGCCTTGTGGTGCGCTCTTACCCTGGGCGGCTGCATCAAAGAGGATAGGAGCGATTGCCCGCGCGAAAATGTGTTTTTGACCTTCGTTTACACGGGCAACACGGCGGGAGAGGAGCTCGACTGTTCCTGGTTCGACAAAGCGATCGACCGGGTATCGCTCTACGTCTACGATGCCGACGGCCAATTGCTGCCCGGTTGCACGCAGCGGCTCGGCAAGGCGGCCCTCCGGGCGGCCGATCCGGCCGGGACGCGGTTGCTGCTTCCCGAGGGGCGCTATACGATCGTCTGCTGGGGCAACGCGTTCGACGCGACGCGGATCGAGCCGGCGGCCGCTTTCCGCGACGGCGGACAAGTCGCGCATCCGGCTTACGGAACGCTGGCCGAGCTCCCCACCCAGGACCACAACTATTTCGGTACGACGACCGTGGACGTGCCGCCTAAGGGGGAAGTGAGCGGCCAGGTGAGGTTCCGAGGCGCCCACATCGACATGGAAGTCGTGGTGAAGGGTTTTACCGACGAGCGGACCGTGACGGACTATCCCCGCATCGAGATCGCGCATGCCATGCCGCGATACGCCATGACTACGATGGCCGAAGCCGCTCCCTACGGGCAGACTTACGTTCCTCCCGTCGGCTGGAGCGCGGCGGAGGGCGGCCACCTTTCCTCTTTCCAGCTCTTTCGCTTCCAGGACGGGAATCCGCTGCGGCTTTCGGTAAAGAATCGCTCGCAGGATCGCACGTTCTATGAAATCGGTTTGGCCGAGGCGATGGCCGACGGCGGCATTACGGTCGAGGGATTGAACGAGGCTTCGGTGCGCATCGTGCTCGACTTCACCGATT
>DBFWKV010000052.1:0-101210 GCA_048465795.1 Alistipes sp.
GCGCGCTGCACGGCGTTGAGGATGGCGTGGTCGCCGCATCCGGGGCACCAGCGTACCTCCTGGTCGCTTTTGAAATCCGCCGGGGTATAATTATAGGTTGCCATAATGGATTACTTCAATAAGGATTCGAATTTGTCTTTCAGTTCGACCACCGTGAAGGGCAGTCCCTCGCACTTGTTGTACTGCTCGTAGCGGAATTCCTGGAATTGTTGGCGCAAGTAGGCCGCAAACTGCCCTTCGTTCAGCTCGCAGACCACGATCCGGCGGAACCGCGAGAAGATCTCCCGAACGCCGTGCGGCAGGGGGTTGATGTAGTTGAAGTGACACAGCGAGACTTTTTTGCCTTCGCGCCGCATCTCGTCCACCGCATTCTGCAGATGGCCGCGCGTACCGCCCCAGCCGACGACCAGCAGGTCGCCCTCCTCTTCGCCGTAAACGGGTTGTACGGGGATGTCGTCGGCGACTTTGGCCACCTTTGCCGCCCGGCTGTCGACCATCTTCTGATGGTTGGCGGGGTCGTGGGAGATGCAGCCCTTCAGGCAGTCCTTCTCCAATCCGCCTACGCGGTGTTCCAGTCCGACTTTGCCGGGAAACGCCCAGCCTCGGGCCAGATTTTCGTTGCGGGCGTAAGGCATGAATCCCCCTTCCGGTGCCTGGTCGACGATCGGCGGCGTGATGGCGGGGTAGTCCTTCATCGAGGGGATGCGCCACGGCTCCGAACCGTTGGCGATGAATCCGTCCGACAGCAGAATCACCGGCGTCATGTGCTCCATCGCCAGGCGTCCGGCTTCGAAGGCGTAGTGGAAGCAGTCGCTGGGCGACGAGGCGGCCACGACGATCACCGGACACTCGCCGTTGCGGCCGTAAAGGGCCTGCTGCAGGTCGCTCTGCTCCGTTTTGGTCGGAAGGCCCGTAGAGGGGCCGCCGCGCTGCACGTCCACCACCACCAGCGGCAGCTCGGTCATCACGGCCAGTCCCAGCGCTTCGCTCTTGAGCGACAGACCGGGGCCGGAGGTGGTCGTCACGGCGAAGTTGCCCGCGAACGCGGCGCCGATGGCCGTGCAGATGCCGGCGATTTCGTCCTCCGCCTGCACGGTTTTCACGCCCAGGTCCTTGCGTTTGGCCAGTTCCTCCAGGATCACCGTTGCGGGCGTGATGGGATATGAGCCGCAGAAAAGCGGCAGCTCCGCTTTTTCGGCGGCGGCGCACAGGCCCCAGGCCGTAGCGACGTTGCCGCTGATCGAACGGTAGGTGCCCTTTTCCAGTTTAGCGGGCGAAACCGTGTAGGTGTTGGCGAACTGGTGCGTGTTGGCTGCGAAATCATATCCGGCCTTGATCGCCAGCTTGTTGGCTTCGGCGACGGCGGGATTTTTCTTCCCGAATTTCGCATCGATATATTTACGGGCGTAATCCTCCGGACGGTTGTAGAGGAAGAAGCAGATGCCCAGCGCGAACATGTTCTTGCATTTGGCGACGGTCTTGGCGTCGAGTCCGGTTTCCCGGAGCGCCTCGCGCGTCATCGAGGTGATGTCGGGCACCACGACGTTGTACTGCTCGAGTTTCAGCTCCACGATGGGGTCGAGCATCGTGAAGCCCGCCTTTTTGAGGTGTTCTTCAGTGAGCGAATCCCCGTCGAGGATGACCGTGGCTCCGAGTTTAAGCCATTTGCGGTTGGCTTTCAGCGCCGCCGGGTTCATCGCCACCAGCACGTCGCAGTAGTCGCCGGGGTTCAGTTCGCGGTGGTCGCCGAAGTGTACCTGGAAGCCCGATACGCCCGCGACGGTTCCCTGCGGGGCGCGAATCTCGGCAGGGTAGTCGGGGAAGGTCGAAATGCCGTTCCCCAGCAGGGCCGAGGTGTCGGAGAAAAGCGTGCCCGTGAGCTGCATGCCGTCGCCCGAGTCGCCTGAAAAGCGGATCACGACGTCCTGCAACTCCCGCACATTGGTTTTGTCCATGTCTTGGTTGTTTTTCGATTGGTTTTACAAACAATAACACAAATATATAAATATATTGTCAGATTGTTCGCGGAAAGTAAAAAATTTCAAAAAACTATAATAAGTCCGTTTTATAGGGATGATCTGGCATCGACTTTCACAACGAGCCGAGCGAACCATCCTGACTTCCCGACTGCAGTAATAAAATGAGGGTGTTCGATAAAACACCCTCGCTATCTACGTGAACAGCCTGCTGCCTGAGTTCCACGTTTTCGCATATCGTTCATATATGCGTTTTATTCCGCATTTTCAGCCATCTCTTTTGCGGTCAGGTAATCGTCGTTGGTGAAAGAGTATGTCCAATACCAAAACGTTTCGCCTGCGTCATCCTTCTTTTTTTCGAACTTGTAATTGTCGTTGATCGAAAGGTCGTGTTTCGGGTTGTAACCCTTCGGATGTGACTGAGAATGTTTGCCGTACTTAACGGAAGTTCCATCTTCGAAAGTGACCCTTACCGTTCCTATTTCATCGGGGGAAGGATAATGATCTTTTCCACCCTTTTTCGAATATAAAGCCATCACGCCGGTCCCCGTTGAAATAATGCTATTTTCGGGATGGATTGCAAGAGGTTGCCAACCCTCGAAAGTGAGCGTTATTTCATGATCGCTGTCGTTGTTCCAAGTCATCTCCGAAGTGTTTTCATAATCAACGAGTGATTCAGATCCGTCCTGATCACAAGCCGTTAAGATGCAGCTCACACAAAATATTGTAAGGTAAAAAACAAAGTGATTTTTCATGACTCTTAGTTTTATGTTAATAATTATCCCAAGCGTAAATATAGTTATCGAACTGATCTTGCGTAAAATATACCCCGATGTAATCGTCGAGTTTTTGCCTGAATCCCTGTGTGGGGTTGTTAAAGTACCGACTCTCTCTGGCAAGCCTGTTAAGGACTTCATAAGGAACGTTGCTTATGTCGTCGTTGACATAACGCGAATTGAATGCCCCCTGATTGAAAGAGTCTCTTAAATCGACGAACATGGGGGAATAGGGGTAGTGGTCTCCATATGTCCAATTTTGATTGGCACAATATGTAATATCCGGAATATAAGAGCCTGTCGTACTATTTGAAGTTCCCGACTGGGGGTTGGTTTGCTGCACTCTCGCTCTGCCCAGCGATTCGTAATATCTTTCGCACAGTTCCCAGCCGACATACTCCGCCCAGCCCTCTTGCAGCGATATTCGTGTAACTGAGAAACCACTGTAATTCCCCCGCATACGATAATGACTGAAGTGTCCTAACTCGTGACAGACAGTTCCGAACAACCAGGAGTTATTCGTCCATACTTTAGGGAATATTCTTATATAAATCTTACCGCTTTTGTTGTAATGGAATGATCCTAACGTGTTAGGTCCGTCAGGATGTTGTACGGGCCAGGAAATCACATTCGTTCCTCCGGAATAGGTCGCAAGTGGTATCGGGTGCGCAACATTGTAGTAATAATTCACGGCGCGATGAATGGCATAGTGTGGTTCGGCGCTCGATCCTCCTACGACAATGTTCATTGATCCGTAAAATGCACTTATGTCTCTGAGCGTACCCATATTCTTGACTATGGGCACACTACTGTTTCTGACTACGATATTGAATCGGCCGTTCGGATCCCGAAAGACAAAATGAAGAGTTACTAAATCGGACATACCGGACATTTCAGGAATTCGACAAGAACCGTTTTTATCCGTATAGGTTGAGGCAATCGTCGATGAACCGTTGCGAAATTGAAGCGATAAATTTGCGATCGGTACGTTTTTCTTCATGAAATTATCGTACTGCATTACCGTTATGGTTTCGCCCGCAGTCGCTCGTGTGGCTGTAACCTGCTGCATTTTATCTGCATCTTCGATTCCTGTAGCGAGACGTATTGCCTCCTTTTCAATCATTTGCAACGCCTCGTCCGTCAATGAGGAAGTTTTCACACTCGAGAAGGTGCTTTTCGGTAGAAAAACATCATAAAGTACCTCATATTCCATCTCTGCCGGAATTGCCTTTTCGACCGGCCAAACAACATACAATACCGGCAACGTGACTGTCATGTCTTCAACGATTTCTGTCGCAGGCATATCATCCCGGGTTACCTCCTCCGTAGAAATCATACCGGTGTAAGTCTCCAAATATCTGCGCTCATCGGGAAGCGTGTTTTTACTGCCTGCGGAATTGCGCAGCAGGTTGATTTTTTGATCCGGCAACGCCGTATAGTTCATCGGCGTATAGCGCACATCCAAATCTTTGTCGGACTCATATAACCGTTGCTCTTCCTCCGTCTTTGGCCAGACTTTCAGCGCACGATGCGTCGCCTGCAACTTTATTCCCGGTTGAATTTGCACCGATACGGAGCGTGTCAACGTTGATTTGCCGGTCATCAGATTATCGTATGCCTTACGGAAATTCTCCAATTTATAGGGATCGTTTTGCGGCACCAGCCACGTCTGTGTCCCCTCATGATACACTGCCTTTCCCAACTCAGCGGTCTGCGGCTCATTCTCTCCCGTAATGGGTGAGGCATCGAACGCAGTTTCTTCAATCTTCTCACAGGAAGATAACATAGCGGCTGCTATCAGGTAAATAACAACAAATCTCGAAGAGAAGCTTTTTTTCATGGTTGAAAGGTTTATAAGCAGATAATTACAAATATAATATAAATTTGAATACAACCTCCTGAGTGATGTGTAAATTTTGAATTTGATAGTTCGATCTCGAACCGATTTTTTTGATGGATTGTACGGTTTCCCCGAGACAGGTGGAACGTTTTCTTTGATTTTCGTTTTATCGATCCCTGCGCCTGTCGAAAAGGTGCATTTGGGAGTCGAGAATTGCATATGCTGTTGCGGGTTTCCGGATGGAGGCGTTCCCTCCGCTTCATGTTGTTTGTGCGTCGCGTCGGCATTCCGATCCTTGCTGCGGCAACGAAAAATTGCGATGCCGGTTTTTGGCCGAATTGCCTTGCCTCGCTTCACTTCGTTGCGCGCTGCATCGGCTTTTCCCTGCGGACGTCGGTCCCTTGCCGGCAACCGTGTTAAGCGGCATGAGAAGCGGACGCTATGGTTTCGTGCAATACCGATCATAGCGTCCGTTTTTTTTTGTACCTGCGGCGTTTACCGGATTATGGCTCGTACCTTACCTTATGGAATTCATCCGGATGCTCGCCTTCACCAGCGCCAGTGCCCGGATGCGCCTCTTTTCGACCTCCTTGTCCGCGTGGTGGGGATTCTGACTCACCAGTTTCACATAGCCCTCGCGTTCGGCTTTCTGAATGTATTTCACCGTGATGTACTCCTCGCCGTCGAGGTCGAGCGACAACAGGTACATATCGCCCCAGAAGATGTCGTCCAGGTCGCGGAGTTGCTTATAGAGCACAATGTCACCGCTTTTCAACAGGGGGTACATCGAGTCGCCGACCACATAAATCGCCCCGTCGCATTTGGGCAGGTTGGGGATATGGATAAAGTTGATCGGTTTGGCTTGCACGCGGTCGGTGAACAGCGGTACCAGCCCCGCCGTGCCTTCGACGGAGTAGAGCGGGACGCTCTGCAACGGCAGCGAATTGTCGGTTCGGTGCCTGTATGCCGTCAGGTCGGGTTCTGCATTGAACATTTCGCCCCGCCCCTCGTCGAGCCATTCGGGATTGACGTTCAATTCCTGAACTAAAATGTTCCGGTTTCTCGCCGAGACGCCCGCCCGCCCGGTTTCGATCATCGACAGGGCGGCTTTCCCTATTCCAAGATGCTGTGCCAGTTGTTCTTGCGTCATTCCGAGCGCTTTCCGTATCAGTTTTATGCGTGCGTTCATATCCCGTTTATTGGAAAATATTATAATAAAAAATTGAACTTTCTTAGAGGAAATACAAATTTTGAACTTATCTTTGTTGCAAAGTTAAACAGTTTATTTTATTGTGCAACTATATTTTCCGAAAATCCCCCTAATTATTAGTAATGTACTGCGTATCATCTGAACTTTATCTTGAAACGGCGGCCCGTCTGGGCGACGCCATCGGCGATGAAAATTATTTTTCCGGAGCGATCGAATTTCTGTTCGGGGATTTGATCTGCCGGCTTACGATCTCCGTGATCGTTTACCGCAGCCGGATTTCGCTGCCCGAAGGAACATGCCGTCCGGTAACGAATCTCGTTCCCGTCTGGTGGGAATTCCACACGGCAGGCGAGGCAGGAGAGATGCTCAACGATTTCGATTTCTCCCAGTTCGTGCGCTGTATGGTGTAACCTCCGGCCGTTTCTTCCCCGGATTTCCCCTACCCCTACCCCGGAGCGGCGGCTCCCGGAAATCCCATTTCATTGCCGGGCTTTGCCCGGTATCCTGCTGCAAACCGCCTGCCGGGCCGCCGCCCAACGGTTTGCATTTTTATTCCCGATCGAATCGCTCTTCCCGACCCAACGACCCGTTCGACGGACATGGATCGGAATTTTCCATTTCCAATTTTGACACTTTCCTTTTCCGATTTCGCGCTTCGGGTCTATCCCTTCCTGGAGCTGCAGCCTTTCCACGTGGTTTACTACCGCGTGCTGGAGGCCTTCGCTTCGGGGCACGTCCCGAGGCTGATCGTCACCATGCCACCCCAGCACGGCAAGAGTGTCGGTGCCGCGACGCTGCTCCCTGCCTACCTGTTAGGCCTCGATCCCGATCTTCGGGTAGCCATCGCTTCCTACTCCGCCTCGCTCGCTTCGAAATTCAACCGCCGCGTGCAGCGCATTCTCGAATCGTCCGAATACGGCGAACTCTTCCCCGCCACGACCATCAAGCAGGGCGGCAAGCCGGCCAACTACCTGCGTACCGCCGAGGAGGTTGAGATCGTCGGCTGCCGGGGCGGCCTGCTCTCGGTGGGGCGCGAAGGCTCGCTGACAGGCAACCGCGTGGACTGCTTCATCCTCGACGATCTCTATAAGGACGCGATGGAGGCCAACTCGCCGCTCGTGCGCGAAAACTGCTGGGAGTGGTACACGTCGGTCGTGCGCACGCGCATGCACAACCGCTCGCGCGAATTGATCGTCTTCACGCGCTGGCACGACGAAGACCTGATCGGTACGCTCATGCGCCGCGAACCCGTCGTTTCCCTGACCGAATGGACACAACTGGACGAATTGCCGCCCGGAACGTGGCTGCATCTCAATTTCGAGGCGCTCAAAACCACCGCTCCCTGCGGTCTCGATCCCCGCACCTCGGGTGAGGCACTCTGGGAGGAACAGCACGGCGCCGCTCTGCTGGCCGAAAAGCGGCGGCTCGACCCGTTGCAGTTCGAGTGCATGTACCAGGGCCATCCGGCGGCGCGCGAGGGGTTGCTCTATGGTACGGGGTTCGCCGAGTACGACCGGCTGCCGCACGAGATCGTCCGCCGGTGCAACTACACCGATACGGCCGACACGGGCGACGACTACCTCTGTTCGCTCTGCTATGCCGTGGATGCCGATGGGGTGATCTACGTGACCGACGCGGTCTATACGCGCGAACCGATGGAGGTGACCGAGGGCCTTGTCGCGCAGATGCTCCGCGAGAGCGGTACGCGGCAGGCGGTGGTCGAGAGTAACAACGGAGGCCGGGGATTTGCCCGCGCCGTGCAACTGCTGGCGCCGCAGGTGCGCGTCGAATGGTTCCACCAGGGCGCCAACAAGGAGGCTCGCATTCTCTCCAATTCCGCGACGGTGCTCCATCTCGTGCGTTTTCCCGCAGGCTGGCAGCAGCGCTGGCCCGAACTCTATGCCCATCTGACAGCCTACCGGCGCCGCTTCCGGGCGAATCGCTGGCACGACGCGGCCGACGTGATGACGGGCATCGTCGAGCGCGAAGTCACGGACAGCGGTCAACAGTTGCTTTCGATGCGGTTTTTTTGAGGCTTTCCTTTGTTGGTATTTGCTGCCCTGGCGGTGCAATCTGCCCTTCAATTTGTCGAAAAGTCGTTTTATATCGTATAATTTGTTCTGATTTTACTACCTTTGCCACAGAAGGTTAATCGAGCTGACACAAATCCTGTCGTTTTTCGCAAGTGCGTAACCGTGGCCGGCATGGAGTATGCCGGGACACCCGAATCTGCCGGATGCGGAAGGCGACCGACAAAATCGAATATATGAAAGCATTGAAAATCGGAAATTTATGCGCTTCCATGCCCATCGTACAGGGCGGCATGGGCGTAGGCGTATCCCTCTCGGGACTGGCTTCGGCCGTGGCTGCGGAGGGCGGTATCGGCGTGATTTCGTCCGCCGGGCTGGGCGCCATCTATAACGACTATTCGAAGGACTACCGCAAGGCTTCGGTCTGGGGGCTGAAGCAGGAGCTGAAAAAGGCCCGCGAGGCGACCAAAGGCATCATCGGCGTGAACGTGATGGTCGCCATGTCGAACTTCGCCGACATGGTCCGCACGGCCGTTGCCGAGCGGGCCGACATCATCTTTTCGGGTGCGGGGCTGCCGCTCAACCTGCCGTCGTTCCTCACGGAAGGTGCCAAAACCAAACTGGCGCCCATCGTTTCGTCGGCACGTGCCGCGAAGCTGCTCTGTCAGAAATGGTTTGCGGAGTATAACTACATCCCCGACGCGATCGTGGTCGAAGGCCCGAAGGCCGGCGGACACCTGGGCTATAAAAACGAACAACTCACCGACGAGCACTTTGCACTGGAGGCTCTCGTGCCCCAGATCGTCGAGGAGGTGCACCGCTTCGAGGCGGAGCACGGCTGCCATATCCCGGTGATTGCCGGCGGCGGCATCTACACGGGCGAAGACATCTACCGCATCATGGAGCTGGGCGCCGACGGCGTGCAGATGGGCACGCGCTTCGTCACCACGGACGAGTGCGACGCCGATCCCGCTTTCAAAGAGAGCTATATCCGGGCGCAGGAGACGGACATCGAGATCATCCAGAGTCCCGTGGGCATGCCGGGCCGGGCAATCCACAATTCATTCCTCGACCGTGTGAAGGAGGGGCTGAAGCGTCCCAAAGCGTGCCCGTTCGACTGCATCAAAACCTGCGACGTGACCCATAGTCCCTACTGCATCATGCTGGCGCTTTACAATGCCTTCAAGGGCAAGCTGCAGAACGGCTATGCCTTCTGCGGCGCAAATGCCTGGCGGGCCGAGAAGATTCAGTCGGTGCGTGAACTGATGACTTCGCTCAGAAACGAGTACGAGAATTTCTCGCTGCGCGAAAAACTTTTCGGCGCGAAATAACACGCTGTCCGGACGGAGCGATCCGATCCCGTTGATCCTGACACCCTTGCGGAAAAAATACCGCAGGGGTGTTTTTTTGTCATTTTGAGAACCGGATTGTCTTTTTTTGCTTTGCAGCGAACCGGCGGTAGCTCTATTTTGCTATATTTGAAGCTGGTTATGGTTAGCGACGGGTTATCTGCCGGTCTGGCTCCGGTACTTCCGGATGCACCGGTTTTACGGAACGGCGTCGGTATCAGCCTTTTAGTATTCACTTAAAACTTAAATGCTATGAAGGAATTATTCAAAATGTCGGTGCTCCTGGTCTGTGCATCGTTGTTTCTGTTCGCCTGCGACGACAGCGACGACGGCCCGAAAACGGTCGTGAAACTCAATCCTGCGACACTCGGCCTCCTGCCGGGTGAAACGCGGACGCTGCAGGTGGAGATCACCCCCCCCCTGCAGGACGCCGTGGTTGTCTGGACGTCTGACAACGAGGCGGTTGCGACCGTCGTGGAAGGTGCTGTCACAGGCGTAGGTGTCGGCAATGCAACCGTTACGGCGCTGGTGGGCAAGAGTTTTGCGACCTGCAAGGTAACGGTTTCCGCCATTGCGGCGGAGGAAGTCGTGCTCGATAAAACGACGCTGGGACTCAAGGTCGGTGATGAGCAGACGCTCACGGCGACCGTACTCCCGGAAAATGCGACGGATAAGACGGTTGTCTGGTCCTCTTCCGACGACGCGGTGGCCACGGTGGCCGAGGGCGTCGTGACGGGTGTCGCGGTAGGTTCGGCGACGATCACGGCGGCGGTCGGCGAAGTGAAGGCCGTGTGTGAGGTGCAGGTGATGGGTGCTCCGAAAATCGGCGACTACTTCTATGCGGACGGCACGTGGAGCGACGGCGGCCTGGTGAGCATCGAGGCCGACGGACTGAATCCCGTGTGGGCTGCGGCCAAGCCGGCTCCCCTTGC
This sequence comes from Alistipes sp., assembly GCA_048465795.1. Taxonomy (GTDB): domain Bacteria; phylum Bacteroidota; class Bacteroidia; order Bacteroidales; family Rikenellaceae; genus Alistipes. The sequence continues at coordinate 10,114 of DBFWKV010000052.1, forward strand.
CGGTAAGACCGTGATAGGCATCGTCTGCCAGACGGCATCCGAGCGGATCGCACAGTCGGATAAGGATGCCGGCTATGTCAACGGCTACGTGATGGCTACCCGAATCGCCCGCGACCCCGACGATACGGTCGATCCCGACATCGTCGAGTGGTCTCATGACTTCGAGTTCTCCTGCCTGAAGGCTGCGAAAAGCGGGGCGACGTGGTACGGCAATGTGAACGGCTATGTGGAAACGATGACCGTCCGGGACGAATACGGAGAGACGCTCGCCGCAAAAATGCCGGCATTCAACCTGGTGCTGAACGGTTTCCCGGTGGCCGCCCCGGCTTCGACGAGCGGCTGGTTCCTTCCGAGCACGGGCCAGTTGTGGGATGCGGTGGCTAATTTCTGCGGCGGCGAGGTGGCGGCCGCCATGAAGGGATGGCAGACCGTGTCGCGTGATGCGACCGTCTACTGCACGGACAATACGATCAGCTACAATCCGTTGGAGCGGTTCAATGCCATAATGGCCGAGGTTCCCGCTGCGGATAAGGACGAGCAGATGCAGGTCGATGCCAGCCACGCCTTCGCTTCGATCTGGGCTTCGACGCCTTACGACGAGGAGTCGGCCTGCATGTTCAATTTTGGCGATTACTATGGTAAGAATCTGGTGGAGTGCATGACCGAGTGGTATGACGGAGAATGCACCGTACGTCCGATTCTGGCTTTTTAACAGCGCCTGAACGATTGAAAATTAAGAACCGCAGCCGGAAAGCTGCGGTTCTTTTTATGCCGGTGTTGCCGGGAACCTGAATCCTGAAACCGGCAGTTTCCTGCGTAAAGCCGCATCAGGCCCGGCCTCGGCGGAAGTAGTCGTCGATATTGACCGATTCGTGGAGCATCCGTTCGATCTCCTCCTGCGAACCGAACTTCAGGTTTGCCGGTATCTGAGCGACTTTTCTTTCGGGCAGTTTCAGTTTTTGGATGTCGATCATGAACGTCGTCCAAATCCCGGAGGCACTTTTGAAGGCTTTGAGATACTCCTCGAAGTCGTTTTTGTCATCGGTGATGTTGATGGCGGCCCGTATGGCGGTCAGGTCCTTTGCCAGTGCGTCCCAGGGTTTCTTGACCTCTTCCACGTAGGTTTTGACCGTCTCTCCCTTTTTTACCAGGCCCTCGAACAGGCTCTTGTAGCCGACCAGCGCTTTGATCTCCTCTTTGATCGCTCCCTGCTGCGATTCCAGGTTGCCAATCTCCTTTTCCAACGCATCGATCTCCTTTCTGTACTTGTCGATATAGTACGAAGCGATTCCGATGGCAGGGCCTAAGGCGATAAATGCCGTCAGGGTCAGGCCGCCCGAGAAGAAAGCGCCGAAGATAGCCGCCACTCCTAATATGACAGCCACACCGTCCGCGATACTCAGCCCGATGATAGCTCCTTTGTCGGCCGCAATTTTGTCGTTGAAGTTGTCGATCGTGCGCTGCAGGGCGTCGATCGTGCCCTGTTTCACGCCCTGCTCTTTCAAAATCAGGGTGCAGAGTTCGCCGAACAGTTCCTTCTGGCGGGCGAATCCCAGAATGAATTGCAGCAGGTCGGCGGTCAGGTCACCGATATTCTCCGCAACTCCGTCGACCAGCGTCTGCATCGAGTCGACGACCGATAACAGGGAATCCCGTATCTCCGGATCGTATTGCCGGGAGAGTTTTTCCAGATAGCCGATCGATTGGGCGAATTTATCGGGGAGTCTTTCGTCGGCACTTTTCGCTTTTTTGTAAGTCCTGTCGAAGCCCGGGTGCACGTCGCCTTTCCACCGGTTCCATTCAGTCAGCAGTTCGTTGAGAAAGCGGAGGTATTTGTCGTTGGCTTCCCTGGACGTAGCCAGTTTCGGCAATTCGTTTTTGAGTTTGGGGATGTCGAGCAGCGCGACGAATTCGTCCACTGCGCATACATACTCCTGATAAGTGGCGGGTGCCGTAGCGTTTTCTTTGGTTGCGAGTTTGTGCACGGGGCGTGAGGCGGCCAGTTGCCTAAGCGCTGAAAAATGCTTTTCCATACGTTGGGGTTTTAAGGTTGTTATTGGTTTTTTCGAGTACCTGTCGTACCCGTAGGGATTAGTTCCGATACGTACCCGCCGCTTCCTGCCGGGATGTTGTTTTAAATATAATGATAAAACGGATTCGCTGTAATCATGGAAACGCAATGAATTATAAATGCGACGAATCGAATGATTCGCCGCATTTTACGGAATTGGATGTCGCTCGATGGAGTGCTGCCTGCGATTCCACGGCATGCATGCCGCCGTGAACGGATATTCCCGGCCTGAATGCCGGGTTATTATTCTTTTTTCTCGAAGTGCTGGTAGTCTTTGAGGCTCGTCCAGTGACCGCCCCATTCGAATCCGTGGCGGATGAACTCTTTATAGCAGAGGTCGTTCTCGTCGATCTTGCAGGGGAATTCCTTTGTCCGGTCGGCATAGGGTGCGCCCGCCTCGGGTTCGATGACGGTTTTGCCCGTGCGTGACGAAACGCAGGGATTGTACAACGGATTGATGTCCACGGCCATGCCCAGCCCGTGTTTCGAAATGCGCTGTGTCCCGGCGATGAACCGGAAGTTGAACGACGAAGAGTTGTTGGCCGTCATCGACCGTTCGTCGTCGGCGTCGTACTCGTCGATAAGCACCATGCGGCCGATGGGGTAGCGGGCGTCGTAAAGCGTGCGGAAAATCGCCAGCAGGTCGACGGCGATTGTCCGGTTGCAAACCATCTCCCCGAGCTGCAGCTCCCCGTCGGTATTGTAATGCAGCACCTGGAGGTAACGGAGTTCCGGGCGCGGCAACATGCACTCCTCTTTGAAGGACTTGCCATACATGCGCGCGAAGGTCGCGTCGTCGATTTCGCTGATGGTGAAAAAGTTATCGATGCCTGATTGGTTGACTTCCTCTTCTGTGACCGTTTCTCCCGCCTGCCAATGCTGCAAGATTTGCTGCCGGTCGGAAGCGGCCTGCGGGCTTTGTGCCCGAAGAGAGTCCGAATCAGCCGATGCAAAGAGTACACAGAGCAGCAAACTCTTGAAATGCAATGCGTTCATAAACCAATCATTGTATTATGAATCATGAATTTTCACAACTCTTCGAGCCGCGCCACGGGCGACACGTCGAGCGACGAGAAATCCCCGTGCTGGTAGTGATAGTAACCCGCCATGGCGATCATCGCGGCGTTGTCGGTCGTGAACTTGAATTCGGGGATGAACGTGCGCCAGCCCCGGCGGAGGCCCGTCTCCGTGACGCCGTTCCGCAGGCCCGAGTTGGCCGAGACGCCGCCCGCGATGGCGATGTCGCGGATGCCGAGGTCTTTCGAGGCGCGGATCAGTTTGTCGAGCAGAATATCGACGATCGTGCCCTGGAGCGAGGCGCACAAGTCGGCCTTGTTTTTCTCGATGAAGTCGGGATCGGCCGCCACCGCGTCGCGCAGCGTGTAGAGGAACGAGGTTTTCAACCCCGAGAAGGAGTAGTCGTAGCCGTCGACACGGGGTTTTGCGAAGCGGAACGCCTTCGGATCGCCCTCTTTGGCGAGACGGTCGATGACGGGACCTCCGGGATAAGGCAGTCCCATCACTTTGGCACATTTATCGAAGGCTTCTCCGGCAGCGTCGTCGATCGTCGTGCCGATGATCTCCATCTCCAGCGGCGAATCCACGCGCACGATCTGCGTGTGTCCCCCGCTCACGAGCAGGCAGAGGAACGGAAAACCCGGGTGGGGCAGCTGCCGGTCCGGAAGGTCGAGGAAGTGCGAGAGGATGTGCCCCTGCAGGTGGTTGACCTCCACCATCGGGATGTCGTGGGCCAGGGAAAGCCCTTTGGTGAACGATACTCCCACCAGAAGCGAGCCGACCAGTCCGGGGCCGCGCGTGAAGGCGATGGCATCGAGTTTGTCGGCCGTAATGCCGGCTTCGCGCAGGGCGGTGTCCACCACCGGGATGATGTTCTGCTGATGGGCGCGCGAAGCCAGTTCGGGGATTACGCCGCCGTATTTGACGTGAACGGCCTGTGAGGCAATGACATTCGATAAAAGGACGTTGTTGCGGATCACGGCGGCGGAGGTGTCGTCGCACGAAGATTCGATGCCCAGGATTGTAATATCCATCTCGATTATGGTTATATTTTAACTATTTTAGTTAAATTTGCGGATTAAACGGCGAAGTATTGCGCAAAGGTATAAAAATATTGGGAAAGGTGTTATCGGCGGCGGTGTTGTTGCTGATTATTCTGCCTTTGCTGCTGTCGCTGCTGCTTGAGATTCCGGCCGTGCAGAACTTTGCGGTGCACAAGGCCGCGAAGATGATTTCCGACAGGCTGGAGACTACCGTGAGCATCGACCGGGTCGACATCGGACTGTTCAACAAGGCGAAGGTGTACGGGCTTTATGTCGAGGATTACCAGCGCGACACGCTGCTCTATGCCGGTCGTGCCGAGGCGTTCGTCACCTCGTTCGGTATTTTCGGCGGAGGACTCGCCTTGAGCCGGGCCGAAATCGCCGACGCCAAACTCTGCCTGCACGAGACCCCTTCGGGCGAGATGAATATCAAGCAGGTGATCGGCCGCCTGAGCAAAAAGGACAAGAAGAAAAAGGGCAATTTCCAGTTGAAGATCAACGCTGCGCGGATCGAGGGAATGGAGTTCTGCCTGGACCGCAGCCACGGCCGCGACCGCGACTACGGCATCGACTTCGCCCACCTGCACCTTTATGACATGAATGCCTCGGTGGATAATTTCACCATCGACGGCACGACGATCCACACCTCCATTGCTGCACTTTCGGCGCGCGAACGGAGCGGTTTCGTTCTGGATCACCTTTCGGGGCGTTTCTACCTCGTCAACGGGGGGCTGGGGTTCGAACAGGCGCAGATCGTGACGGGCCGTTCCCGGCTCGACATCCCATCTGTTTCGCTGGTCGGCAACTCGTGGGCCGATTACAAGGATTTCCTGGGTGAGGTGCAGATCGACGCTTCGCTTAACCACTCGACCCTTTCGACCGATGACGTGGCCTACTTCGCACCGGGTCTGCGCGACTGGCACCTTACTTTCGATGACATCGACCTGCGTGTCGAGGGCCAGGTCGCGGATTTTACGGGGCGCATCTCGTCGCTCGATGTGGGCGGCGACACTTCGCTGGCGGCCGAGGTCGCCGTGCGGGGACTGCCTGATATGGAGAAGGCTCACTTCGATCTGACCGTCTCCAAACTCACCTCCACAGCCGCCGATATCGATGTGCTGGCACGTGCCGTGGCGCATAAATCGCTTTCCGGCGGACTGCTTTCGATGCTCGACCGGGCGGGGCTGATGAAACTCACGGCCCGGTTCCAGGGCGAACTGCGGTCGTTCGACGCGCAGCTGGGTCTCAGCACCGCCGTGGGCGGCGCGACCGCCAATCTGCGGATGCAGCCCCTGAAAGGGGGACGTAGCAGCGTTCGCGGCGATGTGGAGACCTCGGACCTGATGCTCGGCGCACTGCTGGACCGCCAGCCGATGTTCGGCCGTGCCTCCGCTTCGGTGCGGGTCGACGGTTCGGTGGGGAAGGGGGTGACCGACGCCAATATCGCCGGCCGTATTATGCACTTCGAATTCAACGGATATGACTACGACTCGCTGCGGATCGACGGCCGCGTGCGCAACAAAGGCTTCGACGGCCGGATCGGCGCCCGTGACCGCAACCTCGATTTCGACTTCTTCGGCCGCGTCGACCTGAACGAAGAGGTGCCCTTCTACGACTTTGAAATGGACCTGCGGCGCGCCGATCTGGTGCAGCTGCACGTCAACCGCCGGGATTCGGTCTCCGTGTTGTCGGGTAAATTGCAGGCGAAGGCGAGCGGTCGTTCGCTCGACGACTTGAACGGCCGTATTCAGGTGACCGACGCCCTTTACCGTTACAACGACCAGGAGGTCAGAGCTGCGCGCATGACCGTCACGGGGGAGAACTCCGCGACGAGCAAGTTCGTCGAACTGCGCTCGGATTTTGCCGACGCCACGTTCCGCAGCAAGACCAGCTACCGCGAGGTGTTCGAATACCTGCGGCTCAGCGCCTGGAAATACCTGCCGATGCTCAGCGACCGGAGCCGCAGCAAGGCGCGAGACGCTGCGCCTCCGACCTCGGTGGCCGACGACTATTCGCTGCTCTCGGTGTATATCAAGAAGATCAATCCCGTGGCCGATGCCATTTCCGAAGGGCTGCAGATCGCCGACGGTTCGTCGCTCCAACTGCTTTTCAATCCGGCCAGCGACAAACTTTCGCTGAAGGCTTCGTCGGAATACATCGAACGCAGGAAGATGCTCATCACGCGCCTGAGCGTCAACGCCGTCAACCGGGGCGATTCGCTGGCGGTCTACGCTTCGGCCGAAGACCTCTACGCGGGTATGATCCACCTGCCCCGACTTTCGGTGACGGGCGGCGCCCGGCAGGGGCAGCTCCAGGTTTCGACGGGTTTCACCGATTCGGTGCGCAAAAGTTCGGGCCTGGTCGGTGTGCGGGCTTCGGTGCTTCCCGAACCCGGCCCCCACGGAAGGGAGATCGAACTGCAGATACTGCCTTCGCACATTACGCGGGGCGACAAGACCTGGCAGATTTTTGCCAGAAAGATTCTGCTCGACACGGCGCAGGTCGTCATCGACCGCTTCTATGTGATGAACCGCGATCAGGAGCTGGTGGTGGACGGCATTGCCTCGCGCAGCCGCGATGACTCGGTGACGGTGCGCCTGCGCAACTTCGACCTGGCGACATTCTCGCAGGTGGTCGACCGGGTGGGCTATTCCATCGAGGGCCGCACGAACGGTACCGCTACGGTAAAATCGGCGCTCCATGCCGGTGAGATTTCCGCCGACATCCTGTTCGACAGCCTCGAAGTCAACGACATACCCGCTCCGCCCCTGCGGCTCGAGTCGCGCTGGGACTTCCTGCGCAACCGGGCGGGTGTCACGCTCACCAACCGTAAGACGGACCGAACGCTGGTGCGCGGCTTCTATGTCCCTTCGCAGGTGCGTTACTATGCCAAAGTGACGGTGGACAGTCTCGATGTGGGGCTGCTTGACCCTGTGCTTACGGGTGTGATTTCCGGAACGAACGGCCTGGCGAACGTCGACCTGATCCTGCAGGGGGAGCACCGGGACGCCGAACTTACGGGAGCCGTCGATCTCAGGGATCTGATGACCACGGTCGATTTCACGGGTGTGACCTACTCGATTCCCCGCGCGACGATGGAGGTGCGCGACAATCGTTTCCGGGCCGTGAATGTTCCGGTTCACGATCCGTTGGGCAATACGGCCGGGCTGACGTTCAGCCTGAGTCTCGAACACCTGTCGAACATCGCTTACAGCCTGCGTGTGACCCCCCGGCAGCTGATGGTGCTCAACACCACGCAGCAGGATAACGACGTTTTCTACGGCAAGGTGTTCGCCACGGGCGTGGCGACGATCGCGGGCGATAAGGCCGGAGTGAAGATGGATATAACGGCCACGACGGACGACAATTCGACCTTCATCATGCCGCTGTCGAATAAGTCGAACATCTCCAGCGCCGACTTCGTGACCTTCGTGCAGCCCTCCGAGATCGACACGACCAGCTACCTGGCCCGCAAGAAACTGATGTTCGAACGCAAGCGCCGCAGCAAGAGCGCATCGGGCGGGGGCATGGACATCACGATGGCACTCGACATCCGCCCCAACCTCGATTTCCAACTGGTGATCGACCCGGCTACGGGGAGTGCTATCAAGGGGCGCGGCGAGGGTACGCTCAACCTGCAGATCAATCCCCGTGCGAGCGTCTTCGAGATGTACGGCGACTACACCATCACCGAAGGAAGCTACCTTTTCTCACTGCAAAACCTCATCAACAAAAAGTTCATCATCGAAAACGGTTCGACGATCCAGTGGACGGGCGATCCGGTGAACGCATTCCTCAATATCAACGCCGTCTACAAGCTCAAGGCGTCGCTTCAGCCCCTGCTGCAAGGCATGACCGACAAGGCCGGCGGCGACCGCTCGGTGCCCGTGGAGTGCGTCATCCACCTGGGCGACCGGCTCGCGAATCCGTCGATCACGTTCGACGTACGCGTGCCAGCGGTCGATCCCGAGATGCAGACCGTGATCGCCAATGCGCTCAGTTCGCCCGAGACCATCGATACGCAGTTTCTCTACCTGCTGGTGTTCAATAGTTTCCTGGCCGAGAACAACGCGGCGGCCAGCACCAATATCGGCGCGTCGGTTTCGGCCGGCACGGGGCTTGAATTCATCTCCAACCAGTTGAGCAACTGGCTTTCGAACGACGATTACAACGTGGTGATTCGCTACCGCCCCAAGTCGGAGCTTACGAGCGACGAGGTGGACTTCGGCCTGTCGAAGAGCCTGATCAACAACCGCCTGTTCGTCGAGGTCGAGGGCAACTACGTGATCGACAACAAGCAGGCGGTGAACAGCAACATGTCCAACTTCATGGGCGAAGCGTACATCACCTACCTGATCGACCGTTCGGGTACGCTCAAACTGAAGGTCTTCACGCAGACCATCGACCGCTTCGACGAGAACCAGGGCTTGCAGGAGACCGGCATCGGCATCTATTTCAAGGAGGACTTCAACAATTTCAAAGACCTGCGCCAGCGCATCAAAGAGCGGTTTACCAATAAAAAACGCAAGGCCCGCCGCGAGGCGCGCAAGGCGGAGAGGGCTGCGGAAAGGGAAGTGAAAAATGAAAGTTGAAAAGTGAAAAGTGAAAAGTGAAAAGTGAATTCTGCGAATGCATAGATCGCTGTCCTCGAGCCTGTCGAGAGGTCGCAAAAATGGAGAAAGATTCGATTTTCGATCCTCGAGCCTGTCGAGAGGTCGCAAAGAGGGAGTAAGATTCGATTTTCGATCCTCGAGCCTGTCGAGAGGTCGCAAAAAGGGAATAAGAGTCGATTTTCGATCCTCGAGCCAGTCGAGAGGTCGCAAAAAGGAGTAAGAGTCGATTTTCGATCCTCGAGCCAGTCGGGAGATCGCAAAAATGGAGTAAGAGTCGATTTTCGATCCTCGAGCCAGTCGAGAGGTCGCAAAAAGGGAGTAAGTCGATTTTCGATCCTCGAGCCAGTCGGGAGGTCGCAAAAATGGAGTAAGATTCGATTTTCGATCCTCGAGCCTGTCGAGAGGTCGCAAAAAGGAAGTAAGAGTCGATTTTCGATCCTCGAGCCTGTCGGGAGGTCGCAAGCGAGATAAACTGATAACGAAACGAAAACGTACAAACTTATAATAAGAAACAAACACTATGATTACTTTTTTACAGGCCGCCGAGGCGGTTGTTGCGAGCGAGGAGACGCGCATGGGGTTGTGGACGCTTTTCACCAAAGGCGGATGGCTGATGTGGCCGCTGCTGGCGCTGGGAGGCGTGACGATTTTCATCTTCGTGGAGCGTTTCATGGCCATCCGCAAGGCGTCGGTGCTGGATATGAACTTCATGAACCGCATCCGCGACTACATCTCCGACGGCAAGATCAATGCCGCCGTCCACCTCTGCAAAAAGACCGACACGCCCATCGCCCGCATGATCGAAAAGGGGATCGAGCGCATCGGCCGCCCGATGAGCGACGTGCAGTCGGCCATCGAGAACGTGGCCAATCTCGAAGTCTCGAAGCTCGAAAACGGTCTTCCCTTCCTGGCGACCATCGCCGGCGGCGCTCCGATGATCGGTTTTCTGGGGACGGTGCTGGGTATGGTGCAAACCTTCATGGACATGTCCGCCGCAGGCGGCACGGTCGACCTGGGATTGCTGTCGAGCGGTATGTATGTGGCGATGGTCACAACCGTCATGGGTCTTATCGTCGGCATCCCGGCCTACTTCGGCTACAACTACCTGGTAGCCCGCATCGAGAAACTGGTATTCCAGATGGAGGCCAACTCGATCGCTTTCATGGATATCCTGAATCAACCCGTTCAAAAATAGACTGTTATGGCAATCAAACACGGATCGAAGGTCGATAAGAGCTTTTCGGCGTCGTCGATGACCGACCTGATGTTCCTGCTGCTGCTGTTTCTGCTGATCGCTACGACGCTCATCAACCCCAATGCCCTGAAGCTGATGCTCCCCAAGAGCGCCAACCAGCTCAAGGACAAGGCGATGACGACGGTTTCGATCCAGCAGGAGGGCAACCGCTACAACTACTACGTGGAACTGGAGCGGGTGCAGGGGATCGAAGGCGTGGAGCAGGCGCTCAAAACCCGTCTCGGGGGGAAGGAGGACGCCACGGTGTCGCTCCATTGCGACAAGACGGTGGCGGTGGACGAGGTCGTGAAGGTGATGAACATCGCGAAGGACAATAATTACAAGCTGATCCTGGCGACGACGCCGAATTGAGTTTGAATTAAAAATGAAAAATTAAGAATTAAAAATTGGATTTGGGAGCTACTCCTTTTTCAATCGCGCAACTTGCTGAAATATCGTAGCGTGGAGGAGTGGATTTTTAATTTTTCATTCTTAATTTTTAATTAGTAATTTTCATGTACTACTACGACCCCGAAGACAGAAAACCCCGCCGGTGGGCGGCGATCGTGCTGGCGCTCTACGCGCTGGCGCTGGCCGTGTCGTTCGCATTCGTGTCGTTCGACTTCCGGGTGGCCGGGAAGCCGGGCGACGTGATTCTGATCGATCTGACGGAGCCGCCCGCGCCGGAGCCTCCCAGACCGGTCGTGAAGCCCGCTCCCGAGCCGCGCATGCACGACGCGGCGGCCCCCGTGGAACAGACGGCGCAGGTCGCGGGCCGTGACGCCGTGACGCAGACGCCCAACCCGCGCGCGATGTTCCGGATGAACAAGGGCGGGGCCGACGCGCCGGATGATGCCGGCAATCCACGCGCTCCCGAGGGTGCGGACAAGGCGAGCGGCACGGGTACCGGGCTGAATCCCGACGGACTCGACCAGCTCGACCGGGGGCTGCAGGGACGCGGTCTGGTGGGCGACCTGCCCAAACCGGCCTATCCGGGTTCGAAGAGCGGCAAAGTCGTCGTGCGTGTGACCGTCGGGCCGAAGGGCGAAGTGACGAGCGCGGCCTACGAACCCAAAGGCTCGACCACGGACGCCGCCGAACTGGTCGAAGCGGCTAAGGCGGCAGCCCGCAAGGCGCGCTTTACGGAGAGCCGTGCCGCAGTGCAGGGCGGAACGATTACTTACATTTTCCGGATGGAATAGAAATTGAACGATGAAATTACCTTTACTGATACTTGCCGGCGTGCTGCTGTGCATGACGGCTGAAGCGAGGCAGCGCCCGCGTCTGTCCCGCCGCAATATGCCGGTGCAGGCCGTTCACGAGCCGAAAGCCGAATCCCGCGCGGAGGAATCCGGCCCGAAGCAGGGGGCCTTGCTGCGTCTGGAACATCCGATGTACAATTTCGGCGATGTTTCCCGCAAGGGAGGCGATCTGGTGCATGAATTCGTCTTCACCAACGCCGGGACTGCGCCGTTGGTCATCACGCGTGTGGTCACATCGTGCTCGTGCCTGAAAACCTCGTTTTCCAAACGGCCTGTGGCACCCGGGGAAAGCGGCATGATACGGGTCACCTACGAACCGAACAAGAGCGAGCCGGGCACCTTCAACAAAGTGATCCATATCTACTCCAATTCGGTGGACGGCCGCGATGTAATTACCGTACAGGGCAATTCGTTCGACGCACCCCAGGTGCGGAAAATCAAGGGGAACAAAGTCAAATACCGCGACGAATAAAACCATGAAATAAGGTGCTGCGAGCACCGTGAAACGAATTTTTTATGACATTACTTTTTGAAAATGCGACGATTCTGCCGATGACGGCTTCGGGCGACGAACCCCGTACATTCACCGGAGCGGTGGGCATCGAAGGCAACCGCATCGTGCTCGTCACGCGCGAAGCCGCCGCTGCGGAGGCGTTCCGTGCCGCCCGTCCCGGTGTACGAACCATCGACTGCCGGGGCCGGCTGCTGATGCCCGGGCTGATCAATACCCACTGCCACGCGGCCATGACCCTGCAGCGCAGCTATGCCGACGACATCGCCCTGATGGAGTGGCTGCACGATTACATCTGGCCTTTCGAGGCGCGGCAGACTGCGGACGACGTGGCGCTGGGCACCGAGCTGGGGATCGCCGAAATGCTCTTGGGCGGCGTGACTTCGTTCGTGGACATGTATTACGACGAAGACCGCTGTGTGGAGGTAGCCCGCCGCCTGGGCATCCGGGCCATGCTGGGCTGCAACTATTTCGATTCGAACATCGACGAGGTGGTTCCGCAATTGGAGAACGCTGTGGCGCAAGCCGCCGGCTGCGATCGGATCCGGATCGCCGCAGCGCCCCATTCGGGCTATACCTGCTCCCCGGAGAACCTGGTGCGGGGCAAGGAGCTGTGCCGCAAGTACGGTCTTCACTACATGACGCACATTGCCGAAACGCAGGACGAGATGCGGATCATCCGCGAACGCTACGGCCGCACGCCCGTCGAGCATCTCGATGCGCTGGGTGTGCTCGACGACCGGACGATCGGGGCACACTGCATCTATGTGAACGACAACGACATCGCCACGCTCAAACGGCGCGGGGTCTTCGTGTCGCACAACCCGCAGAGCAACATGAAGATTTCGAGCGGCGTGGCTCCGATCGAGAAGATGCGCATCGAAGGGCTTCCCGTGACGATCGGCACCGACGGCACCTGTTCGAACAACGATCTGGACATGTGGGACGAGATGCGCACCGCATCGTTCCTGCAGAAGTCTGCCACGGGCGATCCGTGCGCGATGCCCGCCTACGAGGTACTGAAGATGGCGACCGTCCACGGGGCGGCGGCTTTGGGACACGCCGGGGAATTGGGCGTCATTGCCGAAGGGGCGCTGGCCGATGTGATCCTGGTCGACCTCCAGAAACCCCACCTGCAGCCCGTGCATAATCTGGTCTCGAATCTGGTTTACTGCGGCAAGGCGGCCGATGTGGAGACGGTGGTGGTCGACGGGGAAATCGTCGTGGAAAACCGCCGTGTGGTACACTGCGACCTGCCTCAGCTCTATGCGAAGGTCGGTGCCGCCGTGAAGCGGATAACCGGGAAATAGGGCTTCGTATGCAAACGGCACCGGAATTGCGGGAAAACTGTTATTTCAAATAACATACGATATGGACAACCAAGTTACCTTCGGCGGCCGGCCCGTCACGCTGGCGGGCACGCACCGCAAAGCGGGGGAGAAAGCTCCCGAATTCGTTGTGACCGATCAGTCGCTCAACCCCGTGAAGTCGGAGACCTTCGACGGCAAAGTGCGTATTTACAGTGTTTTTCCGTCGGTCGACACGTCGGTCTGCTCGCTGCAGAACAAGCGCTTCAACAAGGAGGCTTCGGCCCTGGGCGAAGGCGTTGTGATCGTTTCGGTTTCGGTCGACCTGCCCTTTGCGCAGAAACGTTTCTGTGCGGCGGAGGGGATCGATCGTGTGCATGTTTTCTCGGACTATAAAGACCTCGATTTCGGCATGAAGTACGGTTTCGTGATCGAGGAACTGCGCCTGCTGGCACGTGGTGTGGTGGTTGTAGACAAGCAGGGTGTGATCCGTCATATTGAGTATGTGCCCGAAATCGGCCGCGAACCCGACTACGACAAGGCGCTCGAAGTGGCCAAGTCGCTGTTATAGCGGCGGATAGTATATACGTTTAGCGGCCGGAGGAATTCCTCCGGCCGCTTCTTTCTGTCATTTTCCAAACGTTTATTTCTTACGTACATATACCGTCGCCGTGCGTGACGTATTGTAGATGCGGATGCGGGGATACTCGCTGCCGTCGTCGCCCTTCACGTTGAACGAGAAGTGCTCCGTGTCCATCGCTTGTCGCCCGAGCCCGCCGAAGCGGCGCTCGTCGGTCGATAGCAGCGGCACGTATTTGCCTGCCGCCTCGACGGGCAGTTCGTAGTCGGGAATCGACGCCGTCGGGTGCCAGTTGAAGACGAACACCAGGTTGCGGTGCGCGAAGGCCATCGTTTTGTTCGCTTCGTCCATCTGCAGGTTGTAGGGATAGCCGTCGGCGAGCACCTTGTAGCGTTTGACGAGTTTGAGCATCGCCTTGTCGAAGTCGCCCAGCCAGGCGTAGCGCAGCAGCCCGTTTTTTGCGAGCGACCACTGCCGTCGTGCATGGGCGTAGCTCCAGCCGTTGCCTTCGCGCGGGAAGTCGATCCACTCGGGGTGGCCGAACTCGTTGCCCATGAAGTTGAGGTAGGCGTCGCCGCCCGCCGCGATCGTGATGAGCCGGATCATCTTGTGCAGGGCCATGCCCCGGTCGATCACCACGCTCTGCGACGCGCGGTCCATGTTGAAATACATCTCCTTGTCCATCAGCCGGAAGGCGATGGTCTTGTCGCCCACCAGCGCCTGGTCGTGCGACTCGGCGTATGCGACGGTCTTCACGCCCGGCAGGCGGCCCGTCAGCACCGACCACATCTCCCAGATGTTCCACTGCTCGTCGGGCGTGTCCTTGAGCATCTTGATCCAGAAGTCGGGAATCGCCATCCCCAGCCGGTAATCGAACCCGATGCCGCCGTCTTCGATGGGGAAGCACATGCCCGGCATGCCGCTCACATCCTCGGCGATGGTCACGGTCCCCGGCCGGAAGTCGTGCGCCAGCCGGTTGGCGAGCGTGAGGTAGGTCAGCGCGTCGCGGTTCACTCCCTCGTCGAAGAATTTATCGCGGCTGTCGAACTCCGTGTAGCCGTGGTGGCGGTAAATCATCGATGTCACCCCGTCGAAACGGTACCCGTCGAAATGGAATTCATCGAGCCAGTATTTGACGTTCGACAGGAGGAAGTGTTGCACCTCCCGTTTGCCGTAGTCGAAGATCATCGAGTCCCAGTAGGGCTGATAGCCCGCCGGACCGGGCCGGGAGTAGAGACGGTCGGTACCGTCCAGTTCGTTGATCCCCTCGTTGAGGTTCTTCACATAGTGGGCGTGCACCAGATCCATGATGACCGTGAGGCCCAGTTCATGCGCGCGGCGGATGAGCGCCTTCAACTCCTCGGGGGTGCCGAAGCGTGACGAAGGGGCGAAGAAACTCGACACGTGGTAGCCGAACGAGCCGTAGTAGGGATGCTCGGCAATGGCCATCAACTGTACGGCGTTGTAGCCGTCCTTCTTTATCACGGGCAGGATTTTGTCCGCGAATTCGCGGTAGCTGCCCACGCCTTCCCGCTCCTGCGCCATGCCGATGTGGGCTTCGTAGATCAGCAGGCTGCCGTTCGCGGCAGGGTCGAACGCATCGCCCTGCCAGTCGAAAGGCTGCGGAATCCAGAACTGCGCGGTGTAATTCTTCGTCACGTCGTCCTGCACCACGCGCGTCGCGTAGGCCGGAATGCGGTCGTGCCAGCGGTTGTCGCCGTGCACGTGGATTTTATAGAGGGAGCCGTGCGTCAGCCGGTCGCCATAGAGCGCATCGGGCAGGAAGATGCTCCACACGCCGTCCTGCGCCTTGTGCAGCCGCAGTTCGGTGCGCTGCCAGGCGTTGAAGTCGCCGAACAGATAGACGTCGTGCGCTCCCGGAAGCCATTCGCGGAACCACCACCCGGCGAGGTCTTCGTCCCGCTGCCAGCCGAAATAGCGGTACCCGTTGGCATAGTCGGTGAGCGTACCCGCCGATTTTTCGATCGCGGCGAGTTTGTCCAGATACAACTGATGACGGTAATCGATTTCACCCTCGACGGGCTGCAGCCATTCGTCGCGCTCGACGATCGGAAGCCTTTGTTTCGTTTTTTCCATTGCGGGAGTCCTGTTTATACAAATATACGAATTTTTTTTCTATATTTGTCGGAAACATTTTTTGAAATTACCCAAATTCATTGATCCGTATGTTCAAAAACCAACCCAAAGGACTGATCGCTGCGGCCCTCGCCAACATGGGCGAGCGTTTCGGTTTCTACATTATGATGGCGATTCTGACGCTGTTCATCTCCGCCAAATTCGGCCTGAACGAGACCACCACGGGATACATCTATTCGGTATTCTACGCCTCGATCTACCTGCTGGCCCTTGTGGGCGGTATCATCGCCGACAAGACCCGCAACTTCAAGGGCACGATTCTCTGGGGCCTCATCGTGATGTCGCTGGGTTACCTGATCATCGCCGTCCCGACGCCGACGCCCGTGCCCAACAAGGCGCTCTACCTGACGCTGACGTGCGTGGGCCTGCTGGTCATCGCTTTCGGTAACGGTCTGTTCAAGGGCAACCTGCAGGCGCTCGTAGGGCAGATGTACGACAACGAGGAGTTCAACGCCAAGCGCGAGTCGGGTTTCCAGATCTTCTACATGTTCATCAACGTCGGCGGTTTCTTCGCTCCGTGGATCGCCATCGGCGTGCGCAACTGGTGGCTGAAGGTCAACAACTTCGACTACAACGCCAAACTGCCCGAGCTGTGCCACGAATACCTCGACAAGGGCGAGAAGATGGTCGGCGAAGGGTTCGCAAACCTCACGACCTACGCTTCGCAGGCACATCTGGACGGCACTCCGGTGACCGACCTCACGGTGTTCTGCAAGAGCTACCTCGATGTTTTCAACCGGGGCTTCCAGTATGCGTTCATGGCTGCCATCGTGATGATGCTCGTCTCGCTCGTCATCTACGTGGCCAATAAGAAACGCTTTCCCGATCCGGCGCTCAAAGCCGCCGCGAAAAGTGCGGGCAAGACCTCGGCCGCCGAGATCACGATGTCCGCGCAGGAGATACGCCAGCGTATCTACGCACTCTTCGCCGTGTTCGGCGTGGTGATCTTCTTCTGGGTCTCCTTCCACCAGAACGGCTACTCGCTGACCTATTTCGCCCGCGACTACGTGAACCTCGACGTCATCAACATCGACCTGGGCTTCACGACCATCAAGGGCGCCGAAATCTTCCAGTGCGTCAATCCCTTCTTCGTGGTGTTCCTCACGCCGATCATCATGTGGTTCTTCGGCTGGCTGCGGCAGCGTAAAATCGAGGTTTCGACCCCGATGAAGATCGCCATCGGCATGGGTATCGCGGCCACGGCCTACCTCTTCCTGATGGGCTTCTCGTTCGCTCTGCCTGCCAAATCCGCGTTGGCGGACATGCGGGCCGACCAGGTGCAGTCGATCCTCGTTACCCCGTGGGTGATGGTGGGCCTCTACTTCATCCTCACCGTCGCCGAGCTGTTCATCTCGCCGCTGGGCCTGGCCTTCGTGTCGAAGGTGGCGCCTCCGCACATGCAGGGTCTGATGCAGGGGTTCTGGCTGGCTGCAACGGCTGTGGGCAACTCGCTGCTGTTCATCGGCGGCTGGCTCTACCTCAATACCCCGATGTGGGCTACGTGGTTCGTATTCGTAGCCGCCTGCGGTCTGTCGATGCTCGTCATGCTGTCGATGGTACGCTGGCTCGAACGGGTTACGAAATAGCAACCGGTTTCGTATGAAAGCCGCCGCACCGACTGCGGCGGCTTTTTTGTCATATCCCCGGACGAAAAAGTTGCGGATCCCGGGCAAAAATCCTATCTTTGTCAGTCAGACCGAAAAAACAGCTTGCGCTTATGCCTCTTTGCCGCCGAACCCTGCTTCTGTTCGTTTTTCTGTCGCTTTCTTTGGGAAGCGTGCTGCCGGGTTTCGCGCGGACGCAAGCGGACGGATACGAGTCGGACAGCGTCGTGATGGCATATTATAAACGGTGCCGTGCTCTGAAGCGGGCATCCGAACTGCCCGCCATGTGCGATACCCTCTATACGATGGCCGGAGAGCGGAAAGATACCCACATGCAGCTCGTGTCGCTCTGCCTGAAGGTCGATTATTACTATTTCGGCAACGACAGGGAAAATATGCTCGCCTGTGTCGATCGTGTCAAACAATTCTGCCGCCGGGCGGGAAACCGCGATTTCCTCTACTACTATTATTTCGTATGGTCGGGGCGGCTCATTACCTATTACATCAAACAGAACCAGGGAAACGTCGCTGTGTACGAAGCCCGTAAGATGCTGGTCGAAGCCCGGGCGGACGATTATCCGCGCGGAATTGCCGACTGTCACCGGGTGCTGGCGAATCTCTATCTGACGCAGTCGAATTTCCCGGCGGCATACGAGAATTTCCGCAGCGAGATCGCTATTCTCGAAAACAACGGGATCGATGAGATCAACCTGCCGACCCAGTACGCCTCGCTGGCCCAGTGCGCCATGGAGCTGAACATGCCCGACACGGCGCTCATGGCTTTGCGGAAAGCCCGTTCTCTGCCCCTTACTTCCTATCAGGAGTTCACGGTCAATAAGGCCCAGACACTTTTCCACCTCAGCCGCAAGGAGTTCGACGCGGCGCATCGGGTACTTGCCCAAACGGAGCAGCTTTTTCGGGACAATGCCGAAAAACTGATCGATTACCGCTCGGGACTTTACTACATGCAGGCCGAATATTACCGGGCTACCGGACAATATGAGCGGGCGCTGGAGACGATCGCCGCCTCGAAACAGGATACCACGCTGCACACTTCGAATTACCTCGACGCGGAAACCGAAGCCAAGCTGGCCGATATTTATTGGCGGATGGGGGACATGCCCAATGCCGCCAGGCACTACCGCGACTATTTCGAGGTGGTGGATTCGGTGCGTACGCGGGAAATCCAGAATGCTACCGACGATTTTTCGGGGCTGCTGGAGATCGAGCGCCTGCAGAACGAGACGCGGGCCTTACAACTGGCTGCCGAACGCCGCCGTCTGCAGAATACCTATATCGTCCTTTGCTCCCTGCTGGCGCTGCTGGCAGCCATCGGGGTTTTCGCTTTGCGGATCATGAAGCTGAACAGCAGGCTGAAGTCTTCCGAGAGTACCGTCGTAATGCAAAACCGGGAATTGCTCGACGCCCAGTCCGAGTTGCGCTATGCCAAAGAACTGGCCGAACACGCCAGTCACATGAAATCGGCCTTCATCCAGAATATGTCCCATGAAATCCGCACGCCGCTCAATTCGGTGGTGGGCTTCTCGCAGGTGCTCGCCTCCCGGTACCGGGGCGACACCGAAGCTGCGGAATATGCCGGGATCATCGAACAGGCCAGCGGCAACCTGCTGCGCCTGGTGAACGACGTGCTGGACATCGCTTCGCTCGACCAGTCGGGCGAGCTGCCCTGCAGCCCGGATTTGCAGGATATCCACAGCAGCTGCCATGCGTGCCTGTCGAAGACCGAACCGCAGGTACGTGAGGGAGTGGCGTTGATCTTCGAAAGTTCGGGCGGAAATCCCGTGGTGCGCATGAATGCGCGGCGTATCGACCAGGTGTTGACCCATCTGCTGCATAATGCCGCCAAATTTACGCGGGAAGGCCAGATCACGCTGTCCTGTAATTACCTGCGGGAGCGGGAACTCGTCCGGTATGTCGTGACCGACACGGGGCCGGGTATTCCTTCCGAACAGTATCATGAAGTTTTCGAGCGCTTCGTAAAACTCGACACGTTCACACCCGGTACCGGCCTGGGGCTTCCTATCTGCCGGATCATCGCGCAGAAGCTCGGCGGTTCGCTGTGGATCGATCCGACCTACGCCGCCGGATGCCGCATGATCTTCGAAGTTCCCGTCAACCGGGACAGCGATCCCGGTTCCTGTGTGGAAGAGTCCGAACCCCTGATCTCCTGACACCCTTCCGATTGCCGTTAAAATGATTGTCTGCGGAGTGCCGGACAGGTAGGCGTCTGCCGTGCGGTGATGGACGTCTCTTTTGCCGGTGTCTGCGTGCTCGTTTGTGTTTTCTTACCGTCTTTATCCTTCCGCGACAGCTCCTGTTGCCGGGCTGTTTTCCTGACTGCGCTGCTTTTTCTCGCCGTCCGGCCCTGTTTTTTCCGCTTTTTCATCTTTTTTGTATAGAAACCTGAAAAAACAGAAAACTTTTTTTGTTTTTGAAGTTTTCGTCTGTATATTTGTACCCGGATCATAAATTGAAATGCGATGACGCAGAATAAACGTTTTCGTTCCGGCGAGACGGAATCCGGCAAGCGGAATAACCGGGCTGCCGGGCTGTCCGGCCCGGAGAAGACGAAAAAGGATATCCGTTGTTTTCACCGCGAGGGACAGACGCTGCCCCCCCCCGGTGACCAGGCCGAATCCGCCCGGCAGCAAAAGACGAAAAACGAAAGCCAGCGGATCGTCGAACAGGCGATGCAGATGTTCGTCACGCAGGGGATCAAAGCCGTGCGGATGGACGACATTGCGCAGCAGTTGGGGGTTTCGAAACGCACGCTTTACGAACTGTTCGGCGACAAGGAGGGGCTGCTCTACCTGGCGATGGAGTGCTATTTCAACCGCAACCGCGAGAGTCAGAACGAGCTGTGCGCCGATGCACCCAATGTGCTGGAGGCGATGTTCATGGTACTCGACAGCGTGATGGACAATGCCGAAGTGACCAACCGCATGCTCAACAACCTCCGCAAGTTCTACCCGTCGGTCTACGGCAAGGTGATGCGCGAGGGGGCCGAGAAAAGCCGCAGCGACCTGCGGGAAATGCTCGAAACGGGAATCCGGGAAGGACTGTTCATCGATACGTTCGACATCGAACTGTCGATTTCGGTGCTCTACCACACGGCTACGGCGCTCGTCTCGCGCAAGGAGCTGATTCTGCCCGAGGGGATGACCGAGCGGGAGGCTTTCGTGCAGATCGTGCGTAATTTCTTCCGGGGAATTTCTACGGCGCAGGGCATGCAGCTGATCGACGACTATCAAAGACGCAGCGAGTCCGGAAACAAGGAAAAATTGATATAGTACGAATATGAAAAGATTGATTTTAACGATGTGCCTGGCGGCCGGAACGGTGCTGGCGGCCGGGGCGCAAATGCGGCTGACGCTTTCGGATGCGGTGGAACTGGCGCTGAGCGAGAATCCGACGATCAAGGTGGCCGAACTGGAGGTGCAGCGTTACGACTACGTGAAACGTCAGACGTGGGGCAACCTGCTGCCGCAGCTGTCCGCCACGGGAAACTATACCCATTCGATCTTCAAGTCGGAAATGCGCGGCGGCTACTCGTTCGGTGCGGACAACACCTTCACCGTGCAGGGCGACCTGACGGTGCCGCTGTTCGCCCCTGCGGTCTACCGCACGATGAAACTCAACGACACGCAGATGGCCGCCGCCGTGGAGGCGGCGCGCGCGACGCGCATCGACCTGGTGGCCGAAGTCAAAAAGGCCTTTTTCAACATCCTGCTGGCCGAGCAGTCGCTCGCCGTGCTCCGCGAGTCGGAAGCCACGGTGCAGCGCACGGTCGACGACACGCGCCTGCAATACCGGCACGGGCTGGCTTCGGAGTACGACCTGCTGACGGCCGAGGTGCAGCTGAGCAACCTGAAACCTACGATCCTGCAGACCGAAAACTCGATCGGCGTGGCCAAGCGCCTGCTGAAGATGTACCTCTCGATCCCGGAGGATGTGGAGATCGAGGTCGAGGGCCAGCTGGACGCCATGCGCGACCGGGTGCTGGAAGGCACGGACAATCTCTCGACCGATATTTCGGACAACTCCGGTCTGCGGACGCTCGAATTGCAGGAGGAGATGCTCGCGCGTCAGCTCCGTGCGGCCAATGCCGGGCGCCTGCCTTCGGTGGCGGCCTTCGGATCGGCGACCTATACGGGCAACGATATGGGCGATCCCTTCTCCCCGACCTCCAATCCCAATGAGCCGACCTATTTCTGGACGCACCCGATATCGGTGGGGGTGCAGATTTCGATTCCGCTCTTCTCGGGCCTCACGAAGATGAACAAGTCGCGCGAGATTAAGAACCAGATTTCGCAGATCGGCCTGCAGCGCAGCTATGCCCGTCAGCAGGTCGACGTCGAGGTGCGCACGGCGATCAACGACCTGCTGACCGCCCGCGAGACGATGTTCGCACAGGAGTTGACCGTGTCGCAGGCCGAGAAGGCCTACAAGATCTCCGACACCCGCTACCGGGCCGGTGCGGGCACGATCCTGGAGCTGAACAGCGCCCAACTGTCCCAAACCCAGGCGCAGCTGAATTTCTCGCAGGCGATCTACGATTACCTGACGGCCAAAGCCGAGTACGACCGCATCGTCGGCCGCGAACTGTAAGACAAACGAAAAAAACGGATATCCATGAAAAAAGCAACATTTCTACTGATGCTCGCAGCCGCACTGTCCGGCTGCAAGGCCAGAAAGGCCGCCGAGACGCAGGCCGTGCAGCGTGTGCTGACCAAAACCGAGGCGGCGGCGCCGGCAACGGTGCAGCTCATCGAGGAGTTCACCTCCGAGATCGAACCCTACAGGGAGAACGACATCACCCCGGCCGCTTCGGGCGTGCATATCGACAAAATCTTCGTCGAGGTGGGCGACCCCGTGCGCGAGGGCCAGGTGCTCGTAACGCTCGATCCCACACAATATAACCAGCAGCGCGTGCAGTTGAAAACCGTCGAGGACGACTACAACCGGCTGCTTCCCGTCTACGAGGCGGGCGGCATCTCCGCCCAGCAGATCGAGCAGGCGAAAGCCGCCCTCGACGTGCAGCGCGAGGTGGCGGCCAACCTCAAGAAGAACATCGAGGTGCGTTCGCCGATCTCGGGTGTGGTCACGGCCCGCAACTACGAGTCGGGCGACCTCTTCGCCTCGCAGCCCATTCTCCACGTGATGCAGATCGATCCGCTGAAGGTCGTCGTCAACATTTCGGAGCAGTATTTTTCCAACGTCAGGGTGGGGATGCCCGTCGAGCTGAACGTGGACATCTTTCCCGGCCAGACTTTCAAGGGCAGCGTGTCGCTGATCTACCCGGCGCTCGATCCCGCGACCCGCACGTTCAAGGTCGAGGTGAAGGTGCCTAACGGCAACCGCACCCTGCGCCCGGGCATGTACGCACGCACGCTCTTCAACATGGGCGAGAAGCAGGGCGTGATGGTGCCCGATGTGGCGATCCAGAAGCAGGTCGGCACCGCCGAGCGCTACCTCTACGTGATCCGGGACAGTGTGGCCGAGCGCCGCGCCGTGAAGCTCGGCCGTCAGGTCGGCGATCGGGTCGACATCCTTTCGGGCGTCGCCCCGGACGAGGAGATTGCCGTCACGGCCCTTTCGAAGCTCTATGACGGAGCCGCCGTGGAAGTGAAGGAGAATTAAAACCGGAAAAGAAACCATGAAAATTTACGAAAGTGCGGTCCGGAAACCGGTCTCCACGGTGCTGATCTTCGTGGGCGTGATCGTCTTCGGACTCTTCTCGCTCAACAACCTTTCGGTGGATCAGTACCCCGACATCGAGATTCCCCAGATCAGCGTCATTACGATGTACCCCGGCGCCAACGCCGCCGACATCGAGACCAATATCACCCGTGTGCTGGAGGACAACCTGAACACGGTCAACAACCTCAAGAAGCTCACCTCAAAGTCGCAGGACAACGTTTCGACGATCATCGTCGAATTCGAGTACGGCTCCGACCTGACGGAAGGCGCCAACGACATCCGCGACGTGGTGAGCCGCACCCAGTCGCAGCTGCCCGACGACGTGGACTATCCCACGATCTTCAAGTTCTCGACCTCGATGATCCCCGTGATGATGCTCTCCGTCACGGCCGACGAGAGCTATGCGGCGCTGAAGAAAATCCTCGACGACAAACTGGTCGACGTGCTGAACCGTGTGGACGGCGTGGGTGCCGTGACGATCATGGGCGCTCCCGACCGCGAGGTGCAGGTCAACGTCGATCCCAAGAAACTGGAAGCCTACAACCTGACGGTCGAACAGTTGGGGCAGATCATCGCCGCCGAGAATGTCAACATCCCCAGCGGTACGATCGACATCGGTAACAACACCTTCAACATCAAGGCCGACGGCGAGTTCAAGCTCAGCGAGGAGATGCGCAACGTCGTGGTCTCGAACGCCGGGGGACGCACCGTGCGCCTCACGGACGTGGCCGAAATCCGCGATACGCTCGAAAAGTCGACGATGGACGAACGCACCAACGGCGAACGGGGTCTGCTGCTGATGATCCAGAAGCAGTCGGGCGCCAACACGGTCAACATCGTCCATAAAATCCAGGAGCGTCTGCCGGCGATCCAGAAGACGCTGCCCAAAGACGTGAAGATGCAGCTCGTGTTCGAAGGTTCGAAGGAGATCACCAACGCCATCGGATCCCTGTCCGAGACCATCATGTACGCCTTCATTTTCGTGGTGCTGGTGGTGATGGCGTTCCTCGGGCGCTGGCGGGCCACGTTCATCATCTGTATGACGATCCCCGTCTCGCTCATCACGTCGTTCATCTACCTTTACGCCACCGGCTCCACGCTCAACATCATTTCGCTCTCGTCGCTGTCGATCGCCATCGGTATGGTCGTCGACGACGCCATCGTGGTGCTGGAGAATATCACCACCCACATCGAGCGGGGGTCGAACCCGAAGGAGGCATCCATCTATGCCACCAATGAGGTGTGGCTGTCGGTGATCGCCACCACGCTGGTGGTCGTCGCGGTGTTCATGCCCCTGACGATGGTGCCGGGCATGGCGGGTATCCTCTTCCGCGAACTGGGCTGGATCGTCTCGATCGTCGTGTGCGTTTCGACGACTGCCGCGATCACGCTGACTCCGATGATGTCGGCTTATATTCTCAAAACGGGCGGCGGCGACCACGATTACAAGGGGATCGGCGTGGTCTACAAGCCGATCGACAAAGCCTTGACGTGGCTCGACAACGCCTACGAGGGTTCGCTGCGCTGGTGCGTGTCGCACCGCCGGATCACCTTCTTCACGGTGATGGCCACCTTCGTCGCGTCGCTGGGGCTGCTGTCCGTCGTGCCGACCGAGTTCTTCCCGCCCGCCGACAACGGTTATATCTCGGGTACGGTGAAGTTGGAGCAGAACCTTTCGGTGGAGTACACGGCGCGTATCGCCCGGCAGATCGACAGCACGTTCCTGGCCGAATTCCCCGAGGTGAAACTCATTTCCGCATCGGCCGGAGCCAACACCTCCGACGACGCCTTCGCCGCGATGCAGACCACCGGCTCGCACATCATCAACTACAACATCAGCATGACCGATGTCGAAACCCGCGACCGTTCGATCTACGTCATCGCCGACCTCATGCGCGAAAAGCTGAGCCAGATTCCCGAGGTGCGCGAATATAAAATCACCCCCGGCGGCGACAACGGCAGCATGGGCGGTTCGGCGACCGTGGACATCAAGGTATTCGGTTACGACACGAACCTTTCGAACGAGGTGGCCAACGATCTGAAGGTCAAGATGGAATCGGTGCCGGGTACGCGCGACGTGCAGCTTTCGCGCGACGAGCTGCGCCCCGAGTACAACGTGGTATTCGACCGCGAACGCCTGGCTTACTACGGCATGAACAGCGCGACCGCGTCGCAGTTCGTGCGCAACCGTATCGACGGTCTGGTGGCTTCGAAATACCGTGAGGACGGCGACGAATACGACATCGTCGTGCGCTATGCCGAGCCTTTCCGCGCTTCGGTGGAGGACATCGAGAACATCACGCTCTACAACGCTGCGGGTCGCCCCGTGAAGCTGAAGGAGGTGGGCCGCGTCGAGGAGGAGTTCGCCGCGCCGATGATCGAACGCGAGAACCGCCAGCGCGTGATTTCGGTGAAGTCGTCGCTGGGTGCCGGCGTGGCGCTGGGCGATGTCGTTGCCGCCACGCAGCAGCTGATCGACGAATATCCCACGCCCGACGGCATCTCGCTCGAGGTGGGCGGTACGGTCGAGGATCAGGGCGATGCCTTCTCCGACCTGTTGATGCTCTTCGCGCTGATCGTCATTCTGGTTTACATCGTGATGGCCACGCAGTTCGAGTCGCTGATGTTCCCCTTCATCATCATGTTCACCATCCCGCTCGCCTTCACGGGCGTGTTCCTGGCGCTGTGGATCACCGCCACGCCGCTGTCGCTGATCGCCCTGATCGGTGCCATCATGCTGGTGGGTATCGTCACGAAGAACGGTATCGTGATGGTCGACTACATGAACCTGCTGGTCGAACGCGGATCGGGTGTGTTCGATGCGGTGATTGCCGGCGGCAAGAGCCGTCTGCGCCCCGTGCTGATGACCTCGTTCACGACCATCCTGGGTATGTTGCCTCTGGCAATCGGTACCGGCGCCGGATCGGAAACGTGGCAGCCGATGGGTATCTCCGTGATCGGCGGCCTCACGTTCTCGACCCTTTTGACGCTGTTCCTGATCCCTGTGCTCTATTCGATCCTGGTGAACCGCAAGCAGCGCAAGGAGAAGGAGAGGCTGGCCCGCACGGCTGCGGAACACCAGGCAAGCAGACACTGAATAATTCACAATTCATAATTAAGAATTCAAAATTATTTTCGCTCATCGGGCTTGCCCGGATGCCGCAAAGATAACTTTTCACTTCCATCGAAATCGTATAACGGACATTAAACCTATGAAAGCAGTCTTTTTATCATACAACCAGGCGCTCACCGACCGCGTGAACCGCATCTTCGACGAGCAGGGGATTCGCGGCTTCACCAAATGGGCGCTCACCGAAGGACGCGGGTCGTTCGACGGCGAACCCCACTACGGTACTCATGCGTGGCCTTCGATGAATGCCTCCATCCTGGCCATTGTCGAGGACGAAAAGGTCGCACCCCTGATGGAAGCCCTGCGCGAGATGGATGCCTCGACCAAAATGCAGGGTTCTCGGGCCTTCTATTGGAATATCGAAGGCGGGTTTTAGGCGCTTCGTTTTTCCGGGCGTCCACGCCCCTGGTTCGTGCCGCACGGACGGGATGTACAAGCGTACTGCCCGTCCGTGCAGTATTTTGTTTGATCCGAAGCTGTTTCGCACCTTGTTGAAACATCTGTTGCCCTGACGTCGGCCGTGTTGCCGGGTAGCGTCTTACAAACTTAAATTTTTTTATTTACTTTATAAAAATATTTTTTAACGAATTTGAGTTCGTCCGGTTGGGAATCGGGCGGACTTATTCGTTTTTATAGAAACGGAAAAATAATAAGATGGATCCCGAACTTCTCTATAAATACCTGGAAAATACGGCTACCGATGCTGAAATGAAGTGTGTGCTCGACTGGCTCGATGCGGATCCCGCACATCGGCAGGAACTGGATGACCTGGATAAGATAATGGCCGCTTCGGTCATTTACGGTTCCGACATGCTGTTGCCTGTTTCGGAGAAGGGGTCGGGACGTGGGGTGCTCGTGCGCCGTATCGTGCGTTATGCCGCCGAATTGGCCGCCATGTTGCTGATTGTCGCCGGTGTGGCCTGGATGTTTGCCGAAAACCGGATCAGAGAGTGGGCGCGACAGACAACGACGCTCGAAGTGCCTGCGGGGCAGTATCTGACCCTCGAACTTCAGGACGGCACATCGGTGTGGCTCAATTCGGGAACCCGGCTGGAATATCCGGTATCTTTTGCCGGGGGCGAGCGGCGTGTGAGAGTTTCCGGCGAAGCGATGTTCGACGTCGAATACGATCCGCGTCATCCGTTCGTGGTCGAGACGTTTGCCTGCGATGTCGAGGTGCGGGGAACCAAATTCGATGTGGTAGCCGAAGAGGGTGAGGGCGTTTTCTCGGCGGCTCTTTTGCGCGGAAGCGTGAAGGTGACCAATCGCCTTACTCCGGGCGAGCAGTTCATTCTCAGACCCAATGAGGAGGTACGGCTGACAGGCCGGCGGCTGAGCCTCAATACGATCGGCAGTCTCGACAATTATCTTTGGACTGCCGGCATGATCAGCATCAAAGGACTTTCGTTCGGGGAACTGATGCGCAAGTTCGAAAAAAGTTTCGGTGTGAAAATCCGCATCGACCGCAGCCGGATGCCGGTTGTCAATTATAATCACGGTAAAATCCGTATATCCGACGGGGTCGATTCGGCCTTGCGACTGCTGCAGGTTGCCTCGGATTTCACGTATACGCGCAACGAGGAAGACGGAACAATCGTCATCAAATAAATGACCCAAGACCTGATCGCTAACCTGAAAACCAAACCTGAACCGCCTATGAGAAAAACCGAACCATGACCCTTTACGGCCGCCCGGAGAAATAAAATAGCCTGCAGATGGTTACGACATCCGCAGGCTGCGGCCGGCCGTTAATCAGCTACTCAGCCTATTAACAACTAACCTAATTGCAAAAGTATGGACAAAAAACGTATTCAGCAAATTAAATGCCTGACTACACTCTTTTGTGTCGTGTTTACATTATTTTGTAGCACAAGCTCATACGCCCAGAATTCTGTGACGACGATCCATTTGTCGAACGTCAGCATGGAGCGTGTGATGAATGAAATTGAGAACCAAACCAACTATTTGTTCCTTTCGAACAAGGACGTGAACATCAACCGTGTCGTGAGCGTCGATGTCGAGGCGCGTCCGCTTTCGGAAGCGCTTTCCCAGATGGTGCATGGCACCGATGTGGTCTACAAGATCGACGGCAAATACATTCTGCTATCGAAAGCCGATCGCAAACCCGTAACCGTCAAGGGCGTGGTGACCGATTCGGAGGGCCGGCCGGTAATCGGAGCAGCCGTAATCGTCAAAGGTACTACGGTCGGTGTTTCGACTAATTCCGACGGTTCCTTTACCCTGCAAATTCCCCCCCCCCACGAAAATGCCGTCCTGATCGTCAATTATCTCGGTTATGAACCGGTTGATGTACCTGTCGGCAACCGTACCGATTTCCGGATTGCGCTCCGCGATTCGGCGGTGGCGGTGGAGAACGTGGTGGTGACGGCGCTCGGTATCAAACGCCAGGAAAAAGCCCTGAGTTATAACGTGCAACAGGTCAAGTCCGAAGAGCTGACAACCGTTAAGGACGCCAACTTCATGAATTCGCTGGTCGGCAAGGTGGCCGGCGTGCAGATCAACAGCGGTGCCAGCGGGCCCGGTGCCAGCGCGCGCGTGGTGATGCGCGGCGAGAAGTCGATCGAAAAAGGCAATAACGTGCTTTATGTGATCGACGGCATCCCGATGTACAACCACAGTTTCGGCGGCGACGGAGGCACTTATGCCAAATCGACGGGATCGGAAAGCGCCGCGGACATCAATCCCGAAGATATCGAATCGATCAACATGCTTACCGGCCCTTCGGCTGCAGCCCTCTATGGCAGCGATGCCGCAAATGGCGTGGTGGTTATCAACACCAAACGCGGTGAGAAGGATCGCACGGTAGTGACCGTCAGCAACAGCACGACCTTTTCGAAGGTTTACCGGTTGCCCGCCATGCAGAACAGCTACGGAACCAGTTCGGGACTTATGAACTGGGGCGGGAAGTATTCCAGCACGTTCGACGCCGCCAAATTCTTCAACACGGGCACCAATATCATCAACTCGGTGTCGGTATCGACCGGTAACGAAAAGAACCAGACCTATATTTCGGCTTCTACGACCAATACGGCCGGCATCATTCCCGAAAACACCTACGACCGCTATAATTTCACCGCCCGCAACACCACCTCGTTTGCAAAAGACAAACTCGTCTTGGATCTGGGCGCCAGCTTTATCATCCAGCACGACGAAAACATGGTGTCGCAGGGCAAGTATTACAACCCGCTGCCCGCGCTCTATCTCTTTCCGCGCAGCGACGATTTCAATGAAATCCGCCTTTTCGAACGGTGGGATCCCGTGCGCGGCTACATGGTGCAGTACTGGCCCTACGGCGAGGGAGCGCATTCGCTGCAAAACCCCTACTGGATTCAGAACCGTATGAACCGGGAGACGAATAAACGCCGTTATATGCTCAATGCGTCGCTCAAATGGAACATTACCGACTGGATGAATGTTTCGGGGCGTGTGCGGATCGATAATTCGGAATACCGCATCAAGCAGAAACTCTACGCTTCGACGCTGACGACGTTCTGCGGCGTAAACGGCGGTTACGAGGATCAGACGCAGCACGACCGCAGTTTCTACGGCGATGTGATGCTCAACATCGACAAGACTTTCGGCGACGACTGGTCGCTCAACGCCAATATCGGCGCTTCGATCAACGACCAGCGTTTCGAACAGGCCGGCGTGGCGGGCGACCTGCTGCTGACCAACCATTTCGCCATGAACAACCTCAATTACCAGGAGAAATTCAAGCCTATACAGGAGGGTTGGCACGACCAGACCCAGGCAATCTTCGCTTCGGTGGAGGTGGGGTGGCGTTCGATGCTCTACCTGACCGTGACGGGCCGCAACGACTGGGCTTCCCAGTTGGCCTACTCCAAAAATTCCTCCTTCTTCTACCCTTCGGCGGGCTTGTCGGCCGTGGTTTCCAACATGGTGAACATGCCCAAATGGTTTACCTTCCTCAAAGTGCGCGGATCCTACTCGAAAGTGGCCTCGGCTTTTTCCCGTTATCTCTCCAATCCGGCTTACGCGTTCAATAACCAGACCCACAACTGGAGCAAGCCTTCGACCTATCCGGCTTACAACCTGCAACCCGAAGATACCAAGTCCTGGGAGATCGGCCTGAACGCTCGTTTCTTCAATCACATCAATCTCGATGTAACATACTATCGTTCAAATACCTATCACCAGACTATCTACGCGCCGCTGCCCTCCTCGTCGGGTTACAATCAGGTGGTCGTGCAGGCCGGCGACGTGCAGAATCAGGGTGTGGAGCTGGCATTGGGCTACAACAACAAGTGGAACGACTTCACTTGGAACAGTTCCTGTACCTTCACGCTCAACCGCAACGAAATCAAACGGTTGGCGGCCGGTGAGATCAACCCCGTGACGGGCGAACCCATCACCGACAACGAGATTCAGAAAGACTGGCTGGGTGCGAGCAACGTCGCTCCGCAGGTCATTCTGCGTCCGGGCGGTTCGATGAGCGACATTTACGTCAATCACGAGCTTAAACGCGACCTGAACGGTAACGTCGAGATCGATCCCTCGACGGGCAATCTCTCGATTGCGGAAACCGGTTTCCGCAAAGTTGGGCAACTTTCGCCCCGTTACTTGATGGGGTGGAGCAACAGCTTCGGTTACAAGGGACTGGAACTCGGCGTGGTGCTCACGGCCCGTATCGGCGGTCTGACTTATTCGGCCACGCAGGGTGTGCTGGACTATTACGGCGCCTCGCAGGCTACGGCCGACGCGCGCGATCGCGGCGGTATTCCGGTCAATTACGGTACCGTCGACGCCCAGAAATATTATTCCGCGATTTCCACTGCGGAAGGCGGTTATGGCGCCTACTACCTTTACAGTGCGACCAACGTTCGTTTGCAGGAGTTGAGCCTTCAGTATATGTTCCCGGCGCGCTGGTTCCGCAACAAAGCCAAACTGACGGTCGGCTTCGTGGCCAAAAACCTCTGGATGATCTACTGCAAGGCGCCGTTCGATCCCGAAATCTCTGCGGCGACGGATAACGCTTACTATCAGGGCGTGGACTACTTCATGCAGCCGAGTACGCGTAATTTCGGCTTTAACGTGAAACTGCAATTCTAACCGAACTAAAACTATGAAAAATAGCATCAAACTTATCTGTTTATTATTGGCGGTGTGCGGTTTTGCGGGTTGTACGGGTAATTTCGACGAGTACAATACCGATCCGTATGCCCTCTACAAGGGAGATCCCGCCGTGCTGATTCCCACCATGCTCGATGCGATGATGTACGTACAGCAGAACGACTCGCAGATGGTCGATCAAATGGTCGGTTCTCTGGGCGGATATTTCACGCTGTCGAACCGTTGGGGCGGGCAGAACTTCGATACGTTCAATGCCTCGGATGCCTGGAACGCTACGCCTTACAACACGATGTTCGAGGATATTTACGCCAACTTTTTCGACATCGAGAAATCGACCAGCAAATCGGGACACTACTATGCGATGGCGCGTCTGGTGCGTGCCGCCGTGATGATGCGCGTTGCCGACTGTTACGGTCCGATTCCTTACAGCAAGGTCGCCGACGGTTCGTTCTACGTCGAGTACGACTCGGCCGAGGAGGTCTATAAAAACATTATCGAAGACCTCTCCGGGGCAGCGACTACGCTCTATGCGTATGCACAGGAATATCCGGCATCGAAACCTCTGGCGGGCAACGATCCGGTATTCGGCGGTGACTATACCGCCTGGGCGCGCCTGGCCAACTCGCTGTGTCTGCGTGCGGCGATTCGTTCCAACGACCGGGAGGCGGCCGAAAATGCCTGCGGTCACGCCGCCGGACTGATCGAGACCAATGCCCAGAACGCCATGATGAGCGCCGGTGTGCAAGGCAATCCCTATCAGTTGGCGTCGGCGTCGTGGGGTGACCTGCGGGTCAATGCATCGATCGTCGATTACATGACCGGATACGACGATCCCCGCTGCGGAGCCTATTTCCAGAAATCCACCTTCGACAACACCCGTTATATCGGGATGCGTTCCGGCACGGCAGGATTCGAGAAGTCGGCCGTGAGCGGTTATTCGCTGCCCAACGTGCAGTCCGGCTCTTCGCTGCCGATTTTCGTCGCTGCCGAGACCAGTTTCCTGCGTGCTGAAATGGCTCTGAAGGAGTGGACGGTCAGCGAAACGGCGCAAACCTGCTACGAGAACGGCGTCCGCCTGTCGATGGAGCAGTACGGCGTGGCAGGGGAGGATGTCGAGGCTTATCTTTCCGACGAAACGCTTACACCTTCCGGTCACCTGAACGATCCGCGCGGTTCGAAGTTCAACTACGACCGCCGGACGGACGTGAAGGTCAAGTGGAACGAGGCCGATGGCAAGGAAAAGAATCTGGAACGTATCATCACTCAGAAATGGATTGCCACTTTCCCGATGGGACTCGAAGCCTGGGCCGAATTCCGCCGCACGGGCTATCCCGAGCTGGCGCCGGCCCTGGACAACCTCAGCGGCGGTGTTGTTTCGGACAATTTCCGGGGTATGCGCCGTTTGCGCTATCCCTATACCGAGCGTAACCTCAACAAGAGCAATTACGACAAGGCGGTGGCATTGTTGGGCGGCACGGACAACGAGTCGGTCGATCTGTTCTGGACGAAGAAAAAATAATGTCGAAACCTAAACGAAAGCATACATTATGAACAGAAAGAAAAATATATGGGCATTGGCGGCGGCACTGCTTTTCACGACTGCGTTTACCAACTGCAGCGACTGGACGGAAGTGGAAACCGAGAAAAAGGTCGATTACGACAATACCGAGACTGCCCGCCCCGAGTCCTATTACAAGGCTTTGCGCGAGTGGAAGAAAACGGATCATTCGATTTCGTTCGGATGGTTCAGCGGCTGGGGCGAACCCGGTGTGTTGACGGCCAGCATGTTGATGGGGCTTCCAGACAGCATGGACATGATCTCGCTCTGGGACAATTCGAACAACCTTTCGGCGGGCAAAATCGAGGATCTGCGCATGGTGCAGCAGAAAAAAGGTACGAAAGTGTTGATGTGTACTTTTATCCAGTATGTCGGCAAGGGCTTCACGCCGCCGGAATACGACGTCGACGAGGCTACCCGTGAAGCATTCTGGGGCTGGAAAGAGGTTCAGCAGGTGGATGAGGACGGCAACCCGGTGTTCGACAAACAGGGCAATCCCGTCATGGTGCCCGATGAGGCTGCCATGAAAGCATCGTTTGAAAAATACGCACAGGCCATTGCCGATACGATCGGCAAATACGGTTACGACGGTTTGGATATCGACTTCGAGCCGAATGTGGACGGCTACCCCGGTGCAAAGCTCGATGAGCACCCCGATCGGGTGGAAAAGTTCCTCGATATTTTGTGCAAGCATCTCGGTCCCCAGTCGAATACGGGTAAAATGCTCGTTATCGACGGGGAACTTTGGAACGTTCCTTCGAAGGCCGCTACTTATTTCGATTATTTCATCGGACAGGCTTATTCGGTTTCCGGAGGTACTCCGCCGCCCAATGCCGGACAGAGCGAGTCGAATATGGACTCACGCCTGAGGCAGATCATCAACAACTTCGGCGAATACATGTCCGAGGAGGAGCTTACCAAGCGCTTTATCGTGACGGAAAATATGGAGAGTGCCATCGATGCGTTGAACGGCGGCTATTTCTGGACGCTTCGCAACGGTCAGCGACTGGACAAGGCCGTTTGTCCCTCTCTGCTGGGAATGGCCCGGTGGGAGCCTTTCAACGGATTCCGAAAGGGAGGGTTCGGCGGTTACCGGTTCAGTAACGAGGCGGTGAACAAACCTTCCTACAAATGGATGCGTACCGGAATTCAGGCGCAGAATCCCGCAGTCAATTAGTCCGAACAACTAAAATGCAAGAAAAAAGATGAAAAACAGCATTCAAACAATGGCTTTCGGTCTCGTCGCACTCGTTTCGGGATTCGCAGCCTGTAACGATGCCGATTACGATACGCTCGGAGTGCATGCATTTGTCAGCGAGAGCGCATCGAATAAGAGTACAAAAGTAACCATTACCGAGCTGGGTGCCGACGCCGAGATTACGGCCTGCCTGAGTGAGGCTGCGACGAAAGACGTAAAACTGAAATTCGTGGTCGATCCCGAGGTGTTGGAGCAGTATAATGCGAAACAGGCTGCGAGTTTTCTCGTACTGCCGGAAGAGGTTTATGAATTCGATCCCGAGGTGATTATCAAGGCCGGCGATTACAGCGCCTCAACGACCAGGATTCACATCAAACCTCTGCCGAAGGAGTATATCGGCGAAAGCTATGCCCTGCCGCTGCGTCTTGTGAGTGTCGACGGATCGGTGCCGGTGACTCCCGTCACTTCGACCTATGTGGTTACGACCGAAGCGATCGTGGTCTCCTCGCTGCCGATGTTTGTCGGCGGAGCCGGACTCGCTGCCGATGGTTTCCCGGTGTCTCTGCCGCAGTTTACGGTCGAGGTGCGTTTCCAGGTAAGTAATACGGCCGATCGCAACCGTGCCGTCTTTACCAACGGAGGGTCGGTGCTGCTGCGTTTCGAAGATCCGCAGAACGATACATCCGAGCACAAAGCGCATTCGCTGGTGCAGTTCCAGGGCGACGGCTGGTATCTCAATCCGTCACTTTCGTTTACACCGGACAAATGGCAGCATCTGGCGCTGACCTATGACGGAACCAAAGTAGTTCTATACGTGAACGGTACTTTTGCCGGCAGTAAAGAGGGTGTTTGCGATCCGAATTTCGCGTCGGCCAACTGGTTCGGCGGCGACGCCGGCGGCGGTCACGGAACCGGCGATTCGTGGTGGAGCGGTTGTAAGATACTGATGTCGGAGGCACGTATCTGGTCGGTATGCCGTACGGAAGCCCAGGTGCAGAACAACATGACCACGACCAGTGCGAAATCGGAGGGGCTTGTGGCTTACTGGCGTTTCAACGAAGGCGAAGGCAATACGTTCGAGGACTGTACGGGTAACGGGCATACGCTCAAAACCTCCAAAAATCCGACGTGGGTTCCAGGCGTCAAGTCTACCGATACGCAGACTGCCTGGCCCGAATAATTACTGATCCGGCGCAGGTATGCCGCCGTGTGTACCTGCCGCCGTTCGGTCAATCGAAGTTGTTTACTAAATACGATTACAAGTATGATTGAAAAATTGAAATATTTACTGGCCGGATTTCTCGTGGCGGCGGTTGCCGGGTGTTTGGTCGCATGCGACGATGATGAGCCTGCGGCTGACGAATGGACGGCCGATTACGTTTATCTGGAGCGTCCGGAACTCGGAGTAGCTTCCAGGGAGTTTAATCTCACACATTCGTCTCTGGGAGTTGCGGGCGATACGGAAATTTCGCTGCCCCTTGCGATTCGTCTTGCTAAACCGTGGAAATCCGATGTTCGGGTAGCATTTTCCTGTAAGGTGGAAGGCGGCGATATGCCCGACGGAACGATTGTTTTCCGCGAAGGCGGTGTCGTCGTAATCCCTGCCGGCAGTCAGGTGGCCCGCGATACGCTGGATTTGCGTACCGACTGGACTTTTGTCCCCCGGGAGGCCGTCGCCTACAAAATAACGGTGGGTATCGGTTCCGTGAAACCTGTTTCGGGGCAGTTGCGGATCTCGTCGAAGCAAAAGGAGCTGACCGTTCAGATAAATAAGGCGAAATCCATCGATATACAAGCCGGAGTGAAACCTGCGGGCAGCCGGATTACGGATTACACCGGCTGGTCGGTTTATGCGACCAGTGTGGACGACAACAATGCCGAATGGGGTGACCATCAGCCCAAATTGATCAACGGGGATACCGGTGATTATACTTGGTTCAATACGCCCCATCTGGGCATCAAGATCGATATGGGCGCTGTAAAGACCGTTACCGGACTGGAGACGTACAGTGCATACGGTTCGGGTTACGCGATGAGTTCGTGTTCCATTTATTCCAGCGACGACGGCGCGGCCTGGACGCTGGTTACGCCCGAAGAAGGCCTTGCGATGACGCCTTCCGGAACGCAGTATGTCTCTTTTATTGCCCCGGTAACCGCTCGTTATCTTATCTGGCACATGTACGGATCCGCTCCGCTCAGTTCCGAGATTTTTGTTTATTCCAAGTAGGGCAGGAGATTTTGTATGTTTTGAAGGAAAGTTTGCCCGGTTTCGGCCGGGCATCTTTTTTAACGCTGACAGCCTGTCGTGACCGCAGGTTTGCGGCCGAACGAATTCCGGAAGCGGATTTCGGAGCCGCAATATTTTCGGTGCGAGAGGGAATATTTGGATTTTTTCTCTATTTTTGTCTTAAAACTACCCGCAACTACTATGAAAAAACTGCTTTTGATCCTGGCCGCCGCAACAGGTATCTCTTGTTGTGCACCGCCCGCCCCGTCCGCAATCCCGATCGTACCTTACCCCAATCGCCTGGAAACCGGCCGGGGTGCGTTTGCCGTGACGAACCGGCCTGTCGCGTGCGACAGCCGCGCCGATGAGCGGACTCAGCGTATCGTGGCCGAGTTCGCCGCGCGGTTGGGCGCAGCCTCCGGCGGGACGAACCCCGTGACGATCGCCGACGAGGTGCCGACTTCGGGCATCCGCTTCGTTGTGGACGAGGCGCTTCCGGCCGAAGGGTATACGATGCGCGTAACCAAAAACGGTCTCGAAGTGCGCGCTTCGCAGTTCTCCGGATTCTTCTATGCCCTGCAAAGTCTCAAACAACTCCTGCCCGTTGCGATTTACGGCACCGATACCGTACCCGGCGCGACGTGGGAGGTGCCGTGCGTCTCGATCGAAGACGCTCCGAGGTTCGCTTACCGGGGAATGCATCTCGACGTGGCGCGCCATTTTTTCTCGGTCGATGAAGTGAAACGCTACCTCGACATCATGTCGATCCATAAACTCAATACCCTGCACTGGCATCTGACCGACGACCAGGGTTGGCGCATCGAGATCAAACGCTATCCCGAACTGACCCGCATCGGCAGTATCCGTAAAGCCACCGTGGTGCGAAAGGAGTGGGATACCTACGACGATACGCCCTACGGCGGTTTCTACACGCAGGACGAGATCCGCGACGTGGTGGAATACGCCGCCGGACGCGGGATCACGGTGATTCCCGAAATCGACCTGCCGGGGCACATGCTGGCGGCGCTGACCGCCTATCCCGAGCTGGGCTGCACGGGCGGTCCCTACGAAGTGTGGGGCCGTTGGGGCGTGGCCGACGACGTGTTGTGCCCCGGACAGGAAAAAACCTTCGCTTTCCTCGAAGGCGTGCTGACCGAAGTGATGGAGTTGTTTCCTTCGGAGTACATCCACATCGGCGGCGACGAGTGTCCGAAAGTGCGGTGGGAGAAATGTCCGCGCTGTCAGGCCCGGATCCGAAGCCTCGGACTCAAGGACGACGGCGAACACACGGCCGAACATTATCTGCAGAGTTACGTGACCGAGCGTATCGGAAAATTTCTGGCTGACAACGGCCGCCGCATCATCGGCTGGGACGAGATTCTGGAGGGCCGGGCGCCGTCCGATGCCGTCGTCATGTCGTGGCGCGGCAGCGAAGGCGGGATCGCTGCGGCCAAACTGGGGCACGACGTGATCATGACCCCCAATTCGCACTTCTACTTCGATTATTACCAGTCGCTCGACACCGATGCCGAACCGTTCGGAATCGGCGGTTATGTGCCGATGGAACGGGTCTATTCCTACGACCCCGCGTTCCCGGAACTGACCCCCGACGAGCAAAAGCATATTCTGGGCGTGCAGGCGAATCTGTGGACGGAATACATCGCCAGTGACAAACACCTCGAATACATGCTTCTGCCGCGTCTGGCAGCCCTGAGCGAGGTGCAGTGGTGCCAACCCGGGGTGAAAGACTGGAACCGTTTTATCGGAAACTTCCGGATGGACCGGATTTACTCCGAAATGGGGTATGCGTTCGGCAAACATATTTTCGGCGTGACGGCTTCCTACGCCGTCGATCCGGATAAAAGGAGTGTTGTGATGACGCTCTCCACGCAGGGCGATGCTCCGATCCGTTACACGCTCGACGGTTCCGAGCCCACGGCTTCGAGCCTTCTCTACGAAGGGCCGGTGGCCATCGGCGGCAGTTGTACGTTCCGGGCCGCCGTGTTGCGCGAGGGGATGCAGACCCCGGTTTATTGCCGTGAGTTCGAGTTCAACAAGGCGACGGGACGGCGTGTCGTGCTGAATACGGCTCCGACGCTCAAATACACCTATGGTGGCGCTTCGCTGCTGGTAGACGGTTATCACGGCGGCCCGGTCTATTCGAACGGGGCGTGGATCGGTTTTCTGAACGAACCGCTCGACATAACGATCGATATGCAAGGCTCGAAGCCCTATTCGGCTGTCACCGTCGAAGCGTTGGTCGAGAAAGGCGAGTGGGTATTCCCGCCCTCGTCGGTGGAAGTGTACCTTTCGGACGATGGCCGGCAGTTCGCGAAAGCAGCCCTGGTGCCTGCGGAGCGGGAAACGGCCGGCAGCCCCGACGGAATTAAGCGCTTCAAGGTGCCCTTCCCCGAAACGTCGGCCCGTTACCTGCGCGTCGTCGCCCGTACGGTCGATCCGATTCCGGCCTGGCACGGTGCTGCGGGCGAAAAGGCGCATTTGTTTGTGGATGAAATTGTTGTAGAGTAAATCCGAAGGTCTGTGGAGAAAACGGCAGGACGAATACCGGACGCTGAATCCGTTGCGATTGCGACGGCGGAATTCGGCCGTCTGTTCGCCACATGGCGCACACGGTTCGAAACGATCGCGTGCCGGTATGTGCGGAATGCAGCCGTAGCCGAGGATCTCGTATCGGACAGTTTCATGTCCTTCTGGGAGAACCGCAGCCGAATCCCGGCCGATGCCAATCTGCAGGCTTATATTCTGATTATCGTCCGTAACAAATGTCTCGACTGGCTCCGGGCCCAAAGCCTGCACATGAAGATCGAACAGGAGGTTTACGAATTCCGCCGCCGGCTCGTGGCGGAGGATATCCGTTCCTTGCAGGCGTTCGATCCCGGGGAGATTTTTTCCGAAGAGGTGGCAGCAATCGTCCGGGAGTCGCTCGCCCGCCTGCCCGAACTGACGCGCAAAGTATTCGTCGCCAGACGGTTCGAGGAGCTGAGTTACAAGGAGATTGCCCAGAAGTACGGTATCACCGTGCGCCGTGTCGAGTTCGAACTGGAGAAGGCTGCCAAACAACTCCGTGTGGCCCTGAAAGATTACCTGCATATATTGCTCCTGTTATTGGGCGATGCACTGCATTCGTAGCATCGGCGGCTCGGATGCGGAAATAAAGGATCAAGTGCGCCTGACGGGAGATCGGGCGCACTTATTCGTTGTGCGGTACCGGAAAAGCCGGGGCCGAATTTGAGGGTGCTTCCGGGGCAATACGATGCCGGATGGAAAATCCCGCGTGCCCCCGACGAGGTCTCCGGGTTTCGGCCGGCGTCTCTTTTATTGTTCTTCGTCCCGGTGCTGCTCCGGCGGACTTATTCTGCGGGCAGGTTTATGAATTGCGGATCGGCCCCGGCCCCCCCCCTCGGCTTCCGCATGGTATGGCTCTCCAGCCACTGTTGGGGCGTCATGCCCTTCTCTTTGGCGAACGCCCGGTAGAAGGTCGTCGTACTGCCGAATCCCGACACGAGAGCCAGTTCCTCGAACTTGTAATCGTCCTCTTCCAGCAGCCCCGTCGCATAGTCGATACGGCAACGGTTGATGTAGTCGCGGAACGACACGCCCAGTTCGTTGTTGAAAAATTGAGACAGGTGCGTGCGGTTCGTACCGCACTCCGTCGCCAGGTCGATGATCGTCAGCCCCGGGTTGAGATAGAGCCGGCGCTCGCCGATTGCCGCCGCAACCTGTTCGTGCAGGGCGGCAATGCGTCCCGATCTTTCGGCCTGGGACTCTTCCTGCCCGGCATTTTCTTCCGCCGGGTTTTCGGATTGCCAGTAGTTGAGGATGATTTCCGGAATGCGGTACCGCATGATGCAGGCGTACAGTATGCCCCACACGCCGAGCGACATCAGGTAGATGCAGACGGTGAAGAAGTGCGAAGCGG
Organism: Alistipes sp.; assembly: GCA_048465795.1. Taxonomy (GTDB): domain Bacteria; phylum Bacteroidota; class Bacteroidia; order Bacteroidales; family Rikenellaceae; genus Alistipes. Next base: position 50,399 of record DBFWKV010000052.1, read on the forward strand.
TGAAGGTAATGATCAGAATGTAGGAGAGCAGGTAAAAGGCCAGTACGGCCGACATCCACCGCATCCACCGCAGGTGAATACGTTCGGTGAAGGAGTAGGCCTGTGCGATCTGTTCCGCATAGCGGATCGAGTAGACGATGATGCGTGCCAGGGCGAATATGCAGTAACCTGCCGAGTAAACGACGTAGAGCAGCAGTACGGTCGGCAGATAGGAAGGCACGTCGGCGAGAAGCGCTGCGGGTGTCCGGTAGGAGACCGGATCGTAAAACGCCAACCCCACGAGGTAGGCCGCACCCAGCACGACGAAAGGGGCGAGCAGTTTGACGGCGTAACGACGTGTGACCCGTCCGGGCATGACCAGCTCGAAAAAGAAAAGCGACAGCAGGGGCAGGGTGAATACATCGGGAAATGTGTAGCCCGGCCCGAGCACCTCGTAGTCATACGCCGGATCGTAACTGATGAAGAACTCTTTGGCTTCGATCAGCACCATCCAGCAGAGGCACATGGCAAAGAACCGGTGGGGGCGTGAGCCGCTTTTGCGGGCGCACACCGTCGTGTGAACGGCCGCCATGAGGAAAAACATCAGCGACACGCCGTTGAAGAAGTAAGTCAGGTCGTAGAGCATTCGTATGCTAAGATAGCAAATAATTCACAAAAAATGGCGGAATCGGTTCGCGGCCGTTCCGGGGCGAACACGCCGAAGCGCCCGGTCTGCTGCCAAACCGGGCGTCGGTGCTGTCGTTGGCACGGGATCAGAATGCCGCACGCATTTTCCAGGCGCCCGATGCATCGCGGGTACACTTGGCGGTCTCCTTTCCTCCCTGTCCCTTGCCGTTCTGCATCTCGAATACGACGCTGACGTTGCCGTCGGCCTCCGTCTTTTCGGTAAAGTCGCTGACCTTCACGCCGCCCAGTTTTTTGAGTTCCGGCCCGAGGTAGGTGGAGAGGATTTCGACCATCATGGCCTTGTCCTTCTCGACGTCTTTGCCGTCGTAGTAGAGACAATCGGCCGCTGCGGTGTAATTTTCCGCATTGATGGCGGAGTAGAACCGCTTGACCACGTCCGACGGCGTATCCGCCGCCGAGGCTTTCGACTGCGAGCCGCAGCCCGGGACGAAGAGTGCGCAAACGAATGTTGCGAAAGCGAAAAGTTTTTTCATGGATGTTGTATTTTACGAGGTTTATCGTTCATGTTCGGTTTCCTCCCACCGGGGAAGGCGGCAGACGCCCGGGCATTGCCCGGTGAGGCCCGTCTTCGCCTATTCCCACGTGACGGGTACGTCGCGCGCTTCGAAACCCTCCTCCTGTGCATTTCCCGTTTCGAGTGTGAATTTCAGGGCTTTGAAGGCCTTCATTCCGGCAGGGACCGTAATAGGCTGGAACTGGTATTCGGAGAAAGTCCCCGCGGCGAGGTCTTCATGGAAAAGGGGGCTTGCGTCGAGATCCGACGTTTTGAATTTGCTGGTCGCTTTCCATGCCTTGCCCTCCGGCAGCGCCTGCCCGTCGGCTCCCGTAACCGAGGTCAGTTGCAGGAAGGCCGCCTTTTGTCCGCTGAGGGGCATGATGCCGATGCGCACGGTCACCTCGCCCGTTTCGTTGCTGCCCGTGGCACTGATGAACTCCATCTTCCACTGTCCCATTTGCGGATAGACGAACAGCGTCTCTTTCGATACGTCGAGTCCCGTCGTGGATTCGACCCCTTTTGTTACTTTGTTCCAGAAGCCGCCCTTCTTTTTGGGCTGATCCTGTCCCGTCGCAGCCGCGCAGACCATCAGGGCCGCAGCCGCCAGCATTACCAGTTTTTTCATATTCCTTTAAGATTGATTGTGAATGGTCGGTGTCTGCAAAAGTATGCTTCGGAGCGGTGTGCCTGGGTTTCAAAACGTATATTTCCTTTTGCAAAAGGTACATAAAACGCTTCCGGCGGAACTTTCGGACTCGAACGGTTTTCCGGCGAGGGCCTCTGCATCGTTATCCGAAGGTGCCGGGGACGGAAAGTCCCGGCTGCCGGCCATGCTGGGCGCGCGGATTTTCCGGTTCGCTACGGGATGTTCTTTCGCAAGGCGCGGCTTTTGAGATGCGGGACGGCGCAGGAAAAAACCTGCTGATAGATAGGGGAATATCGATCGATAATCAAAGTAGTGACTTTTTTCGTATCTTTACCGCATGAAACTCACCTTTTTAGGAACCGGTACCTCGCAGGGCGTGCCCGTGATCGGCTGCGGTTGCAAGGTCTGCACTTCGGCCGATCCGCGCGATAACCGCCTGCGCACTTCGGCGATGGTCGAAACCCGGGGCGTGCGGATCGTAATCGACGCCGGGCCTGATTTTCGCTGCCAGATGCTCCGTACGGGCGTGCGTCACCTCGATGCGATTCTGCTCACCCACGAACACAAAGACCATATCGGCGGTTTGGACGATGTGCGGGGATTCAACTTCGTGGACTATCCCCGTGCGATCCATCCGGTCGACATCTATGCGGCGGCGCGAACGCTCGGGGTCGTGCGTAAGGATTTCGACTACGCATTCGGAAAGGACAAATACCGGGGTGCTCCCGAGATCAAACTGCACGAAATCGAACCCGGTCAGCCGTTCCGGATCGGCGATGTCGAAGTGATCCCGATTACGGGACACCATGCCGAACATTTTTCGGTGACGGGATTCCGGATCGGGAAAATGGCTTACCTGACCGATTTCAAGGCGATCGAAGACGAAGAAGCCGAAAAACTCTCCGGGCTGAATGTGCTGGTGGTTAACGCGCTTCGTTTCGCGGAGCATCCCGCCCATTTCAACGTGCCGCAGGCGTTGGCGCTCATCGCGCGTCTGAAACCCCGCGAGGCTTACCTCACGCACATGTCCCACGACATCGGGTTGCACGCCGAAACGGAACCGGCACTTCCGCCGCACGTACACATGGCCTGGGACGGTTTGCAGGTGGAGACCGATGAATGAATCGTTGTGGCCGGCGCAAGTTCCGGATATAAAAATCATATAATTGCTTATGAAAACACTTAAAGATAAGGTAATCATCATTACGGGCGCTTCGTCGGGCATCGGCGAGGCGATGGCGCGGGAGTATGCAGCACAGGGGGCGAAAGTCGTGCTGGGGGCACGCAGCGTGCAGAAGTTGCAGCTCATCACGGGCGATATTCGCGCGCGTGGCGGCCGGGCAGCCTATTCTCCGGTCGATGTGACGCAAGTCGACGAATGCCGGGAGCTGGTCGACACGGCCGTGCGCGAATTCGGAGGCGTGGACGTGCTGATCTGCAATGCCGGGCTTTCGATGCGCGCCGTTTTCGACGACGTGGATCTGAGCGTGCTGCACCGTCTGATGGACGTGAATTTCTGGGGCGCTGTCAACTGCTGTAAATTCGCGCTGCCCTATCTTCAGGCTTCGCGCGGCTCGATCGTCGGCATCTCTTCGGTTGCCGGGCTGCACGGACTTCCCGGGCGCACGGGTTACTCGGCGTCGAAATATGCCATGACCGGATTCCTGGAGACCCTGCGTATCGAGAACCTCAGGAAGGGGCTGCACGTGATGATCGCATGTCCGGGCTTCACGTCTTCCAATGTTCGTTTCGCAGCCCTCACGGCCGACGGTTCGTCGCAGGGCGAGACGCCCCGCGACGAGGCGAAGATGATGACGCCCGAGCAGGTCGCCCGCATCGTGGCGCGCGGAATCGTCAAGCGCAGGCGCCTGTGCCTGATGGAGAGCGAAGGGCGTGCCACGCACTTCGTGAAGAAGTTCGCTCCGGCGTTCCTGGACAGGATGTTCTATCTGGTGATGTCCAAAGAACCGGACTCGCCGCTCAGATAAGCGTGTGTTTCCGAATTGAATCGGGCGTGTCAACGAGGGGGATTTTCATTTGGAAAATCCCCCTCCTTGTTGCTGCCGGCTGTTTCCGGATAATGCAACGCGGCGTTTCCGGACAAGAAACGCCGCGTAAAAAACGGTATTCGGTTCTCTATTTGAAGAAGATCGACGAAATTTCCTTGTAGTTGTGTACGCGCTCGATCACGTCGGCGAACATATCCGCTACCGACAGCACGGTGAATTTGTGCAGGTCTTTCCCGGGATTGAGCGGAATGGAATCGGTCACGATCACCTGCTCCAGCGAACTGGCGTTGATGCGTTCGTAGGCCGGACCCGACAAAACGGGATGGGTGATAGCTGCACGCACGCTTTTCGCGCCGCGAGCCATCAGCATGTCGGCGGCCATGCAGATCGTGCCGGCCGTGTCGATCATGTCGTCCACAATCAGGATGTTGCGTCCTTCGACCTCGCCGATAGCCGTCATTTTGCCTACGACGTTGGCTTTCGCACGCTCCTTGTGCGAGATGATGATCGGCGTGCCGAGAAGTTTGGCGTAGGTGTTGGCCCGCTTCGCGCCGCCCATGTCGGGTGCCGCGATCGACAGATCCTCGATGCCGAGACTGCGGATGTAGGGCACGAATATGCCGCTGGCGTAGAGCGCGTCCACCGGAACATCGAAAAACCCCTGAATCTGGTCGGCGTGCAGGTCCATCGTCATAATACGGTCGACACCGGCCGCCTTGAGCATGTTGGCGACCAGCTTGGCGCCGATCGGTACGCGGGGACGATCCTTGCGATCCTGACGCGCCCAGCCGAAGTAGGGCATGACCGCCACCACCTGATAGGCCGATGCCCGGCGCGCGGCATCGATCATCATCAGCAGTTCCATCAGGTTGTCCGAGGGCGGAAATGTCGATTGGATCAGGAAAACCGTGCATCCTCGGATCGATTCGTTGAAACAGGGTTGGAATTCGCCGTCGCTGAACTGGAGCACTTCCGCTTCGCCGAGGGTCGTGCCGTAACTGGCGACAATTTTTTCGGCGAGATACCGGGAGTCCCGGCCGGCGAAAAATTTGATTTTATGGATGGCCATAATGTGTTGGAGGGTTTTGACGGTGCAAAGATAGGACAACACGTTGAAAAAACCTCTCCTGCGGGCTGCCTTTTTTCAACAATCGGTGAATATTCTGCAAATCCGGTTTCCGGACTCCACCCGGAGATTCCGCCAGGTTGGGCGAAAAGCGGCAACGGGAACGATGGAAAGCTATCGGTCGTCGGATAGGTCGGAAGGTCGTGAATTACCAGCACTCCGTTCCGATCGGGAACGCGAACTTACACGGCGAGACATTTGCCGATAAAATCCAGAATTTCCTCTTTTCCGGTGCGTCGTTCGCTCGAAGAGACGAAAATCGGGGGCAGCTCCTCCCACTGCTCCCCGAGCGTGGCCTTGTACTGTGCGACGCTCTTTTCGAGTTGCGTTTTCGAGAGCTTGTCGGCTTTGGTGAAGATGATCCCGAAGGGAATCCCGTTCTCGCCCAGCATCTCCAGGAACCGCAGGTCGATCTTTTGGGGTTCGAGCCGCACGTCGAGGAGCACGAACAGGAAGTGCAGTTTCTCGCAGCGCAGCACGTAATCGGTGATGAGTTTCGAAAACTCGCTGCGCCGGGACTTCGACGTGCGGGCGTATCCGTAGCCCGGCAGGTCCACCAGATACCAGGCATCGTCGATGCGGAAATGGTTGACGAGCCGCGTTTTGCCCGGTGTGCCCGAGACCTTTGCCAGCCCCTGCCGCCCTGTGAGCATGTTGATGAGCGACGACTTGCCCACGTTGCTGCGCCCGATGAAGGCGATGTCCTTCAGGTCGTCTTTGGGAACCTGTGAAATTTTCTCGGAACTGCACCGGAATTCGGCTTTGTTGATCTGCATGGCTGTCGGTTGGGGGTTTCGGTTTGTCTTTTCGCCCTTCTCGGAGGTCTGCCGGTCGGGATGGAAAAGCGTACGGCAAAGATACAATGCCCCCGTCGGGTATGCAAATGTACCGCCGGTTTTTTAGTCCGGTGCGAAAAAATGCCTGTACGGCACCTGAAAACGCGGGGCGCCGTACAAACATTTCTCATCGCCGACCGCCCTCAGGAGCGGGGGTGGAACTTGAGCGAGTAGTGCATCACCGCCGCCAGGATGACGAACAGTCCGATGCTTCCGGTAAGCAGAGCGTAGTTCTCCATTTGCAGCAGGACATAAACATACGTGTAAAGCAGGGCGAGCAGCCCGCCGATAAAGATGCCGAGCCGGACCAAGCCGGTCGCAGCCCGAATATAGATTGCGATAAGCAGCGTGGTCATGACTGCCGCGATGAGGTAGGCTGCGGCGAAACCGAACTGTTCGGAGAGCGAAACGAGCAGTGCGTAGAAGAGAATGAGCGCCAGCCCGACGAGCAGGTATTGCAGCGGATGGAGTTTGCGGCGGTACGCGACTTCGCCGAACAGCACGCCGGCGAACGTAAGCAATACGACCAGTACGGCGTATTTGATCGAGCGTGTCGCCTGCTGGTATTGCGTGACGGGGAGCAGCAGGCCGACGCCGAATTCGGACTCGCCGATGCGGTCGCTGCAGTCTCCCGTGAAGAGCTGGTTGTAGTTTCGGTTCTGCGAGACGACTTTCCAGTCCGCCGTGAACCCCTCCTTCGTAATATTGCGCGCCGAGGGCAGGAAATTACCGGTGAAACTCGGCGTCGGGCAGTCGGAATGCAGATGCACTTCGGTCTGATCGCCGACCGGGGCGAAATAAAGCCCCTGCGAACCTTTTATCCGGAGTTTCAGGCTAAAGGAGGCCGTGTTGTCCGGTGCGGAGAGCCAGTCGCTCAGGTCGATCCGAGTCCCGACGCCTCTGGCGAAACAGGTCTCTCCGGTCAGCGTCGAAGTGGGGTAGAGGCGCCCGTTCCATTCGATTCCGATGCGTTCTTCGATGCCCCGCAGATCGCTCAGGCCCACCGAGAGCGTGGCCCGCCGGGGCGAGAGGCGGAAGCCGCCTGCCTGGAGTTGACGCAGTTGGTCCGCGCCTGCGAAATGGCCGTTGAGCGTAAGTTGGGCATTGTAGACGATTGCGTCGTAAAAGCCTCTTCGGAGCGTCTGGCAGGCTGCGTCGCCTTCGATTGTCAACCTCTCCGGCAACAGGGTGAGTTGGCGTTCGACGGTCACCGTTTTCTTTGTCGCATCGTCCGTGACGGTTTCGAGGTAGGGAATCGTGAGCACCGGGCCGGTGATATGCTGCTCGCCGCTCCACATCCGAGCTACCTCCTGTTGCGAGGTTTGGGCGAGTTCCTGCCGTTCGTCGATCAGGGAGGAGATCATGGCGCCGGGAATGAGCAGTACGATTGCCGCCAGTGCGGTCAGAGCGACTTTCAGGGTCATCGAGTTGAAGTCGTAACGCGGCGTCCGGACGGACGGGGCGTTTGCCGGTGCCGGAATTTTGGGCGGTTGAATCGGTTGCATCGTTTTCTGTTTATTTTAAAGTGTTTTTTATTGCAAAGTTAATTTTAGAATTCGGGTTTCCAAATTTTCCCTGATACCGGTTCGATGTTGCTGCCCCTTCCGCATTCAGCCTCGGCCCGGACCGGCATCCCGGGCCGGGCATCTCCGTTATAAGGGATAAAATCGGCGTTTCATCGCTCCGGGCGGCATGTTTTGCATCCGATTTGCAGGTTAGGATGTTATTTAATTTGTTTGCTTATGAAAAAAGTATCTTTGGCGGTCGCATGTGCCCTGGCGCTGGCTGCCCTCGCTCCCCGTGCCGGTGCCTGCACGCGCGCCGTCTATCTGGGACCTGACGGCATGACCGCCACGGGCCGCACGATGGATTGGCGGGAAGACCCGCTGACCAACCTCTATATCTTCCCGAGGGGCGTCGAACGCCGGGGCGGCAAGAGCGATAACACGGTTTTCTGGACTTCGAAATACGGTTCCCTCTCCGCTGCGGGCTATGACATCGGCATCACCGACGGCATGAACGAAGCGGGCCTTGTCGCCAACCTGCTTTTCCTGCCCGAATCGGTCTACGAGCGTCCGAACGACACCCGCCCCGTCATGGGCCTGAGCATCTGGACGCAGTATGTGCTGGACAACTTTGCCACGGTCGACGAGGCCGTCGCCGAACTCTCGAAACAGAAGTTCCGCATCGATGCGCCCGATCTGCCCAACGGCGTCAAATCGCGTCTGCACCTGGCGGTTTCCGATGCTTCGGGCGACAGCGCCATCTTCGAGTACCTCGAAGGCGAGCTGGTGATCCACCACGGAAAGCAGTACCAGGTGATGACCAATTCGCCGGCCTACGATCAGCAGCTGGCGATCAACGACTACTGGCGGCAAATCGGCGGCCTGACGATGCTGCCGGGCACCAACCGTGCTCCCGACCGTTTCGTGCGCGCCTCGTTCTACATCAATGCCGTGACGCAGACCTCCGATCCGACGATCGCCGTTCCGGCCGTGATGTCCGTCATGCGCAACGTCTCGGTGCCTTACGGGATCTCGACGCCGGACAAGCCGCATATCGCCTCGACGCGCTGGCGCACGGTCAGCGACCAGAAAAACAGAGTCTACTATTTCGAACCGACGCTGGGCATGGAGACCTTCTGGGTCGATCTGTCGTCGATCGATCTGAGCCGGGGCACGCCCCAGCGGGAACTGGTGCTGACCGGCGGTGCGGTCTATACGGGCGATGCCACGGCGAAGTTCAAACCTTCGGTCAAGCCGTTCGAATTCCTGTTCGGCGCCTGACTTCTGTACGTTTCTCCCGAAACGAACAGCCCGCCGGCAAAAAACCGGCGGGCTGTGTCTTTCCTGTATCCGGCGGAGCCGGCTAATTTTCCGGCACGAAGGGTTCGCCCGGGATGCAGTAAAATATCATCGGTGCGTAGACGTAGTAGGTCTTCGTCTGGTCATAACTCGGGGTGGTGAAGGTGTCGTAGTCCGGGTAGCGGAAATGCATCCGTCCGTCCCGGCTTTTTTTTACGTCGATCAGCAGCGTGCGCAGATCGGTTTCGTTCGCCACATCGCGTACGGTCATCACCCCGGTGGCGGGATCGTAGGTGTAATCGCCCGACACGGCCAGCACGTACATCGATACGACACCGGGGATGTACTGTCCCAGATAGACCGTGACATGGTTTTCGGTTATGTTGAAATTGGTGAAGATGGCGGTGCCTTCATAGGCGTGGTCGGCGAAATCCTCGGGAGTTCCCTTGATTTCGTTCATCGGGTCGGCGTTGTAATCCCGGGCGTATTGTTCGCAATATTCACGAACGGTGAGCGTAATGTAATTTCCCGCCTCGTCGTAAGCGAAGTCGTCCCCCGCCTCGTTCATCAGGTAGCAGGCACTTTTCCCGTTATCGAGATCCCAGCGATAGCCTTCGGCCTCCCAGCCTCCCAGAAGTTCGCTGTGTGCGGGGATCGTGGTGTCGGGGGCGGGCGTTTCGTCGTCGTCCGAACATGCGGCCAATAGGCCGGCCGTAAGGGCTAACAGTACCCCCCCCCTCCATTTCCTTGCAGTTTCGAAGAATTTTTTCATGATTTCTTATAATTTGTAAGCAGTTGTGCGCGTATGCAGCCTGTTCGTATCTTTGTGCTGATTGACAGGAATTTAAACCTTTGCAAAGATAAATTAAAATTTTTGAAAAACAAATCCGAACCTCTCATGCGGGGATATTCGGGACATCTTCCGGTGGGTAGACGCCGAGCGATCTTTTCGGCCGTTCAAACGAAAGCCCTCCTTTTCGTAGGAGGGCTTAGGGTTGCGGATGATGAAGATAAAGGGTGACTGCCGCAGGGGGATCAGTACCCGAGAATTCGCAGCATCGAACGGTAGGACTGTTCTTTGGCGAACAGCCTCGTATAATATTCGTTGTCGTCCTTGTCGCGGTCGATGATGATGTGCTTGGGCGCGGGAATCAGGCAGTGCTGGATACCGCCGAAACCGCCGAGCGCTTCCTGGTAAGCCCCCGTGTGGAAGAATCCGATGTACTGGGGATTTCCTTTTTCGAGCTTGGGCAGGAAGATGGCGTTGGTGTGCGACTCAGCGTTGTAGAAATCCTCGCTGTCGCAGGTCAGGCCGCCGAGGAACACCCGCTGATACTCCTTGTCCCAGTTGTTCACCGCCAGCATGATGTAGCGTTGGTTGATGCCCCATGTGTCGGGCAGGGTGGTGATGAACGACGAGTCGATCATGTACCAGTTCTCACGGTCGTTCTGCTGCTTCTGGTTGACGATCGAGTAGAGGGCCGCGCCGCTTTCACCTACCGTGAACGATCCGAACTCGGTGAAGATGTTGGGTTCTTCGGTGCCGTTGCGCTGGCAGATGTTCTTGATCTGCGCTACGATCTCTTCGGTCAGGTACTCGTAGTCGTATTCGAAATTCAGCGAATTCTTGATCGGGAAACCGCCGCCGATGTTGAGGCTGTCGAGGTCGGGACAAATGGCCTTCAGCTCGCAATAGACGTTCATGCACTTCGACAACTCGTTCCAGTAGTAGGCCGTGTCCTTGATTCCCGTGTTGATGAAGAAGTGCAGCATCTTCAACTGGAATTTCTTGCTGTTTTTAATCTTGGCCTTGTAGAAATCGATGATGTCGTTGTAGCGGATTCCCAGGCGCGAGGTATAGAAGTCGAACTTGGGTTCCTCCTCGCAGGCGATGCGGATGCCGATTTTGCACTTCTTGGTGAAGGCGTCCTCGAACAGATCCAGCTCCTCCTTGTTGTCCAGCACGGGCACCGTGTTCTGGAAACCGTCGTTCACCAGCTGGGCGATGTTTTCCACATACTGCGGGCGTTTGAAGCCGTTGCAGATGATGTAGCGGTCCTTGTCGATGATTCCTCCGTCGTAGAGCGCGTTGATGATGTGGATGTCGTACGCCGACGAGGTTTCGAGATGAATGTCGTTCTTCATGGCCTCTTCGAGCACGAACGAGAAGTGGCTCGACTTGGTGCAGTAGCAGTAGTTGTACGAACCCTTGTAATCGACCTTCGCCATTGCCACGTTGAACATGCGTTTGGCCCGGTTGATCTGCTGGGAGATCTTGGGCAGGTAGGTTATTTTGAGCGGCGTTCCGTACTGCTTGATGAGTTCCATGAGCGGAATGTCATGGAAATTCAGCTCGTTGTCCTCGACCGAGAACTCATCCTGCGGGAAATCGAACGTTTGTTCGATCAGGTCGATGTACTTGTCTTTCATGGCTCGTTTGGCGACTGTTTTTCAATCCGTCTGCGTTACATTGCAAAATTCGTGGCAAAGTAGCTCTTCCGGATTTTTGATTTTTTCGGGATGCAAAGTAGATAAATATTTTCCGGATACGCAACGGTTTACACTTATTTGTTGTATAAATAAGTGCCTAATTTTGTTTTTTCTGCGAAAAAGGGTAATTTTGGTGCGTCATTTTACAGATTCGAAACGTGCTTGTACAAACTATAAAACAATATCTGGAACTCCATAAACGGCTTGTCGTTCCCCAGATGGGCGCCTTCATCGTGAAGGAACCCGGCGGCAGCGTACTTTTTTCCGAACTTTTCCGCCGCGACGACGGCGTGCTGCGGGGTTTGCTGCAGGCCGGGGGAATGGGCGAACTGGAGGCTGCGGGGGCTATCGACCGTTTCGTGTTCGAAATACGTCTTGCGGTGCAGGAAGGCGGCGAATACCGCATGGAGGGATTCGGAGTTTTTCGCCCCGGCCCCAACGACACGCTGGCATTCGTCCACGAGCCTGCATCCGCCTTGCCGGAAGAACCCGCGAAAGAATCCGGGCCGGAGAAGCCCGCTGCGCAGACAGCGTCGGGGCAAAGACCGGCAGCGGAAGCGCCCGAAGCCGGTTCCACGCTCCAGCCCGACCCCACGCTGAAGGGACTCCGTTACGGCAAACCCCTCAAAACGACCGATGCCTACACCTTTGCCGGCCGCCGGGGCCGCCGCAAGACCGACCGCTTCCTGCTGGTGGCGATCATTGCGGCGATTATCGCTGTGGCAGCCATTGCTTTCGGTTATGTGCACGAGTCCCGCGAAAAGGCGGCGGCGCAGGAATATGTCGAAGAGCCGCAGCCCATACAGGTACAGCCTGAACAGGTTCCTGCTGCGGATAACCCTACCCAAACACCTCTCCAATAAATGGCGGATCTTACCACAGTCAAACAACGATTCGGCATCATCGGCACGTCGGAACTTCTCGACCGTGCGCTGGAGGTGGCCGTGCGCGTGGCGCCGACCGACCTTTCGGTACTCGTCACGGGTGAAAGCGGCGTGGGGAAGGAATTTTTCCCGCAGGTGATCCACGCCTATTCGGCGCGTAAACACAATAAATACATCGCCGTCAACTGCGGTGCCATTCCCGAAGGGACGATCGATTCGGAGTTGTTCGGCCATGAGAAAGGGGCCTTCACCGGCGCACTCGAAGCCCGCAAAGGATACTTCGAGGAGGCCGACGGGGGAACGATCTTTCTGGACGAGGTGGCCGAACTGCCCCATCCGACGCAGGCACGTCTGCTGCGTGTGCTTCAGACCGGGGAGTTCATCCGTGTCGGCTCGTCGAAGGTGCTGAAAACCAACGTCCGCGTGGTCGCCGCAACGAATGTCCATCTGACGGAGGCGATCGCTTCGGGCCGTTTCCGCGAAGACCTTTATTACCGGCTCAATACGGTGCCGATCTTCGTTCCGGCCCTGCGCGAGCGCCCGGGCGACATCTGGCTGCTGTTCCGCAAGTTCGCGGGCGACGTGGCGGCGCAATACCGCATGCCGGCCATTACGCTCGATCCCGCAGCGAGGCAGATGCTCGAAAACTACTATTGGCGGGGCAATATCCGACAGTTGAAAAATGTTGCGGAACAGATATCGGCCATCGAGCAGACACGTCTGATCACGCCCGAAATCCTTGCCCGCTACCTGCCGCCGCAGGAGGCCGGGGCGCCGATGCCTTTAGGCGCTGCCCGGGGGGACGATACGATGTCGCCGGAACGCGAACTGCTCTACAAAGTGCTTTTCGACCTGCGTGCCGATGTGAACGACGTGAAACGGATGCTTTCCGAACTGACGCAGGGCGGGGCTTACCGCGAACCCGCCCATGACATCAAGGGGCTGCTGCCGACCAAGACGCAAAGCAGCTTTGTTCCGGCGGTACAGCCTTATCCGCAGGCGCCGGCGTATTCCCAGTCTTCCGCTCCGGTCTATGCCGAGAGCGAGGAAGTGGCCGACGAGCCTCCGCGCGAAATGACGAAAGCCGACATGCAGCGCGAGCAGATCGTCCGCGCCCTGCGCCGCAACAACGGACGCCGCCGCGAAGCCGCCGCCGAACTGTTCATGTCCGAGCGCACGCTCTACCGCAAGATCAAAGAACTGGGGATCGAAGAGAATTAAAAAGTCATAATTCATAATTTAAATCCGGGATGCTGCGGCCTGCCCGGGGAAGGAATAACTAAACGAGGACAACGATGCTCAGATTCAAAAATAAATTTTCATTTTTCATTTTTCATTTTTCATTGCTCGCAATCGCGATTGCGAGCGTAAGCTGCGGTGTGGCGATCAAATACTCGCTGTCGGGCGCGTCGATCCCGCCCGATGCCAAAACCTTTTCAGTGGCCTATTTCCCCAACAATGCGACGATGGTGGCGCCGATCCTCTCTTCGACGCTCACCGATGCGCTGGTGGACATCTTCACACGCCGCACGCGTCTGAATCAGGTGGACGAAGGCGGTGACTTTGCTTTCGAGGGCGAGATCACCAATTACACCTCCACGACGGCTGCCGTGACCAGCGGTACGACCAACGACTATGCTTCGCTCAACCGCTTGACTATCACTATTAAGGTGCGCTTCACGAATGCGATCGACGAGAAGATGTCCTTTAACAAGAGCTTTTCGGCTTATGCCGACTACGACTCCCAGCAACTTCTGACCGAGGTGGAAGGAACGCTGATTCCCGAGATCGTCGATCAGTTGGTGAACGATATTTTCCAGGCCGCCGCTTCCAACTGGTAATCGCTATGGAACGGTTTTGTGAATATCTGCTTGCCGGCCGGCTTTCGGAGATGCCCGACGAACAACTTCGGGCAACGGTCGGGCGATGGGAATGGTTCTCTCTGCCGCGCCGTGTGCTGGCCGGGCGGCAGGGCACCGACGATCCGCGCCTGGCGGTCACCGCTTCGTGCCGCACGCCTTATGCGGCGCAGGTGGTTACACTCGATGCGGGGCTGCTCACCGAACTTTCGCCCGAGGAATTGATCGACCGTTTTCTGCAGGAGGAGAACTTGCGGATCGTGGCCGGGGAAGGAGAGCCGGAGACAGAGGTGCGCACGGTGGCCGAATTGGACGACAACGACGATCTGGAGAGCGAGGCGCTTGCGGAAATCTACCTGGCCCAGGGACTTCGGGAGCGCGCATTGGCGACTTATCGCAAATTAAGTTTGTTAAATCCGGAAAAAAGTGTTTACTTTGCCGAGATTATTCGCAAAATAGAAACAAATAATTAAATTTTATAGTATATGTTATACACAATTTGTATCGCTTTGATCTTGATCGCCAGTGTGTTGATTATCCTCGCCGTATTGGTGCAGAATCCCAAGAGCGGCATGGCCGCCAACTTCGGTGCTTCGAATCAGGTGATGGGTGTCCGTGAGACCTCCGATTTTCTGGAGAAATTCACCTGGACGATGGCCATTGCGATCGTCGTGCTGAGCCTCGTGGCTACGCTGGCGATGGACAAGGGCATGGTTTCCGAGAGCAACAGCAAAATTTCGGCTGACGTAAAAGCGCTTCAGGAGCGTGTGCTCGACAGCGAGACCGCCCCTGCGATGCCTCAGGCTGAAATTCCCGCCGAAGCTCCCGCCGAGCAACCTGCGCAAACCCCCGCCGAGTAATCCCGGATTCGGGAGGCCGCAGTGACGGCCGTGTGAAAAATCGAACGGGCCGCAACCGAAAGGTTGCCGGCCCGTTTTGGCTTTTGTCGCCGGGGACGGTGTGAATTGTATCCGTGTGGCGGAACGGGGATGGCGTCAGACTCAAGGCTTTCCGGCCGGAATGCCGCAGAGGTAAGTTGCGGCGAAATCTACCTCCGGACGCCTGTCCGGTTATTCCGCCACCTCTTTCTTCGAACGTTTGCGTCCGTTGATTGTCAGGTAACGCTGAAGGGTCTGCTGCAACCGCACCGGATCGATGTCGCGGCGCAACTGTCCGCCCTGGGCGATCGATATATCGCCGGTTTCTTCCGAAACCACTACAATGATGGAGTCCGAAATCTCGCTCATGCCGATTGCCGCACGGTGACGCGTCCCGTAAGATTTGGGTACGTCGCTCTGCGTCACGGGCAGGATGCATTTGGCCGCCACGATGCGGTCGCCTTCGATCACCGTGGCGCCGTCGTGCAGGGGCGCGTTCTTGAAGAAAATATTGCGCAGCAGGGGCGTGGAGACTTTGGCATCGAGGGCGATGCCTCCTTCGGTAATCAGCCGCAGGTCGCTTTGCTGGCCGATGACGATCAGCGCTCCGGTTTTGGTCTCAGCCATTTCGCGGCAGGCCGCCACGATGGGCGCGACGTTGGTGTGGATGGCGTCGTCACCTGCCGAAAAAATGCGCGTAATGAAGTTGAACTGTTTCTGGCGCATACCGATCATCTGCAGGAAACGCCGCAGTTCGGGCTGGAAGACGATAATCAGCGCTATGGCGCCCACCGAAATCAACTGCCCGAGGATCGACGACAGCAACTCCATGTTGAGAGTTTTGACCACTACCCATAACAGGTAGATTGCGATAATCCCCGTCAGGATATAGGGAGCGTTCGTCCCCTTCGTCATCCTGTAAATCCAGTACATGATGGCGGCTACGAGGATGATGTCGATGAAGTCTACGAAGGTGAATGGTACGAATCCCATGATCTTGCTGCGTATAATTTCCCACAAAGATAGTGCAAGGCGGGCGGAGTGCCAAATTTATTTGAGCACTTCCGAGCCACCGCCTGTCTAAATCGGGGCTTGTCCCCGATAAAGATAGTGCAAGCCGATCGCAAAAGCAAGCGAAGTTTCGATTTTGCCGGGGCGCCGTCTGTCTCAGCCGCTGTTTTTTCATTGGCAAAACCGGAATGCTGCGCCTTCTGTCCTCATTTACTGAAAACGTTTACTACTGACGTCCTTCGCCTTTTGGCGCCGTTCACACCTTGCGGCCGGGTATAGCCCGTAAACAGTCTATCGCATGACCGGTTGGGTCAGTCTGCTTCTCGTACCTCATCCCTTGTGGCCCATTTCCCGGCTCCCATTCAAAAAGCCGCCCCGGATTGCGGAGCGGCTGTGGGTTCCGGCCGGGGCCGGAGGAGATGAAGGCGAACGCCTATTTCTTGTCGTTTTTCTTGTCGGCAGCGTAAAACTCGTTTACCTTAGCCAGTACGGCCGGCGTGATGTTGAGCGTCGTGTCGGCGTCGAGCAGTGCCGTAGCGTTGACGATGAGTTTGTATTTCTTCTCCGAATTGATCGCCGTCACGGCGCGCTGCAGCAGATCCTGAGCGCGGTTCGTGAAGACGTAATTCTCTTCGTCGAGCGTCTGTGCCTCTTTCTGTGCGCTGTTCTGGTAGGCTGCTACGCGTTTTTCGATGCTGGCCTGCTGGGCCTGTGCATCGTTGGTCGTAATCAATCCTTTCTGGTACTTCTCCTGCAACTGAGCGGCTTCGTACTGGAGGCCCTGTTCTTTCTGCGCCCAGCTCTTTTGTGCCTTTTCGGTCTTCTCCTTGAGAGCCGCGCCTTCGTTGAGGAACAGGTCGCACTGTGCCAGGACGGCATCCACCTGCACGTAAGCAATATCGCCGCTCACGACGGCCTGCACCTCTTGGGCGACCTCCGCCGTTTCCGTCGTACCCTTATTCGCACAGGAAGCGAACCCCAGGGCAGCGACCATTGCCGAAAGAATAACTTTTTTCATGTTCGTTTCTATTTGTTTTTGATTAAATTTCCGTACCGGAGTCACAAAGGTAAAAAAAAATCTTTACTTTTGCCCGTCACCTTGTAAAATTTGATTCAGATGTACGAATACATATCCGGTCAGGTTGCGGAACTTACTCCTGCTTATGCGGTTATCGATGCCGGAGGCGTGGGATACTACCTCCAGATTTCACTTCAGACCTACTCCGAAATCGAACATTCCGCCCAGACCAGACTCTTCGTGCATTATGTGGTGCGCGAGGACGCCCAGTTGCTTTACGGCTTCGCAACCAAAACCGAGCGGGAACTGTTCCGCCATCTGATCAGCGTTTCGGGCGTGGGCGGCAATACGGCCCGCACGATCCTTTCCACCTATTCGCCCCGCGAGTTGCAGAGCATCATCACGACCGAAAACGCCGTGCTGCTCAAGAGCGTCAAGGGGCTGGGGCTGAAGACGGCACAGAAGATCATCGTCGAACTGAGCGGCAAGCTGACCGGTTTGGAGACCGAAGGTGCTGCCGGGGCGGTATCTCCCGGCGACGAACGTTCCGACGAGACGCTCGCCGCGCTGGTGATGCTCGGGTTTTCGAAGGCCGCCGCCGAAAAGGTCGTGCGCGCGGTGGCAAAGGAATCTCCCGCAGCTTCGGTCGAGGAAATGGTGCGAATGGCCCTGAAACGCCTCTGAATAGTCACCAGACCGTGTTCCTTAATAAAATTAGTGGAAAATTCCCCGCTTCCCTCATTGTTTGTGGTAAATAATTTGCATAGGTTTGTTGCGTTAAACAAATTATTTGATTGAGAGTGATGGAAGGAATACCTTTCGGATTCCTTTGGCTCTTAGTAGGCTTATTCGTCGGGGCGCTTGTTCTTACGGTCGGTGTCCACTTGACGAAACAGAGGCGGCTGAAAAGGTTGAAGGATCCGCGCAACGATTATTACCGACATCGGGAGTAGCCTGAGGCTGCTCCTTTTTTTTGCCGGTATGCGAATCCGGCGTTTTTTTTCGTTTGTTGAAGGAAAATCGGATTGTTTTTGTAAATTTGCACAATTATATGCCGAAGTACAGATTATCCATAGCTTTATTTGCGATCTCCGCCCTCTTTTTGGCCGGGTGTGCGGAGGAGGACGAGGTGCTGCCCAAGCAGAAAACCGCCATCGTCAGTTTCCTTACGGGGTCGCATGTGCCGAAGCTGATCTCCGAAGCCGATCTGTCCGAATCGATCGACGTGGATCCGCCCTATTATACCGAACTGGG
Organism: Alistipes sp.; assembly: GCA_048465795.1. Taxonomy (GTDB): domain Bacteria; phylum Bacteroidota; class Bacteroidia; order Bacteroidales; family Rikenellaceae; genus Alistipes. The sequence continues at coordinate 68,397 of DBFWKV010000052.1, forward strand.
TAACGTCTACCGTTATATCAAAAACGTTTACGAGGAAGGACGCGATCAGAAGCCGGAGGTGTTGCGCGGTGCGGTGGCCACGATCACCTACCAGGCGTATGTGTTTCAGAACAGGGCGATCACCGACGATGCGATGCCTTACGATTCGAACGATCCGGCCATCGAGGAGACGCTCTACAAAGCGGGTTTGACACCCGGTGCATGGGTTTTCGAACCGTTGGCGGTGAAAATCGGTACGACACGGATAATAAAAGGGATGGAGCGGGCGTTAATAGGTTGCCGCGAAGGCGATGTGGTGGAGGCTTACATGACTTACAACATGGCTTACGGCGACAAGAACTTCAGCATCATCCCCCTCGAAAGTCCCGTGGTTTGGTTCTTTACGGTGGATAAAGTGGAATATAACTAAAAAGAGATATGAAATTCAGTTTGCGTTTATTGTATGCCTCGGTGGCCGGACTGCTCGTGCTGACGTCCTGCGCGAAGGAGGAGACCGGGTCGTACGACAAATACGAAACCATTGCCCTGCAGGCGTGGATGAAACTCAACCGTCCCGAACTGTTGGAGAACTACCAGGAGAACGGCGGTTATTACGTCGATGTGATCGAGCCGGGTACCAGGCAGGCGGCGCCGGTCAACGATACGGTCTGCTGGGTGCGCTTCGATTTTTCGGGCCGTGACCTCAAGGGCAACATTGTTCTCACGCGCCGCGAGCAGGAGGCCAAACAGATGGGCACTTTCACCAAATATACCCACTATGCACCTTATTACCGCTATTGCGGTACGGAGAACCTTTCTCTGCTGGAGGGTACGCACCTGGCCATGCGCAACACGCTGACGCTGGGCCAGGCATATTTCGAGGCCAACAAGGGCCGGCTCGGTATCGACAAACCGGAGATTCTGCTGCGCGAAGGTTCGGTGGTCGATCTTTATATGCCTTCTACGGTCGTCGGAAGCGGCGGCGTGCAGGGCGACGGCGGTTACGAGGGGCAGTATTCGCTCAGTGCGGGCCGTCCGATGATCGTTCGCATGGAGATCCGCGACACGGTGAAAAATCCGTTGAAAGGTGAAGGTACGGAGGTCGATACGTTCTGCGAGCAGGACGGCGGGCGTAAAGTGTACGATACGAAGGAGAACAAGCGTCCGGAAAAGGCTGACGATCTCAACCACCCTTACAACGTGCCGGAACAGTGGGTGAACGTGTGCGATACGGTGCCGCAGCTTTATGCGGATTTCCGCTACACGCCCGAGCGGAAAATCTCCTTCCCGGCGGCAACCCGCTATAAGTCGATCTACGAGCCTTACAGCCAGTTCGACAAACTCGAGGACGACATAGCGAAGGCCCTGGTGGAGCGTTTTCACAAGGACGAACCTTACGAAGGTATCCTGAAGCTGGAAGGCGATTCGGTGACGCTCGACGGTAAGGCGAAGATCTGGTATATCGGCCGTTTCCTCGACGGGTTCATCTTCGATACCAATATCGACGAGGTGAAAAAGCTCGTCTATGGCGAGGTGATCAAAAAGGGGTCTGCTTACAGCTATACTCCCAGTTCGGGCGAGGCCATTTCGGCGTGGTACTACACGGTGCCCCACCTTAAATTCGGCCAGTGGGCGGCGATCGCCACCACGTCGGTCTACGCCTATGGTGCGTCGGGTGTCGTGGGAGGATCGTCTTCGAGCGGCGGATCGAGCGGCTACTCCGATTACTATAATTATTATAATTACTACAACAGCTATTACGGGAACAACGGCTACTACGGCGGCTATTACGGAGATTATTACGGCGGCTATTACGGCGGTTACTACAACAATTACGATTACAGCGGCTCTTCCGACGACGAAACGGAGTCCGCGAAGAAGATCGACACCGAAATTCCGCCCTACACGCCGTTGATCTTCCAGATTTACGTAGAACCCGAGGAGGAGGACTGATAGGTGTCCCGGGCGAAGCCGCTGCTTCGCCGATATCGATCGAAGACTGCCGACCGCGTGCCGGCAGTCTTTTTTTGCGGGGCCTTTCGCTGAAAGGTGCTCCGAAACCCTCGGGGTGCCCCGGGATGTTGACGGCCGTCCGGTGCCGTTTCCGGTTCCGGTTCCGGAATCCCTTCCGGATTTTGGCCCCGTTTCCTGAAGGGGAACGCACTATTATAAAGGATCGGATTTTGCCGTATTCAGCCCGTTTTCGGAAATTCTATTTTTATGGTACTTTTTCAGGCAGAAATTTTGTAATTCGATAAAATTATACTATTTTAGTTGTGTGAACTTACAACTTAATATTCAACGAATATGATTATCACATTTAACGAATTGCGTCGTATCAAGGACAGACTGCCGAGCGGAAGCTCGCAGCGCATTGCAGATGAATTGGGGATCGAGGTAGATGCCGTGCGCAACTATTTCGGCGGACAGCATCAGACCAAAGACTGTACGGGTGTTCATTTCGAGCAAGGTCCCGACGGCGGCGTGGTGACGCTGGACGATACGGCGATTCTGGATGCTGCAATGCGCATTCTGAACGAAAAGTAGGACGATACACGTGGCCGGCCCGTAGCCGGTTGGGCAGGCCCGCATTGGCGGGCCTGTTTTTATTTGCCTGCCGGTTTCTGCCCCCGGGTGCTATCGGGCTATCATAAAAAGTTTATTTGTGAATTGTGAATTGTGAATTCCCACCATCCCTGCCAAAATAACACGCTCCGGCATGCGGCGCGGCTCTTCAGGACGTAGTTTCTGCCAATATGCTGACAAATTGACAGGGTGCGCCGTTTGGTACAACCTTTGTTCAAAATGAGGGCGTAACGAATGACAAACGAAACTGAATACAATTAAACTTATACAGAATTATGGCAAAGATTATCGGTATCGACCTGGGAACGACCAATTCCTGTGTAGCAGTAATGGAAGGCTCCGAGCCTGTGGTGATCCCCAACTCCGAGGGACACCGCACCACACCGTCGGTGGTGGCTTTCACCGAGAGCGGCGAACGCAAGGTGGGCGACCCCGCCAAGCGTCAGGCAATCACCAACCCCAAACGCACGGTCTTCTCGATCAAGCGTTTCATGGGTGAGACCTACGACAAGGTTTCGGCCGACATCGCGCGCGCTCCCTATACCATTGTAAAAGGCGACAACAATACGCCCCGCGTGGACATCGACGGACGCCAGTATACCCCGCAGGAAATTTCGGCCATCATCCTTCAGAAGATGAAGAAAACCGCCGAGGATTACCTGGGACAGGAGGTCACGGAAGCCGTCATCACGGTTCCCGCCTATTTCTCCGACTCGCAGCGTCAGGCTACGAAGGAGGCGGGCGAAATCGCAGGCCTCAAAGTGCGCCGTATCATCAACGAGCCGACCGCTGCGGCGCTGGCTTACGGTATGGACAAGAAGAGCCAGGATATGAAGATCGCCGTGTACGACCTGGGCGGCGGTACGTTCGATATTTCGATCCTGGAATTGGGCGACGGTGTTTTCGAGGTGAAATCGACCAACGGCGACACGCACCTGGGCGGCGACGACTTCGACCACGTGCTGATCGACTATATGGCCGAGGCGTTCAAGGCCGAACACAATATCGACCTGCGTCAGGATCCGATGGCCCTCCAGCGCCTGAAGGAGGCCGCCGAGAAGGCGAAGATCGAACTCTCGTCCACGACTACCACGGAGATCAACCTTCCGTACATCATGCCCGTCAACGGCATCCCGCAGCACCTGGTGATGACACTCACCCGCGCCAAGTTCGAACAGTTGTGTGACCACCTGATCCGCAAGACGATCGAGCCGTGCAAGCTGGCCCTGCGCGACGCGGGCCTGCAGGCTTCGCAGATCGACGAGGTGATCCTCGTGGGCGGTTCGACCCGTATTCCCGCCATCCAGAAGATCGTCGAGGAGTTCTTCGGCAAGACGCCCAACAAGTCGGTGAACCCCGACGAAGTGGTTGCCATCGGTGCCGCCATCCAGGGCGGTGTGCTCACGGGCGAGGTGAAGGACGTGCTGTTGCTCGACGTGACGCCCCTGTCGCTGGGTATCGAGACGCTGGGCGGTGTGATGACCAAACTCATCGACGCCAACACCACGATCCCGACTCGTAAGTCGGAAACGTTCTCGACGGCTGCTGACAACCAGCCTTCGGTGGAGATCAACGTCGTGCAGGGCGAGCGTCCGCTGGCCCGCGACAACAAGTCGATCGGCCGCTTCCACCTCGACGGCATTCCCGCCGCACCGCGCGGCGTGCCGCAGATCGAGGTGACGTTCGACATCGACGCCAACGGTATTCTGAACGTGTCGGCCAAAGATAAGGGCACGGGCAAGGAGCAGAAGATCCGCATCGAGGCTTCGTCGGGTCTGACCGAGCAGGAGATCCAGCGCATGCGCGACGAGGCGAAAGCCAACGAGGCGAAGGACAAGGAGGAGAAGGAGCGCATCGACAAGATCAACGCCGCCGACTCGAACATCTTTGCCACCGAGAAGCAGCTCAAGGAGTACGGCGAGAAACTGCCCGCCGACAAGAAGGCCGCTATCGAGACCGCGCTGGGCAAGCTGAAGGAGGCGCACAAGAACGCCGACGTAGCTGCCATCGACACGGCCATTGCCGAATTGAACACGGCATGGCAGGCCGCTTCGCAGGACATCTACGCGCAGCAGCAGGCCCAGGGTGCTCAGCCCGGAGCCGACGCGGGCCAGCAGCAGCCCCCGCACGATGCGGGCGGCCATCAGGGCGGCGCCAACGACGGGCAGCCCGAGGATGTGGAGTTCGAAGAGGTAAAATAGTTTTCGATTTATAAGCGGCTATTTCCGTACATCCCTCGAACGGGACGAATGGAAAGTACCTGAGTACGATCCATCCGTCCCGTTCTTCACAATGCACGAAACTCGCTCGCTTAAAATCAAAAACCGTTTTCGATGATTGCGGCGCATTTGCCGCACATCGCTCGAATCCCCGAACGGGATGTACATCTGTACTACCCGTCCGGGGATTTTTCGCGGAGCACGAGCCTCCGCACCGCACTGATCGAAATCTGTCCGCATTGCTGGGTTGTGTCCCTGTGAGGGCAAAACTGAAATACCGCAGACACAGGATGCTCCATTGTAAAATAGGTACTCCTTTTGCGCCGGATTTTCCGTCGAAACCGTTATCTTTGCGTCGGTTAAAAAGCGTTGCAATGGCATGGATTCTTCTGATATGCGCGGGTCTTTTCGAGATCGGATGGCCGCTGGGTTTCAAGTTGGCGGGCGTGTTTCCGCGTTACCATTACCTGTGTCTTGCGCTGGCCCTTGTCTCGATGGGCTTGAGCGGATGGCTGCTCTATCTCGCCCAGCGCAGCATTCCGATGGGAACTGCCTACATGATCTGGACGGGAATCGGTGGCGTAGGGACCGTGATCCTGGGCATCGTGTGTTTCCACGATGCCGTCACCTTCTGGCGGCTGCTGTTCCTTTCGCTGATCTTTATCGGCATCGTCGGCCTGAAAATGGTGCACTGACCACTATTTTTGATACCGCGCGGAAGTTCTTATGGCTCCCGGCCTGCCTGCCCGGTGCAGTGTGTCCGGTTCGCAGAAGGTTATTTTCGGTCGCCGACGGTCAGTTCAACGATGAAGTCCGCCCCCGACGGCTTTTCTCCCAACCGCAGCGTGACTCCCGCGTCATCCTGTTTAAAGTTCAGTTTTTGCCTGCCTTCGAACCGTATCGCTTGTTTTATGCGTTCGCCCCGGATCGGAAGGAACAATTCTTCGTCCGGCCAGTCGAGAATATGGACGTAGATTTTGTCGCCTTTGCGCGTTGTCACGCCCCAACAGCGCGGTGCCACAGGCCCGGCTTCGGTGCCGTAGATCGTCTCGCCGTTCGTCCGTAGCCATGCGCCGAGCTGTCCGAGCCGTTCCAGCGCAGCCGCAGGCAGTGCCCCGTCGGGCTGCGGGCCGATATTGAGCAGCAGGTTGGCGCCCCGTCCGGCGGCTCCCGCGAGATACCGGATCAACGTTTCCGCCGGCTTGTAATCCAGATCGGCGATTCTGTATCCCCACATGCCGTTCATGGTCTGGCAGGTTTCCAGAGGCAGGGAGCTTACCTGCTGCCCCGACAACCCGGCCGTATTTTCGCCCGGCAGGTCGCGTTCGAAAGCCTGCACATCCTCGCCTTCGAACGGGACGAGGTGATGGTTGTTGACTACCAGACACGAGGGTTGCAGTTCGTGGATCAGCCCGTACAATTCACCCAACCGCCAGTCGAATCCCGGATTCTCGTCCTGATCCCATACGCCGTCGAACCAGATCGCCCCGACTTCGCCGTACTGCGTCAGCAACTCCGTAAGCTGCGCTTTCATGAAAGCGAAGTAGGCGTCGGCATCCTCTTTCTCCGCCGGACGTCCCGTCCCGCGCCCCGTGCGGCCGCGCGGGGCATCCTCCCGCCACCAGTCGATGAGCGAATAATAGAAGTGGATGCGGATTCCCTGGCGGTGGCACTCGTCGGCCAGCTCCTTCACCACGTCCCGTCCGAAGGGCGTGGCGTCGGCGATGTTGTAGGGCGATTGTGCGGTGCGGAACATCGAGAACCCATCATGGTGGCGCGCGGTGAAACAGACGTAGCGGGCACCGCCGTCGCGGATGGCCGCGACCCATGCCGCTGCGTCGAATTTCGACGGATAGAAGCCTCCCGCGAGTTTCTCGTACTCCCGGTAATCGAGGTTTTCGCGCGTCATGGCCCATTCTCCCTGTGCGAGCATGGCGTAAAGCCCCCAGTGGAAGAAGATGCCGAAGCGTCCGTCGGCGAACTGCTGCCGTGCAGCGAGATTTTCGGGAGTCGGACGATAACCGGGCTGCGCTGCGCCAAAGGTCGCTGTTAGCAGGGCACAGCAGCATGTCAGAAGTCGTTTCATCGCAGGTGTCAGTTTGGTCTCGGAAACAAATTTAGTAAAATTTCCGGATTGTCCCGCATTTTGTCGGCAGAAAGCGGGGCTGCTGTCCCTTGCGCAAACGGACCCCTGCTACCTGCGCTCCGCCCGCCACATGCCGCCCAGGATCAGAGCGGCACCTGCGAGTGCCGCCGGCGTAATCCGCTCGCCGATGCAGAGGGCGGCCGTGACGATCGTTACCAACGGATTGAGGTAGATGTAGTTGGTCGTTCGCACCGCACCCAGCCGCTTCATCGCGGCATTCCACAGCACGTAGCAGAGCAGCGAAGCCCCCAATCCCAGAAAGAGCAGGTTACCCCACACCGCCGGGAGCGCCAGCGTTTCCGGCCGCACCGAAAATGGCTCGAACGCAAAGACCGGAAGAATGGTCAGCAGGCCGTAAAAGAAAATTTTACGGGTGATGAACAGCGTGGGGTAGCGGTCGCCGAGTCGTTTGATTATCAGTGAATAGCCCATCCACAGCAGGGCGGCCGACAATGCCAGCAGGTCGCCCGCAGGCGAGAGTTGCAGCACGAAGTGGCCGTTCAGCACGACCAGCACCATCCCCGCAAAAGCCGTTGCCGCGCCTGCGACCTGCCTCCCCGACATCCGTTCGCTGGGTACAACGCACTGAGCAGCAATGCCGTCCATACGGGTGCCGTGCAGACGATCAGCGACACGTCCGAAGCCGGGGCGTATTCGAGTGCGACGTTCTCCGTGAGAAAATAGAGCGAACCGCCCGAAAGGCCCGCCCCGGCCAGCGTCAATTCGTCGCGCACGGTTGCCGCCCACAGCCTGCGGGGGGCTATAAAGAGGATGCCTGCGTAGGCCAGCGTGAACCGCAGCACGAAAATTTCGGCCGCTGACAATCCCGAGGCGATCAGTACTTTGGTCGATACGAACGTGGCGCCCCACACCGTCACGGTGAAAAGCGCGGCCAGATGGTATTTATAAACCGAAATATAACCCATGAACGATCCAAAGGTGCGTTTTTTTTCATCTCCGCCGCACTTTTCGCCTTTCACCTTTCAATTTTTCACTTTATTTTTTCTATCTTTGCGTGCTATTGTGCGTAATGGCAACAATTACACCGTTTTCGGCGAACGAGGGCCGCGTGCGAACGCAGTCCGGAGGATGCCGGGCGGAGCGGCTGAAGCATGAAATTCAACAAATAATAACAAAACTTTTTAACTCAAATGCAAAGTAAAGGTGCTATTAAATTACTCGCGGTTCTCCTGGCGCTCGCGTGTATTTACCAGCTCTCGTTTACGTTCAAGACGCGTAGCGTAGAGAAGAAAGCCGCGGAGTATGCCGCGCAGTTCCCCTTCGAGCAGCAGTCCGACGCCGAACAGCACTACCTGGATTCGGTGCAGAACCTGCCGGTCTACAACCTGGGCTTCAAGTCGTTCACTTACAAGGAGTGCAAGGAGAAGGAACTGAACCTGGGTCTCGACCTCAAGGGCGGTATGAACGTGATGCTCGAAGTGCAGGTCGAGGATGTGGTGAAGGCGCTGGCCGGCGACAGCCAGAACGATCCCGCATTCATCGAGGCGATCGGCGTGGCGAACGAAGCGCTCAGGCAGGGTACTTCGAAGGATTACATCGGCGACTTCGTGAAGGCTTACCAGAAGGCATCGAACGGCGCCTCCCTGGCTGCCGTTTTCGTCAGCCCCGACCGCAAGGACATCACGCTCGAAAGTTCGGATTCGGATGTCGAGAAGATCCTCCGCAGCGAGACCGAAGCCGCTATCGCGGCATCCTTCAACGTGCTTCGCAGCCGTATCGACCACTTCGGCGTGACGCAGCCCAATATCATGCGCCTTCCCAACTCGCACCGCATTCTGGTCGAGCTTCCCGGCGTGAAGGAGCCGCAGCGTGTGCGCGACCTGTTGCAGGGTACCGCGTCGCTGGAGTTCTGGACTACGTACGATGCAAATGAAGTGTGGCCGGCGCTGAATGCCGCCGATAAACTGCTGCGTTCGGAGCTGGCTGCGGCACCTGCTGCCGGGACCGTTGCGGAGGAAACCGTCGTGGCGGAGGAAACGCCGGAAGGCACGCAGGCGGAGGGCCTGATCGCCGAGATCGGTGCGGCCGATTCCACATCGACGGAAAACGTCGTGGAGCAGACGGGCCGTTACGACAGCAGGCAGAACCCGCTCTTTGCCGTGCTTTCACCCGAATATGCCGGCGGTGCCGCCATCGGAGCCGCTTACAAAGCCGACATGGCGACGGTGAACGAATACCTTTCCAACCCTGCCGTGCGTGAACTCTTCCCTGCCGACATTCTGTTTAAATGGGGCGTGAAGGGCGACGACAAGATCGACGGCCGTTATCACCTTTATGCAATCAAGGTGGCTACGCCCGACGGCAAGGCTCCGCTCGACGGCAGCGTGGTGACCGACGCAATGGAGCGTTACTCGCAGCGCGGCGCTGCGGCCGAGGTCGAAATGACCATGAACGGCGAAGGCACCCAGGAATGGGCGCGCCTGACGGGTGAGAACATCGGCAAGTGCGTGGCCATCGTGCTCGACGGCTATGTGTATTCGGCGCCCCGCGTGCAGACCAAGATCGACAAAGGGACCTCGCAGATCACGGGTGACTTCACCATCCAGGAGGCCAAGGACCTCGCCAACGTGCTCAAGTCGGGTAAGGTTCCCGCTCCCGCCACCATCATCCAGGACACCGTCGTAGGTCCCTCGCTGGGCCAGGAGTCGATCAACGCGGGTATGCTGTCGTTCGCCATCGCGTTCATCCTGGTACTTCTTTACATGGGGCTGTTCTATAAGACTGCGGGCTGGATGTCCGACATCGCCCTGCTGACCAACGTCTTCCTGCTGATGGGCGTGCTCGTCTCGTTCGGCGCCGTGCTGACCCTGCCCGGTATCGCCGGTATCGTGCTGACGATGGGTATGGCCGTCGATGCCAACGTGATCATCTACGAACGTATCAAGGAGGAGCTGCGCAGCGGCAAGGGACTTTCGCTGGCGATCAAGGAGGGCTTCTCGAAGGCTTATTCGGCGATCATCGACGGTAACCTGACGACCATCATCACCGGTATCGTGCTCTTCGTCTTCGGTAATGGTCCCGTACAGGGCTTCGCCACGACCCTTATCATCGGTATCATCACGTCGTTCTTCTCGGCCGTGTTCATCACCCGCCTTTTGATCGAGTGGATCGTGGGCAAATGGGGACATATCTCCTTCTCGCGCAAATGGTCGGAGAACTTCCTGAACAATACGCATTTCGACTTCATCCGCGTGCGCAAGGCGGGCTACATCATTGCCGGCGCCGTGATCTTCCTGTCATGCATCTCGTTCGTAGCCCGAGGTCTGAACCTCGGTGCCGAGTTCACCGGCGGCCGTGCTTACGTGATCCGTTTCGACAAACCCGTTTCGGCAGAGGACGTGCGCGCCAATGTCTCGGAGGCGTTTGCGAAATACGCCGATGCCGACGCTTCGTCGGTCAGCTTCGAGGTGAAGCAGTATGGCGAGGAAAACCAGATGCGTATCGTCACGCAGTATAAGTACGACGACACGTCGGACGAAGCTACGGCCGAGGTCGAGCAGATCATCTACGACGCGCTGAAGCCGCTCTACAACTACGACATCACGTTCGATAACTTCCGTAATACGCAGACCGACGTGAACGGTATCCTGAACGCCGACAAGATCGGCCCGTCGATTGCCAGCGACATGACCTGGAACGCCATCTACTCGGTGCTCTTCTCGCTGCTGGCCATCGGTCTCTACATCACCTTCCGTTTCAAGCGCTGGCAGTGGGCCACGGGTGCTACGGCAGCCCTGGCGATCAACGCCCTGTTCGTCATCGGTCTCTTCTCGATGCTCTACGGCTTCGTTCCGTTCAACCTCGAGGTAAACCAGGCCTTCATTGCCGCCATCCTGACGATCATCGGATATGCCATCAACGACACGGTGGTCGTGTTCGACCGTATCCGCGAATACCTGGGACTTTATCCGAAACGTTCGCTGAAAGACAACGTGAACAACGCCATCAACTCCACGCTGTCGCGTACGATCAATACATCCGGTACGACCCTCGTGACGCTGCTTGCGATCTTCTTCTTCGGCGGCGAGACCATTCGCGGTTTCATCTTCGGTCTGATTATCGGTGTGGTTGTCGGTACGGCCGCTACGATCTTCATCGCAACGCCCATCGCCTACGATCTGATGGCACGGCGCGGTAAAGCGCTCAAGGAGTAAGACACACTTCTGTTTATACCGAATAAAATGGACTGCGCGGTTGTTGCAGTCCATTTTATTTTTACCTTTACAGAAAATTGGCTTCGGTTCGGAAGTGCACAAATAAATTTGGCACTCCCTTCACCTTGCACTATCTTTACAGAAAATAGACTTCGGTTCGGAAGTGCACAAATAAATTTGGCACTCCTCTCACCTTGTACTATCTTTGTGACGATGAAATTTAATTCGCCCGTTATGGATCGCATCATGCAATGGATGCACCGCTACGTCTCGCCCGTTTTCCTGGCGCTGCTCGTCGCGTCGTTCATCCTGTGGTATATCGCCAAACTGAACTATACCTACACGACCGAACAGGTCGTCCGCCTCGATGTGGACGGGCAGGATTTCCGTGTGACCTGCGTGGTGGAGGGTGTGGGTACCAACCTGTTCGCCTATCGGGTCTATATGGACAAGGTGCTGCGGATTCCTCTTTCGGAACTTAAATACAAACGTTCGCGCGAGGAGGGACACGAGGGTAAGGTGGTTATCAATCCCCAGTCGCTGCAAAACGCCATTTCGGTGCGGTTCAGCGACATCAAGGTGGTTTCCATCGGGGCGGTGCCCGAAATCGACTATCCGGAAGAGAAGAAATGATGAAAATCGGTATTACGGGCGGCATCGGCAGCGGAAAAAGCACCGTCTGCCGCCTTTTCGAACAGCGAGGAGTACCCGTGTATGATTCCGATGCGCAGGCCAAACGGCTGATGCAGGAGGACACGGCGCTCCGGGAGCGTATCACCGCGCGTTTCGGCCGGGAAACCTACCGCGACGGCGTGCTCGACCGGGCCTTGCTGGCGGGGCAGGTTTTCAGTGACCCGCAAGCCCTTGCCGACCTCAATGCGCTGGTACATCCGGTGGTGATGGCCGACTTCGCCGGCTGGAGCGAGCGGCAGGCGGCACCTTACGTGGTGCTGGAAAGCGCCATTCTTTTCGAGGCGGGGCTGGAGGATTGCGTGGATAAAACCGTTGCCGTGCTTGCGCCGGAAGAGGTGCGTATCGAACGAACCTGCCGCCGCGACAAGAGCGACCCGGAAGCGGTGCGCCGCCGGATCGCCGCCCAGACGGACGACGATACGCTGGCCGACCGTGCCGATTTTACGCTCGTCAACCTCTTCGAAGAGGATCTCGAACCCGCCGTCGTGCAACTGGACCGTCTTTTCCGCCATGAAGCCGCAGCCCATTGACATCGACCTGCGCGAGCCGCAGGTCATGGCGGTCGTGAACGTCACGCCCGACTCTTTTTTCTCCGGAAGCCGCACGCCGGATGCCAGGGCCGTCGAGGCACGTATCCGTGAAGCGGTCGCCGAAGGAGCCTCGATTCTCGACATCGGCGGGTACTCTTCGCGTCCGGGTGCCGACGTGGTGCCTGAGGACGAGGAACTACGGCGTGTGATGCTGGGCGTGGAAGCGGCACGCCGCATCGCACCCCGTGTAGCGGTGTCGGTCGATACGTTCCGCAGCCGGGTTGCCGGGGAAATCATCCGCGTTTTCGGGCCGGTGATCGTCAACGATATTTCCGCCGGGGAGCTGGACGCGAACCTGCCCCGTGTGGCTGCACGTTACGAAGTGCCCTATATTGCCATGCACATGAAGGGCGACCCGAAAACGATGCAGTCGCTGACCGATTACAAGCGGGACATTACGTCTGAAGTCACGGCTTATTTCGAGGCCAAAACCGTGCAGTTGCTTGCCGCCGGCATCCGGCGTGAGCATATTATCCTCGACCCCGGCTTCGGTTTCGCCAAAACTACCGCGCAGAATTTCGAGCTGCTTGCGGGCCTGCACCGCCTCTGCGCACTGGGTTTTCCCGTGCTGGCGGGTCTTTCCCGCAAGTCGATGATCTGGAAAACGCTCGGCACGACACCCGATCGTGCGTTGGCAGGCACGGTGGCGTTGGGTTGGGAATGTCTGCGGCAGGGGGCGTCGATCCTGCGCGTGCACGACGTGCGGGAGGCTGCGGATACGGTAAAACTGTTCAAATCTTTTCCTGCATGATAAAAGTGACCGACATACACAAGCGATTCGGCGACCTGGAGGTGCTCAAAGGCGTCTCGCTGGAGGTGGCGCAGGGCGAGGTGGTTTCGATCGTCGGGGCCAGCGGCGCCGGAAAAACCACGTTGCTGCAAATCATCGGCACACTCTCCCGGGCCGATTGCGGACACGTGGAGATCGACGGCATCGACGTGCTGTCGCTGGGCGACAAGGCGCTTTCGAAGTTCCGCAACGAACGCATCGGTTTCGTTTTCCAATTCCACCATCTGCTGCCCGAATTCACGGCCTTCGAGAATGTCTGCATCCCCGGACTGATCGGCCGTCGTCCGCGCGCGGAGGTTGAACGCAGAGCTTCGGAACTGCTCGGTATGATGAATCTCACGGCCCGCTGTGACCATAAGCCGGCCCAACTTTCGGGCGGCGAGCAGCAGCGCGTAGCCATTGCGCGGGCGTTGATCAATTCTCCCTCCGTGCTGCTGGCCGACGAGCCTTCGGGCAACCTCGATTCACACAACCGCGACGAAATCCACCGCCTGTTCTTCGATCTGCGCGACCGCCTGGGCCAGACGGTCGTGATCGTGACCCACGACGAGAGCCTGGCCTCGATGGCCGACCGGACGATCACGATGTCCGACGGAAAGATAATTCAAAATTCATAATTCATAATTCAGAATTATTTGTTTTTCTGCGTATTGTTTTCCCATTAAATGGCTGTCGTTGAACCTCGACTTCGAATGATGAACCCCGATTTGCGCGAGTTGCTGGAGCGACTCCACGACAAATACAACCGTCCCGAATTCATCGAGGGCGACCCGATCAGTGTCCCGCACGCCTTTTCTTCGCGCGAAGACCGGGAGATTGCCGGATTCTTCGCCGCGACGATCGCCTGGGGCAACCGCAGGGCGATTGTGAAAAACGGCCTGCGGATGATGCGCTATCTGGATAATGCTCCTGCGGATTTCGTGCGCAACGCCTCCGAAAAAGAACTCTCGACGCTTTCGACCTATGTCCACCGCACTTTCAACGGCCGTGACCTGCGCGATTTTGTGCTGGCCCTGCGCGGTCTGTGCGAACATTATGGCGGTATCGGCGAATTTTTCGAACGGCGTTACGAGGCTACGGGTACTATTCCCACGGTCTTTGCCGAATTCCGCGAAACGTTTTTCTGCGAAGCGCACGATCCCCATTGCGAGAAACACCTTTCGTCCATCGCGCGGGGCGCCGCCTGCAAACGGTTGTGCATGTACCTGCGCTGGATGGTGCGGCGCGACGACCGGGGCGTAGACTTCGGACTGTGGGCGCGCATCCCGATGTCGGCGCTCTACCTGCCGCTCGATCTTCATGCGGGCAACATGGGCCGCGCGCTGGGACTGCTCGAAAGACGGCAGAACGACTGGAAAGCCGTCGCGCAGATCACCGAAGCGCTTCGGACCTACGATCCTGCCGATCCCGTCCGCTACGATTTTTCGCTCTTCGGGGCCGGCATCGACGGCTACCTGAAGTAAAATTCATAATTAAGAATTCATAATTCATAATTGTAATTTGCACCGTGGCAGGTAGTTTGGAAAAATTCCGAGATTCCGAAATTCCGAGATTTGTAATGCTTCGGGTTTCTCCTATTTTTCTATTTTTATTTACGGATAATTCATAATTTTGAATTATAACGTGTTTCGGTTCAAACAATTTACGATCCGGCAGGAGCGCTGCCCGATGAAGGTCGGCACCGACGGCGTGCTCATCGGTGCCTGGGCGCGTGTGCAGCCCTCCGACCGCCGCGTGCTCGACATTGGCACCGGGACGGGGCTGATCGCCCTGATGCTGGCCCAGCGTGTGCCCGAAGCGCGGGTTACGGGGATCGACATCGGCGATGTTACGGAGGCGCGCGCGAATGCCGACCTATCGCCCTGGGGCGACCGTGTGGAGATGGTGCAGTGCCCCGTGCAAGAGTTTGTGCCGCCGCAGCCGTTCGACCTGATCATTTCGAATCCGCCCTTCTTTGTCGATTCGCTGACTTGTCCCGATTCCGCACGTACCGTCGTGCGTCATGCCGTGGAGCTGCCGTTCGAGGCGCTGCGCGACGCCGTTGTGCGGCTGCTCTCCCCCGAAGGCCGCTTTTCCGTGGTACTTCCCCTGGAGGAGGGGGTGCGTTTCGAGCGGGTGTGCCGCGATGTACTTTTCGTCAACCGCCGCACCGAGGTGCGGACTACGCCCCGCCGTGCCCCGAAACGGGTGTTGATGGAGTTCGTATCCCGGCAACCGGAGCAGCCTGAAACGGCGATGCTCACGATCGGCACCGGTGCGCACGAGGTGTACACGGAGGAGTATCGGATGCTCACGCGCGAATTTTACCTGAAATTTTGATTTCGCTCCGAAAAAAGCTACATTTGCGCATGTCTTAACGAGAATACGCTTATGAAACTCAATTTGCTGGTTCTTTCGATGGTGTGCCTCGGTCTGTCGGCTTCGGCGCAAAACCCCTATATCGCTCCGCAGGGAGCTTTGGAGCAGAACGGCGGGATCGTCGTTTCTCAGCCTCGCACGACGCTGGCGGTCGATCTCACGGTCGAGCAGGACAAGACCCTTAGCGGCCCTTATGCACGTTATGCGCAGAAGTTCCTGGGTGTCCGTGCTCCGCTGACGGATAAAACGACCTATGCCGTGACGGGTGCATCGGTGGCCCTGCTCGACGAGAGCGCCTACCTGCGCGCTCCGGAACCGGTGCCTGCCGCGCAGCAGGTTGTGCCTCACGCTACGGCCGACGGGGAATTTGCCAAAATCCAGCCCGACAAGACCGGCATGCTGACCCCTACGCTGGAGGATGCCGCCCGCGAAGCGGCCAATACGATCTTCTCGCTGCGCAGACACCGCCTCGAACTCATCACGGGCGAGGCGGGCGAAAATGTCTTCGGTCAGGGACTCGAAGCCGCTCTTGCGGAGATCGCCCGCCTGGAGCAGAGCTATCTGGAACTGTTCCTGGGCAAGCATGTGGTGACGACGGCGACCCGCCGCTATGTAGTCTCTCCGAAACAGGATAAGAAACAGTACATCGTCTGCCGTTTCAGTCCGGCACAGGGCTTGCTGCCCGACAGCGACCTTTCGGGCGACATCGTCCTGTTGCAGATCGAACCTTCGGGCGATACGGCCACTCCGGTCGAAGCCTCGGCAAAGGAGTCCTCGGTCGTTGCCTGCCGCGTGGCCGACCCTTCGGTCTGCACGGTGATTTGCGCCGGCCGCGAATATGTCCGCACGGTGCTTCCGATTTTCGAATTCGGCCGTACGGTCAACGTGGCTCTTCCCCGCCGGAAATAATGGATTTCACCACCCGTATGGTGCGGCTGCTGGAGGCGATGCGCCGCGAACGCAACGGCGATGCGGCCGCATCCATGCGCTTCTGCGGTGCCGCTTACGGGCTGAACTACGGCGTCAGCCTGCCTACGCTGCGCTCGATCGCCCGCGCGCAGACGCCCGACCACGAATTCGCCCGCTATCTTTACCTCCAGGATGTTCGAGAACTGCGGCTCGCGGCGCTTCATATCGCCCGACCCGAACGGGTGACAGCGTCGGAATTCCCCGCATGGGCCGCCGGGATCGTCAATTCGGAAGTGGCGGGGGAGGCGGCCTTCGCGCTGCTGTCCCGGATCGGTTCTTTCGACGAATTGTTCCGGCAGTGGATGGCGGATGAAAACCCCTTGCTGCAATATGCGGCTCTGATGGCCGCGTCGCGTACTTCCCGACTTTCGGACAGATTTATCGACCCGGCCCTGCGGTTGCTGCGCCGCAATCCCGATGACCGTCTCACGGCGCAGGGCGTTGTGGCATTGCTGGCGGCACTGGCGCAAAAAAAAGAGTACCGGGCAGCGGTTTCCCGTGCAGCCGGTACTCTCGGTGACCTCCCTGCCGAAGACTTCGTCCACGAGGAGATCGCCTGGCGTCTGGAATTCGAATCCTAATGCTGACGGCAGAGATTCTCCTTCTGCTCCAACTCCTCAAGAACTCCCTTTAACTGGTCGTAGCCGATGGCTCCGCTGTGCCGCCACATGATCTCACCCCGGCGGAAGAACATCAGCGTGGGTACCGCCTGGATGTTGTACCGGCGGATAATGTCGGCCATGTCGCGGTCGTCGATGTCGATGGTGTACACGTCGACACGCCCGTTCATCTGTGTTTTGAATTGATCGACTACGGGATGCATCATCTTGCAGGGACCGCACCACGTGGCGAAGAAATCGATGAAGGTCAGCGCGTCGCGCCAGATTATTTTGTCAAAATCTTTCATAGCTGATTGGTTATTGATCTTTCAGTTTCATTTTTCACTGCGAATCGGTTGCCTTTGGAAATCAGGTCGTCTCCACCCAACTCATTGCCGCATAGGCTTTCCTCGACATCATTTTTTCGGCATAGCTGATCGTTCGGCGCAAACCTTCGGCGAGCGGGGTCTGCGGCGACCAGCCCAACTCGCGCCGCGCGGCCGAGAGGTCGGGCGTGCGCCGGCGCGGATCATCGGCACGCGCCTCGACGTGGACGATTCGTGAGCGGCTGCCGGTCAGGGCGATGATCTTTTCGGCCAATGCCCTGACGGATATCTCGTGATCGCTGCCCAGGTTGACGGTCTTCGTCTTGTTGCCGGGCTGGGCCTCCATCAGCCGTACAAGCCCGTCCACAATATCGCCTACCCAACAGAAGGTGCGCAACTGCTCGCCACTGCCGTAGATCACCAGGTCGCGGTTTGAGAGTGCTGCCATGACCATTTTCATCACCACGCGCTGGTCGCTCAGGTCGCAGCCGGGACCATAGGTGTTAAAAATGCGTGCGATGCGTGTATCGGTAACGTATTGTGCATTGTAGGCGCGGTACAGCGACTCTGCCGCGCGCTTGCCTTCGGCCAGCAGGTGATGGAGCGAGCGTACACCGTGTTCATCGCTTGCGTTTTCGCGGTAACAACTGGTATACACTTCGCCCGACGAGGCGAACACCGCGCGTGCCTGTTCCTTGCGGGCGGTTTCGAGCGCGTTGATCGAACCTAAAATATTGATCTTGAGTGTTTCGACAGGAAGCGTGCGGTCGTGCAGCAGGGGGGAAGGCGCCGTGAGGTTGTAAATCCGGTTGCAGCGAATGGCAAACGGATCGATGATGTTGTGACGGATATAGCGGAAAGCCGGGTGTGACAGTGCATCCTTCAGCAGCGGCGACGATGCGCTGTCACGCATGTCGACGCAGAACAATTCGTGTCCTTCCTCAAGCAGACGAAGGCACAAGTGGGAGCCGATGAGGCCCGCTCCTCCCAGTACGACGATTCGGTGTGACATCTCTTTCCTTTTTGCCGGAAAGGGATACAAATCTTATTCCACAAACAGGGCGCGGGGCAACTGATCGACGCTGTTGATCGCAACGATTTCGATCCCCTTCGGGCGTTTTACGCCCTTCGGGAGATACCCCGAGACGATGATGCGTTTGAAACCCAGACGTGCGGCTTCGCTGATGCGCTGCTCGGTACGCGGAGCCGGGCGTACTTCGCCCGAGAGGCCGATCTCTCCCGCACAGCAGATTCCTTCGCCCACCGCCCGGTCGTAGTACGATGAGATGACCGCCGCCACGACCGCCAGATCCAGTCCCGGGTCGGAGACCCTGAATCCGCCTGCGAAATTGAGAAAGACATCCTTCTGGAACATCTTCATGCCTACGCGCTTTTCCAGCACCGCCAGCAACATGTTCATGCGGCGGGTGTCGTAGCACGTCGCCGTGCGCTGGGGGGTGCCGTAGGCCGCGCCGCTCACCAGTGCCTGCACTTCGATCAGGTAGGGACGGATGCCGTCCACCGCCGCCCCAACGGCGATTCCGCTCAGAGGCTGGTCGTAGTGGGTCAGGAGAATTTCCGAGGGGTTGTCCACCTCGCGCAGTCCGGCGTCCAGCATCTCGAAGACTCCGATCTCGAACGTTGCGCCGAAACGGTTCTTGATGCCGCGCAGAATGCGGTAGATGTTGTTGTTGTCGCCTTCGAACTGCAGCACCACATCGACGATGTGCTCCAGAATTTTCGGCCCGGCGATCGTGCCGTCTTTGGTAATGTGGCCGATGATGAAGATCGAGGTGCCGGTGCCTTTGGCGTATTTGAGCAGTGTCGCCGCGCACTCGCGGATCTGCGACACGCTGCCCGCCGACGAGTCGATCAGCGAGGTGTAGATGGTCTGGATCGAGTCGATCACGACCACATCGGGCCTCAGTGCTTCGATCTGCGTCACGATATTTTCTAACAGCGTTTCGGGGTAGACCATGCACGCTTCGTTGCCGATTCCGATCCGTGTCGCCCGCATCCGGATCTGTTCGGCCGATTCCTCGCCCGAGACGTAGAGGGTTTTGAGACCGTTCGCGGCTAAGGCAATCTGCAGCGAGAGGGTCGATTTGCCGATCCCCGGTTCCCCGCCCAACAATACGAGCGACCCCGGCACGAGACCTCCGCCCAGCACGCGGTTCACTTCCGCGTTGCCTACGTCCAGACGACGGTGCGCGCTTTCCTGAATGTCCCGCACCCGCTGGGGCTTCGCCGTGGGAATGTTTCCCGCCACGGCGGCCGGTACCGAGCCGCTCTCGCGGGCGATCACCTCTTCCGTGAAGGAGTTCCACTCACCGCACGAGGGGCATTTCCCGAGCCATTTCGGGGCTTCGAAGCCGCAGTTTTTGCAGAAGTAGGCTGTTTTGACTTTTGCCATATCGTTCGGGTTGTCGTAGTTGGAAATGCGTTGAATTATGCTTTTGCTTGCCTTCCCCCGCCGTCAGTCGGCTCCTGTCAGGGTGTACTCTTCGCGCACGACGGACGTAATTTCGATATTGGGGTAGAGCGCCCGGTATTTCTTCGTGAGATCGAACGTAAGCAGTACCCGCTGTGCTTCGCCTTCGTTGTTGTAGGTCGTCAGACGGCAGGTATCCGCCCGGTCGGCATAGTTGAACACAAAACCTTGCTCCGTCGTCAATTCGTCGAACGTACCCTGCAGGACAGTCGCTCCCGGTTCGGGGTAAACCGCCAGCGGGCCGCCGAAAGCCTCGATGTACTCGATCAGATAGCCGCCTCCGGCCTTCACGGGTGCCGTTTCGAGTACCGACGCTTCGATCACAGCCTTCTCTGCCGTCTGTGTCTCGTCTTTCAGCACGACGGCGGCTTCCACCCGTGCGAGTTCGTACCGCTGCGAGTAGAACGGCTCGACGATGTCCGAGCAGGCGACCGCAGCGCCCCACAGTGCCAAAGCAATCAGAATTTTCAATGACTTCATCGTATCCGGTCTTAAAATCCGAGGTCTTGGTCGATCAGTACTACCAGTATTCGCTTCTCGGGATAACAGCGTTCCAGCCGCAGCCAGATGTTGCAGATGCGGTCGGGGGAGTTGCAGTCCATGCAGACGCCCGTTTTGGCACAGGGCGTGCGGAAGCCGGGGTGGCGCGCCACGTTCTGCGGAGCCGCAATGCTGCGGATACGTTCTTCGGCTGCAGTAAGGTCGGCGGTGATCTTGTTGCGCCCGGCCACGAGGATCACCCGCCGGGGACCGTAGGCTATCGGTGCGACGCGGTTACCCACCATGTCGAGCCACAGCAGCGCCCCGTCCTCCGTCAGGGCGTTCACGCCCGTGATGAAAAGGTCGGCCAACAGCCCCTGCCGCCGGATTTCAAGCCGCTCGGGCCGGGGCATTTGCGGGTCGAAGCCGTCGAACAGACGGTATCTTCCCTCGTCGCGCAGCCAGTCGATAATTCCCGTCCGGCGCATGGTGACCGAATCACCCCACGAGACGGTTTCGGGGCCGAAGGCTTCGATCGCGGTTTTGATCCGTTCGAACGCCTCGGCCGTATTTTTCACCGTTTCGACTTCGAAATGACGCCGGCGCAGAGCTTCCGCGCAGGTTCCGAGTGATTTATTCGTTTCGTTGTCCATCTCTGATGTCGGATTCCTATTTGATGAAGAACCGATAAATATCGTTTCCGTTGGCGTAGAGCAGCAGGAACAGAATGATGACCAGTCCCACATACTGCGCCCGTTCCAGCACCTTGTCGCTCACTTTGCGGCCCGTAACCATTTCCCAGAAGGTGAAGATCGCGTGTCCGCCGTCCAGACCCGGAATGGGCAGGATGTTCATCACCGCGAGGATGATCGACAGGAAAGCCGTCTTCATCCAGAAATCCTGCCAGTCCCACTCCGAGGGGAAAATGCTTCCGATGGCGATGAAGCCGCCCAGTTCTTCGTACATCTTGGTTTTGGGCTGCACGATCATCTTGAGTTGATCCCAATAGGAGGAGATCACGTTCCCGGTTTTGCGGATGCCTGCGGGGATCGACTCCAGAAAAGTGTAGTTTTGCGTTCGCAGCTTGAACGGGTTTGCGGCCAGTACGCCGATGCGGCCTTCGGCCGAAACGGGCAGTGTCAGCGTGTCGTGCCCGGTGCCGCGCGCCACCACGAGCGAAACGTCCTCGCCCGCGTGCTCCACCAGCAGTTTCTGATACCCCGGATAGTCGAGTCCCGTGATGCCGTTCAGCGCCACCACTTCGTCGCCCGGCTTGAGACCGGCGGCAATTGCCGTGTCATAGGAGACGCTGTCGATCAGGAACGGCAGCCGCAGCGAGAGCAGGTCTTCGAATCCCTTTTCCTGCCGCATGCGGATCAGTTCGTCGAGCGTGAGGGTCAGGGTCTGCGGATTGCCGTTGCGCTCGATGACTACTTCCCGGTCTCCTTCCGTGAGAATCAACTGGTTTACAATGGCGTTGACGTTGTCGATCTTCTCACCGTCGATCCTGAGGATGCGGTCACCGTCGCGGAATCCGAGGCGGTGCCCCGTCTCGTTGAAGTTGTAGCCCCAGCGGGCGTCGTCGTTCGAAAAATAGGTGTCGCCCCACGTGTAGCAGATGCCGCAGTAGATCACCACGGCCAGCAGAACGTTCATCACCACGCCCGCGATCATCACCAGGAAGCGCTGCCAGGCCGGTTTGGCCCGGAATTCCCACTTTTTCACGGGTTGCTTCATCTGCTCCTTGTCCATCGACTCGTCGATCATGCCGGCGATTTTGACGTAGCCGCCCAGCGGCAGCCACCCCAGGCCGTACTCCGTGTGCCCGCGCTTGAATTTGAAGAGCGAGAACCAGGGATCGAAGAAGATGTAGAATTTCTCGACCCGTATTTTGAAGACGCGGGCCATGATGAAATGGCCCAGCTCGTGAATGCCGACCAGAATGGTGAAACAGAGGAAAAACTGAATGATTTTAATAAATAGCTCCATGACGGTTTGTTAAAGATTACAGGTTGAGGTGCCGGCGCGCCAGTTCCCGCGCTTCGGCGTTCGACGCGGCGTAGTCCGCAAGGGTGGGGTGTTCGATGAAGGTCGCATGGCCCAGCGCAAATTCGATCGTCCGGACAATGTCGAGCCAGGCGCACTTGCGCGCGAGGAAGGCCTCGACGGCCACTTCGTTGGCGCCGTTCATCGTGCAGGCCGCCGTGCCGCCGCGCCCGAGACAGCCGTAGGCGATGTCCAGCGCCGGATATTTCACGCGGTCGACCTCCGCGAAGGTCAGTTGCGGATGGTTCAGGAAGTTGAAACGTTCTGCCGGACGGTGCGCCCGGTCGGGATACATCAGCGCAAAACTGATCGGCATCCGCATATCGGGGGTGCCCAGCTGGGCCTTGATGGCTCCGTCCTCGAATTCGACCATCGAGTGTACGATCGACTGCGGATGCAGCAGCACGCTGATCCGCTCCGCCTCCACGCCGAAGAGCCAGTGCGCCTCGATCACTTCGAAGCCTTTGTTGACCAGCGTCGAGGAGTCGATCGTGATCTTCGCGCCCATCTCCCACTGGGGATGGCGCAGCGCCTGCTCCACCGTGACTCCGGCCAGCTGTTCCGGTGCGAAGTCACGGAAGGCCCCGCCGCTGCACGTGACGATCAGCCGCCGGATCGGCGCCCGTTCGCCCACGAGGCATTGGAAAATGGCCGAATGCTCCGAGTCGATCGGCACGATCGGCACCCGCTTCTGCGCCGCCAGGCGCATCACGTATTGGCCGCCCACCACGAGCGACTCTTTGTTGGCCAGGGCGACTTTCTTGCCCGCTTCGATCGCCGCCACGGTGGGGTGCAGTCCCGCGTAGCCCACCAGGGCGTTGACCACGACATCCACATTCCCGCCCGCAACCACCTGCCGTATGGCTTCGGCCCCGGCGTACACTTTCGTGTCGGTATCCGCGAGTGCATCACGGAGTGTGCCGTAACGTGTTTCGTCGGCGATTACGGCCGTATCGGCGTCGAATTCCCGAGCCTGCCGGGCCAGTTGTTCCCAGTTGCGGTTGGCGGTCAGGACGCTCACCTCGAACCGTTCGGGGTTCTCGCGCACGATGTCGAGCGTCTGCACGCCGATCGACCCCGTCGAGCCGAGTATGGCTAATTTTTGTTTCATTCCGGTTTAGAAAACGATATATCCTTCGGGATCGACGGGTTTGCCGCCGTTCCAGAGTTCGAATTCGAACAGCCGTCCCTCGCCGTCGGCCGGCGTGTAACCGATCAGTTCGCCGCTCTTGATGGTCTGGCCTGCCCGCACGAGCGACTGCGAAAGGTTTTTGTAGACCGACAGCAGGTTGCCCGCGTGCTGCAGCTGGACGATATGACCCGTCTGCGGCGTCCAGAGGCTCAGCACTACGGTGCCGTTCTCGATGGCCGTTACGCGCTCGTTCGCTGCGGCGGCGATCTTCACGCCGAAGTTGCCGTTCGGAATGTCGAAACGGTCGGTGATGATCCCCTCGGTCGGGGTTACCATTTCCATCGCTTCACGCATCGACCGCCGCGACGAGGCTCCGTGCCCTTTCAGCGCGTATTCACCCTCGCCCTCCATCTGGGCCCGCAGCAGCGAATCCTCGTGCGAAGGCATGACGAGCACCTTCGAGATGCGTGCGCTGTCCGACGTGGCGAACGTGCGCACTACGGGCGTCTTTCCCTCCATAATGAGGGCGATGTTTTCGTTGTAAGTCATCATGTCGTTCATCACGCGTTCCATCGAGTCCAGGCGGATGATGTTCCGCACGAGACTTTCGCGCGAACGGTTTGCATCGGTGCGGTAGCCGGGCAGAAATTCCAGCACGGGCGTATAGGCCATCAGCGTAAGAACCAGGATGAACGACAGCAGGGCGAAGGCCACGAACGCGGCGAAAACGCTGGCCGGCGAGAGGTGGATGTGCCACTCCTCGCTGCTGTCCGTGGCGTTGAGCATGCAGAACCGCCTTTTGCGGAACAGCTCGCGCCACCGGGTGCGGATGGATTTCAAAAGTTTCATCGCTCGTAAGTAAAATGCGGCAGCCCCTGCGGACACATGGCCGGACAGGGTGGTGTCCTGCCGGGGCACTGCTGTTCCGGGCTGCTTTTTCCGTTGACAAAGGTAACCAAAAATGGAGAATTCCTTTGTAGTTCAGTGTGAAATTTTTAACTTTGTGATCGTTTTGAACCCGTGTTCCCGCCCTGTCCGGCTGCGGTTCCTGCCGGAGGGGTGCCGGTCTGTGCGGGGTACACGAAACGAATCGGAGTTTTAACGTCAGAAAACGAATTATATTATGGTAAAACCCACACTATTGGTGCTTGCTGCGGGAATGGGTTCCCGTTACGGCTCGCTCAAACAGATGGACGGCGTCGGACCCAACAACGAAGCCATCATCGATTACTCGGTTTACGACGCCATTCGCGCCGGATTCGGCAAGGTGGTATTCGTCATCCGCCACTCGTTCGCCAACGAATTCCGGGAGGTGTTCAACGCGCAGCGTTTCGGCGGCCGTATCGCCGTGGAGTATGTTTTTCAGGAGTTGGATTACCTCCCCGAAGGAATTGCGGTTCCCGAAGGCCGCGTAAAACCCTGGGGCACCAACCATGCCGTGATGATGGCGGCCGACGTGGTGAAAGAGCCTTTCGCCGTAATCAATGCCGACGACTTCTACGGTGCCGAAGCCTACAAAACCATCGGTGACTACCTGTCGCGTTTGGGCGACAGCCGTAACCGCTATTGCATGGTGGCTTACGATCTCGACAAGACGCTTTCGGAAAACGGCACCGTGTCGCGGGGCGTCTGCGGCGTGGATGCCGGGGGCAATCTCTCATCGATGGTCGAACGCACGCAGATCGAGCGGATGCCCGACGGCCGCATCCTGTTCCATGACGGCGGAGCCGACGAACAGCTCGCCGCCGATACGCCCGTGTCGATGAACCTCTTCGGGTTCACGCCCGATTATTTCGTCTATTCGGCCGATTACTTCCGCCTGTGGCTCGCCGAAAACCGTGACAACCTGAAAGCCGAGTTCTATATCCCCACGATGGTCAACAAACTCATCGGCGACGGTACGGCCAGCCTGCGTGTTCTTCGCTCTGCGGCGCAGTGGCACGGCGTCACCTATAAGGAGGATAAGCCCGCGCTGACGGCGGCGATCGAAAAGATGATCGACGACGGGAGATATCCGCGTGATTTGTGGAAATGATCCTTGCAGGGAAATGAAATAGCGGGGCTTCTGACGAAGCCCCGCTATTTTTGTGTGACGACCGGTCAGTCCAGATATCCTTCCCGCACCAGTTGTTCGCGGATCCGCGTCCAGTCCGCCACCGGACGGCGCACGCCGTCGATAAACCGCAGTGGACAACCCAGCGCCGCGTCGTCGATATAGAGGTCGGCATAGATTTTCGGCGATTCCGTCCATTGCTGCTGTTCGGGATTGCGGTTCACGGCCCAGAGGGGAATTTCCCGGTCGGCAAACCATTTCACGGCTTTGTCCAGCAGTTTTCCGCTGCGCATCGTGTAGAGGATCAACCGGCATCCCTGTCCGGTCAGCTCCCTGAGCACGGGAACCGCTCCTGCGTCTGCGCCCGTCGAGGGGTAGGCATGGGTCACTACCGTGCCGTCGAAATCGACGGCTATGATTGCATCGCGTATTGCCATTTTAGTTGCGTCGGGCTATTTTTTTGAAGAAACGGAGCAGCCGTTTGCGGTAGCTCACTTCCTTGTATTCGTCTTCGTATCCGTATCCGTAACCATACCCGTACCCATAGCCGTAGCCATATCCGTAACCGTGCCGCCGTGCGTGACTTGCATTGAGCACGATACTCATGTTATGGAACTTTTTGTCCCGGTAGAGCCGTTCGATGTCGGGCAGCTGCCGGCGGTCGAGTACGCCTTCGCGCACGATGTAGATACAGAGGTCGCAAAGCCGGTCTGTAATAACGGCATCGGCAACCGACATCGCCGGAGTGCTGTCTATGAGAACATAATCGTAGACCTCCCTCAACTGTGCGATCAGCTTGTCGAGTTTTTCCGAAAGCAGCATTTCCGACGGATTGGGAGGTTGGATGCCGGCATAAATCACATCGAGGTTGGGATCGAATTCTGCACGGGTGATCATTTCGTTCATATCCGTGATCTTTCCCGAAAGGTAACTCGTGATTCCGATGTGGTCTTTACCATGTCCGAGTTGCGACGAGAGGGAGTGGCGGCGCAGGTCGAGGTCGACGAGAACGACCTTTTTTCCGGCCATTGCCAGCGTTACGGCCAGGTTGACCGCAACGAATGTCTTGCCCGCATGGGGGTTGGAGGAGGTGAAGAGGATGGTTTTCAGCTCTTTGTCCGAGACATTCATGAACGAGACGTTCGATCGCAGGATACGGAATGCTTCCGATATGGCGTCGCGGCCCGTGTCCCGGACGGCGATCAGGTTCTGTGATTCATTGTCGTTGAAGAGCGGAATTTCTCCCAGGAAGGGAGCGCTGAGTCTCTCTTCCAGGTCTTTGCGGCCGCGTATCGTCGTGTCGAGCATACCGATCAGGTAGAGCAGCGCGAAGGGAATTGCCAGACCTGCGAGAATGGCGATTCCCAGAATAATCATCACACGCGGAGAAACGGGTGTCATGCTGCCCGAAGCCAGGTCGATCGTGCGGGCGTTGCTCTCCGCCACTGCGAAGTTGAGCTGGTTCTCCTCCTGTTTGTTCAACAGGTAGAGGAACAACTCCTCCTTGATCTTCTGCTGGCGGGTGATGCCGAGAATTTCTTTTTCCTGCGAAGGTACCGTTGCAATTTTGCGGTTGGCCTGCAACTCTTCGTTACGTAACGCGTCGCGCCTGATCTCGAGGGTCGAAACGTAGGAGTCGAGCGAAGCCACGATTGCCCGCCGCAATGCCGCAAGACTGTTGTTCAGCTCCTGGATCACCGGGTTTTTGTCGGAACTGTTGGCACTGAGCTTGTCGCGGCGCAGCACAGTCTCGTTGTAAGCTGCGATCTGCATCGAAATCTCCGAACTTTCCACCGATGCCATGGCGGGAATCAATCCGCCTGCGGTTGCCGCATCGAGCAGGTAGTTGCGGATGAATTCCGCCACGGTAATCTGGTTTTCGACCGACAGACCTTCGGTCTTGTATTTTGAACTTTCCGAGAGGTTGCGCATGGCTTCCGACGGAAGGTCGACCATCTGGTTCGTCTTCTTGAAGTTTTCGATGTTCTGATCCACAGCCCCCAACTCGCGGCCGATAATCTCCAGGCGCGACTTGATGAAATCGGCCGTGGTCACCGAAACGCGGCGCTTGTCGTTGATGGCGTCCTCGTTGTAGACCGTGATCAGGGTATTGACCACGTCTTCGGCGCGTTTGGGTACCGGATTGGTCATGGAGATGGTTACCACCGAAGCCTGCTTGTTCACCACGTTGCACTTGACCGCCGCACGGTACGCGCTGGTCATCGCACCGAGCGGGTTCTTGCTGACCGTGACCGGCACGCCCCGGTAGGCCGGGGTCATGTAAAGGGTCTTGTTGACCACCATTTGCCCCAGCGGGGTCGGAACCGTGTCGCCATACTGCACGCGGATCACGTTCTTCGATTCTTCTTTCGAAATCAGCGGGTCGTGAAACGCGGTGAGTTCGGCCGAATTTTCGCTTTGGGGAATCACCTGGAACGAAAACCGCTGGTTATCGTTGTCGTCGATGAAGCTGACTTCGACGGGCGACTGTCCGTAGAGATCCTTTTGACGGAGCTTCTCGCGGATGGTATAGTTGACCGTCAGCCGGAGTTTCCTGACCACATCGGCCATCAGCCGCCGCGATTGCAGGATGTAGACTTCGTTGTCCACGTTGCGGCGGCTCTGGAAGCCTGCCAGGTCGCTGAATGCCGTCACGTCCACATCGCCGCCCTTGCGGCTGTCCTTTACGAGAATCGTTGCCGTCCGGCTGTACACCTTCGGGGTGCTTGCGAGGTAGTAATAGGCCAGACCGAGACACAGACACACCGAGACGGCGAACCAGTACCAGTTGACCAATACCATCTGGATGATGTCATGGATCGAGAGCATGCTCTCCTGTTCTCCGTTGGGGGCCTGTTTCCCCGGAATATTCAGTTCTGCCATTTTCGGAAAGCTATTTGGTGAGGGTGACGATGAGCGTAGCCACCGATACCGCCGTGGCTACGAGCGAGATATAGAAACTGCGGTTCTGGCTGATCTCGCCCGACTGCGCCTTATACTTGTTGGGTTTGACGTAGATCACGTCGTTCTGCTGGATGTAGAACGACGGTGAGTTGAAAATGTCTTTCGAGGTGAGATCGAGGTATTCGATGGTGCGTATCCCGTCCTTTTCCCGGGCTACGGCCACGTCGGTGCGGATGCCGAATATGGTCAGGTCGCCGGCCATCGCAAGGGCGTCGAAGAGCGAAATGCGGTCGTTGGTGATGTCGTAGTGTCCGGGACGTGCGACTTCGCCGAGTACGGCGAATTTCATGTCGGCGAACTGGACGTTGACCGTAGGATCGTTGATGTATCCGCCCCGTGCGATTTTTTCGGCAATAGCCTGGGAGAGTTCGCTGCGGGTTTTGCCTTTGCATTCGATTTTGCCGATCACGGGCATCTCCAGCATGCCGTTTTCATCGACCGTGCGGATTTGCAGGGAACTCTGGCCGTTGCTGCTCCCGACGCTCTGTCCCGACAGGGAGGCGTAGGACGAGGCCGCGTTGAACGGCACGGCCAACTCGGGGTCTTTGCTGTTTACCACCACCGTCAGCCGGTCGAACGGTTTGATGC
Organism: Alistipes sp.; assembly: GCA_048465795.1. Classification (GTDB taxonomy): domain Bacteria; phylum Bacteroidota; class Bacteroidia; order Bacteroidales; family Rikenellaceae; genus Alistipes. The sequence goes on from DBFWKV010000052.1 coordinate 97,581, forward strand.
GTATCTGTCCGTTTTCCAGGATTTGTTCGGGGGTGAAAGGCTGCGCGTCCTGCAAGTACCAGACACGCTTCTGGGAAGCGCACGAAGAGAGCAGGATTGTTGCCAGCAGGAGTAATTTAACGTGTCTCATCGGAATGAAGGCGATTTTAATTGCCCGCAAAGACAGAACATGACGAAAACAGAGCCAACTTGTATCGGCGCTGCGTGGTCACTTCCTGCCTCAGTCGGAGTTAATTTCCGGCAAAGATAGTGCAAGGTAGGCGCAAAGCCAAATTTATTTGGCTTTGCCGAACCCCGGCCTGTCTGAACCGAAGTCTTTTCGATGGACAAAGATAATCAAATTCTGCCGAAAACCATATCGGAAGCGGATTTATATCTCGTGTATACGGGCTTCCGTATGGTGTGAAAACACGGCTGAATCGGCCGGCAGGAACCTTTCCGCATGACTTTTACCCGTGAACCCTATAACTTCAGCGGACGAATTCCGGCGGTTGGGGAAAGATATTATGTGCTTTTCCGGAAAAAATGGTACTTTTGCGACATGATCCGTTGCTGCATATTCGATCTGGACGGAGTCGTAGTCGATACGGCCCGTTTTCATTTTCTCGCCTGGGGCGTTTTGGCCCGGAGGTTGGGATTCACCCTTACGCCGTCGGTGGCCGAAGCGACAAAGGGCGTGAGCCGCCTGGCGTCGCTCGACATCGTGCTGGCCGCCGGAGGCATGTCCGGCCGGTTTTCGACCGCAGAGAAGGAGCGGCTCGCCGACGAGAAAAATGCGATTTACCTGGAATATGTGTCGGACATGACCTCCGGCGACATACTGCCCGGCGTCGCGGATTTTCTCGCGGATGTGCGGGGGCAGGGGATTTTTACGGTGCTCGGCTCGGCTTCGAAAAATGCAGGGACGATTCTCGACCGTTGCGGCCTGCGGGCGGCGTTCGATGCCGTGGTCGACGGAACGCTCGTTTCGCGGCCGAAGCCCGATCCCGAAGTTTTTCTCAAAGGGGCGGAGGCCGTCGGGACCGAACCCTCCGTGTGCGTGGTGTTCGAGGACGCGGCGGCGGGTATCGAGGCGGCGCACCGGGCCGGAATGCGCGCCGTGGGCGTGGGGGGCAGCGATGTCCTGTCCCGCGCCGATATGCGGATCGTCTCCTTCGAAGGGCTTACCTTCGGCGAACTTGTGAAACGAATTGATAATAAGTGATATGAAAGACCGTTTAATCCGGATCGATCCCTGGCGGATCATCGAAGACGGCTTCGATCCGGCCCGCGTGAAATCCGCCGAGTCGCTTTTTTCGCTGGGGAACGGCGTGATGGGCGGCCGGGCCAACTTCGAGGAGGGCTATTCCGGTTCTTCGTTGCAGGGCAACTACCTGGGTGGAGTGTATTACCCGGATAAGACGCGCGTAGGGTGGTGGAAGAACGGCTACCCCGAATATTTTGCGAAGGTGCTCAACGCCGCCTTCTGGCCGGGCGTGGGCGTGACGGTCGACGGCGAGCCGCTCGATCTGGCGAAGGCTGCGGTGAAGGAGTTTTACCGCGAAACGGACATGCGCCGGGGCGTGCTGACACGCCGAATGACCGTGATCCTGCAAAACGGCGCGGAAGTCGCGGCCGAAGTCGTGCGTTTCCTGCCCCTGGAGCACCGCGAACTGGGGGTGATTCGGTACAGTGTCACCCCCTTGAACCGGGAGATGGAGATCGGATTCACGCCTTTTATCGATGCCCATGTGCGCAACGCCGATGCCAACTACGACGAAACGTTCTGGGAAGAAGTTTCCACCGAAACCGATGCGGTGCGGATGCGCACCCGCAAGAGCCGCTTCGAGGCGGCCTGGGCGCAGCGTTGTACGCTCGATGGTGCGGATTTCGCCGTAACGACCGAACCGATGAAGGTGCGTGCGACGGCATCGGTGCGGCGGTCTGCGGGCGATCCGGCGGTCATCTGCAAATATGCGGGTATCTGCTCGTCGCTCAACCATGCGCCCGGGGAGTTGATCCCTGCCGCCCGTGCCGCTGCACAGGAGGGCCTGCGTCTGGGCTTCGATGCGCTGCTCGCCGAACAGGAGCGGGCGTGGGCGCAACGGTGGCAGCGGTGCGATGTCGTCATCGAAGGCGACGCCGCAGCCCAGCAGGGCATCCGCTTCTGCATCTTCATGCTGCTGCAAACCTACACGGGGGTCGATGCGCGCCTCAATATCGGTCCGAAGGGCTTCACGGGCGAGAAATACGGCGGCGTGACTTACTGGGACACGGAAGCCTACTGCCTTCCGTTCTACCTTGCCACTTGCGGTGAACAGGTGGCGCGCGAATTGCTGATCTACCGCTACAACCAGCTCGACAAGGCGATCGAAAACGCCGCGAAGCTGGGCTTTAAAGGGGGCGCAGCGCTCTACCCGATGGTAACGGTCAACGGCGAGGAGTGCCACAACGAATGGGAGATCACCTTCGAGGAGATCCATCGCAACGGAGCCATCGCCTACGCCATCTATAATTATATCCGTTATACCGGCGACCGGGCCTATCTGGCCGAATACGGACTGGAGGTGCTGCTGTCCGTCGCCCGCTTCTGGGCGCAACGGATCACCTGGTCGGAGGCCCGGCGGAAATACGTCATGCTGGGCGTGACGGGTCCCAACGAGTACGAGAACAACGTTAACAACAACTGGTACACCTCCTACATCGCCTGCTGGTCGATGCGCTATGCCGCCCGATCCGCCGCATGGGTGCGCGAAAACCGCCCTGCGGACTATGCGCGCGTTTGCGAAAGAAGGGCTTTCGACGAAGCGGCGGAGACAGCCCGCTGGCGGGAAATCGCAGACAATATGTATTTGGGAGAAGACCGGGAACTGGGCATATTCCTCCAGCAGGACGGCTATCTGGACAAGGAGCAGGTGCTGGTGAAGGACCTCGATCCCGCCGAGCGCCCCATCAACCAGAAATGGTCGTGGGACCGGATCCTGCGTTCATGCTTCATCAAGCAGGCCGACGTGCTGCAGGGACTCTACTTCTTCGAGGAGTACTTCGATCGGGAGGCGCTGCGCCGCAATTTCGATTTCTACGAGCCGCGCACCGTCCACGAATCGTCGCTCTCACCCTGCGTCCATGCCATTCTCGCCGCGAAGCTCGGTGAGCGGGAGCGGGCTTACGAACTCTACCTGCGTACCGCGCGCCTCGATCTGGACGACTACAACCGGGAGGTCGAGCAGGGGTGCCACGTGACGTCGATGGCCGGGTCGTGGCTGTCGGTGGTCGAAGGCTTCGGCGGTATGCGGATGCGCGACGAAATGCTGACCTTCTCACCCGTTTTGCCCGAATCGTGGAAGTCGCTGACCTTCAAGATAAACTACCGTGGGCGCGTGCTTACGGTGCGTGCGACGCACGATGCTGTCGGGGTGGACTGCGACGGTGACCCCGTCGAGATCGGCATCTGCGATGCGGTTTACCGTGTGGATGGTTCCGTCACGCATCGGAGAAGCGAAAAGTGAACCGATGCAACAGTCGCGGACAAGGGCGCACGGAGTGCGTACTCTGCCGTGCCGCAAGGTGGAAAAGACCCCGAAGGGGGAGCCTAATTTTCAATTTTCAATTTTTAATTTTTAATTTTTAATTTTTAATTCTGAATCTTTC